>JAYWBT010000022.1:0-52447 GCA_043781235.1 Deltaproteobacteria bacterium
CCACGAGTCCACCGACGACGCGCAGGTCGAGGCTGACGTGGTGCCCATCGCCGCGCGCGTCGGGGGGCAAGTCCGCAAGGTCCATGTGCTGGAGAACCAGCAGGTGAAGAAGGGTGAGCTGCTCCTCGAGCTCGACGACGCGGACTACGCCGCCAAAGTCAAGCAGGCCGAGGCGGAGCTCGACACTGCCAGCGCGCAAGCGGAGGCGGCCGACAGCCAGGCGCAGGTGGCGGCGGCGTCCGCGCGCGGCGGCTTCTCCAGCGCGCGCGCGATGATGTCGGGCAGCACGGTGGGCGTCTCGACCGCGGCGGCGCAGGTAGCGGCGGCGAAAGCGGGCCTCTTGCGCGCCGAGGCCGACGCACGCAAGGCCGGCATCGATCTCAAGCGCACGCAGGAGCTGCGGCAGCAGAACGTGGTCGCGCAGAGCGCCCTCGACGACGCGCAGGCGCGCAACGACGAGGCGCAGGCGGCGCTGCAGCAGGCGCGCGCCAATCTCGACGCCGCCCAGGAGACGCGCAAGGCAGCGGAGAGCCGCGTGGGAGAGGCGCGCGGCCGGCTCGATCAGAGTGCGCCCGTGAGCTCGCAGATCGCGGTGGCACAGGCCAACGCGCGGCTCGCCCACGCGCGCGTCAAGAGCTCGGAGGCGTCGCTCGACCTCGCCCGCCTGCAGCTCTCGTACACGAAGATCTCCGCGCCGGAGGACGGCATGGTGTCGCGGCTGGCGGTGCACGACGGCCAGCTCGTCAGCATGGGCCAGCCGATGGCCGCGCTGGTGCCGCTGCGCACCTATCTGGTGGCGAACTTCAAGGAGACGCAGGTCGGGCGGATGAAGCCGGGGCAGAAGGCGGAGATTAGCATCGACGCCTTCGGCAGCCGTAAGCTCCAGGGCCATGTGGAGAGCCTGTCGGGCGGGACCGGCGCGCGCTTCTCGATGCTGCCGCCCGACAACGCCTCGGGGAACTTCGTCAAGGTCGTGCAGCGGGTGCCGGTGCGGATCGCCTGGGACAACCCGCCCGCGGACCTCGCGCTGCGCGCTGGCCTTTCCGCGGACGTGACCGTCACGGTGAAGTAGAAGGAGGCGATGGCCGACAAGCCAGAGCCTACCGACGGGACGCTCGTGCGCAGCGACATGCGGGTCGCGCACGACGCGATCCCCACGCTGGTCCGCGAGGCCGGACCTGACCCGGAAGGCACGCTCGCTCCCGGCGCCGACGCCGACGGGACGCTCGTGCGCGGACGCGAGGGCGCCTCCGAAGAGGGCCCGGTGACGCCCGAGACGCCCGGCCGCTACCTGCTCAAGAGCGAGGTCGGTCGCGGTGGGCAGTCGCGCGTGCTGCTCGCCATCGACGCGCACCTCGGCCGCGAGATCGCCTTGAAGGAGCTGCTGGTCGAGAGCCCGCCGGGCGAGCGCGAGACCGGCGCGCCCGTTTCGCAGACCGCCGCCGCCGCCGCGCGTTTCCTGCGCGAGGCGCGCATCACCGGCCAGCTCGAGCACCCCAACATCGTGCCGGTCTACGAGCTGGGCCAGCACGCGGACGGCGCTTATTACTACACGCAGAAGCTGGTGCGCGGCGCGAGCTTCAAGACGGCGCTGGGCAACGCGCGCACTCTGCCCGAGCGACTCAAGCTGCTCAGCCACTTCGCCGACGTCTGCCACGCGGTCGCGTACGCGCACTCGCGCGGCGTCATCCACCGCGACCTGAAGCCCGAGAACGTCGTGCTCGGCGAATTCGGCGAGACGGTGCTGCTCGACTGGGGCCTCGCCAAGGCGCGCGGCCAGCAGGACCTCGAGGCGCATAAGGTCGCGCGCGAGGCGCTGGCGCTGCGCAGCCCCGACCAGACCGTCGAGGGGCACGCGCTCGGGACGCCCTCGTACATGAGCCCGGAGCAAGCGCTGGGCAAGCTCGACCAGATCGACGAGCGCAGCGACGTCTGGAGCCTCGGCGCCATCCTCTACGAGATCCTCACCGGCGAGCCGCCCTTCCGCGGCGACACCGCGTACTCGGTGATCGGCAAGGTGATCAAGGACCCGGTGCGGCCCGTGCGCGCGCTCCTGCCCGGCGCGCCGCCCGAGCTCGCCGCGGTGGCGGAGCGCGCGCTCAGCCGCGACAAAGCGCTCCGCTACCCGAGCGCGAGCGAGCTGGCGCAGGAGATCGAAGCCTTCCAGGCCGGGCGCAACGTGGCCGCCTACGCTTACAGCTCGCTCGAGCTCTTCAAGCGCTTCGTGCAGAAGAATCGCGCGCTGTCGGTGGTGAGCGCGTTCTCGCTGTTGTTGATCCTGGCCGCGCTGGTGGCGGTCGCGCGCGAGTACCGGACGGCCCAGCTCTATCTCGGCGAGGCGCGCGCGGCGCTGAACGAAGCGCACGGGAACCTCGCGCAGGCGTTCCTCGAGAAAGCGCGCGCGGCCGAGCGCGACCTGCTCTGGCACCGCGCGGAGATCTTCTACGCCGCCGCGCGGGTGCAGCACGACGGACCCGAGGCGCGCTGGGGCATCCTGGTGGAGGGCGAGGACGCGAGCGGTGTGATGCGCATCAGCGGCCCCGCGGGCGATCTGCACGCGGTCCGCTTCGCGCCAAGCGGCGAGACCTGCGCCACCGGCTCGAGCGACGGCACGGTGCGCATCTTCTCGCTCGACACCGGACGCGAGCTGTGGCGGTTCCAGGCGCCGGCCGGAATCGAGTCGGTGGCGTGGTCGGACGACGGGACCCTGCTCGCCTCGCGCGACGCCGAGGGAGCGGTGCGCGTCCACGAGGTGAGGAGCGGCGCGCAGCTCGCGAGCGCGTCGTGCGCGCAGGCGCGCGGGTCGCTGGCGTTCGCGGGCACCAAGCTCTATGCGAGCTGTTCGCAAGGGACGCTGGTGCTTTCCCTCCCGAGCGCCGGCGCGACGGTTCCCTCGAGCGGCGCGGGAAATCCCACCAGCGGCGCGGCCAACACCTCGCACGGGGCGGCTCCCTCGAGCGGCGCCGCGGATCATGCGCGCGCTGCGGGTTCCGCGCCCGGTCCCGTGGAAACCTCGCACGGCGGAGCGGCCGAGCGGCTGGCGCCGTCGGAGCGAGTGGCGGCCTGCGGCGGCAAGGTCTGGATCGCGCAGCCAGGAGAGCTCTCCGCGCTCGACGGCACCGTCTCCCTCCAGCTGCCCGAAGGCCGGCACGAGCTCTCCTGCGGCGGCGCGCGCGTGGCCGCCTCGCTCGACGACCGCACCATCCGCGTCTGGGACGACCGGGGCCTTTTGCGGGCCACGCTGCGCGGCCACGCCGATGTCATCACCCACCTCGCGCTCTCGCCCGACGGCGCGCGGCTCGCTTCCACCTCCGAGGACCGCACCGTGCGGCTGTGGGACGTGGCGACCGGCGGCCAGATCGCGATGCTGCAGCGGCCCGCGCGCACGCTCTGGGTGGACTTCGACGCCGACGGCCGGAACGTCGCGGTGGGCGAGCAGCAAAGCGCGGTGCTGCTCTGGGATGTCTCCCCCGGCGAGCAGGGCGTGAGCGGCGAATTACCCGAGTTCACCTTCCTCCCCGACGGCGGCTTCCTCGCGGCGGGCGAAAGCGGCGTCATCGGCCGCTGGACCGCCGACGCCAGGCTCGCCACGCGCCTGCAGGACGACGGCCCCATCGCGGCGCTCGCGCTGGCTCCCGGCGCCGGCGAGGCCGCGGCGGTGCTCGCGAGCGGCAAGGTGCACGTCTGGGACCTGGCCACGCGTCGGCTCGCGCGCCGCATCGTCGCGAGCGCGCCCGCGCGCAAGGCCATCTACGCCGGCAGCCGGCTGGTCGCCGACCTGGGCGGGCGGCTGGTCTTCCTCGAGCCGGAGTCTCCGCTGGCTGCCCTCGACGGACCGGTCGAGCAGTGGAGCGTGCCGGCCGGCGGCGCCGCGCTGGTGGCGCTGGTCGCGGGGCGCCTGCTGCGGCTCGAGCTGCCGTCGGGCCGCAAGCTCCCGGCGCTCGAGGTCGCCGCGAGCGCCATCGCGCTGTCGCCGCGCGGAGACACACTCGCGGTCGGCACCTACGGCAAGGTGCTGCTGCTCGAGGCCAGCACGCTCCGGCCGCTCGGCGAGCTACCGCTGCAGGGCGCGGTGCCCCTCTCGCTCGCCTTTTCTCCCGACGGCGCTTTGCTGGCCGCGTCGGGGATGAACGGCGCCGTGCGCCTCTTCGAGACGGCGTCACGCCGCGAGGTGGAAGACCTGCCGGTCGCCGCCGCGCGCCTGGTGCGGGGCTTGAGCTTCTCGCCGGACGGACGGCGCCTGCGGCTGGAGACCGTTGGCTCCACCTCGACGCTTGGCGGCGTGCGCTTCGTGCGGCTCAACGACCCGGCCACGCTCCCCGACCCGCAGCGCGGGCTCGAGCAGGTGCTGCGCGAGCACGGCGTCGCGCTGGACGGCACCGAGCTCGTCGAGGTGCCGCCGGCGGTGATCGCGCGGTGACTTCGCTGCCTGCCTCGCCTTCTCCTGCTTGAGGCGTTTGCAGGATTGATTCCGGCGCACAAGCGGGACAACCGGCACCTGGCCCGTGCCCGGCCCGGGTGACGCCGCCGGTGCAGCTGCACGATGCGCACAGCCTGCCGTCGATGCGGTCCATCGCGGAGAAAGCCTGAGTCCTGACCGGGACGGCGAGGCTGGCCGGCCTCGCGCTTCTGCGTATCTCGAGCGACAACGACGATTGCCCGGCGAGCGCTAGTATCTAGAATGAACGACCTGCGATCGATGACGAAGGGCGGGCGCCAGTCGCGACCACCAAACGGATTCTCACGCTCGAGCGCGAGCTGGCTCGAAAGGAGAAAGCGCTTGCGCAGGCGGTTGTAAGTCGTCATCGACGTCTGGAGCCGGCCGACCGTGGCTGGGCTGTGCACGAGCTCGATAGCGCCGACCACGCCGCTGCCCTTATCCGGAACCTCTGCGCCGAGACCGGCGTCGATCGAGAATCGGCAAAACTGCCCAGGTGGCGACGATCGGCCCATCCTCGCTCGTTGCGCCACCGTGTACGAGGCCGCGCGTAGACGGCACCCCCGACCACTGGACTTGCCACACGCGCGACTGGACGCGCAGACGCATTCCGCTCGGCCCGCTTGGTCCCGCCTATCGCCCACTGCCAGTGCTGGTGAAGCGAAAACTCCCTCGATTCCTGCGCAGGGCTGGACCCCAGAGTCCGCGATGTACCCGGTTCGGACCCCCGCGCTTGACTTTCCCCAATTGTACGCCATAATCAAATGATGCAGACGGTGCTGGATTTCCATGGGCGCGGCGGGCGGCGCGCCGGGGCGGGTCGGAAGCACTCGACGACTTCGGGGATGCCCCACTTGCAACGAGCTGAGCTCGCCGCGCGCCACCCGGTCCACGTCACTTTGCGGGTCGCCAAAGGATGTTGGAACCTGCGCAGCTTCCGGGCCCTGCGTGCGCTGGAACCGGCCTTCAATGCGGGGCGCGAACGATTCGGTTTCCGGCTCGTCCATTACTCGGTGCAGGGGAATCACCTGCACCTGCTGGTCGAGGCCGAAGGCAAAGAGTCCCTCGCGCGCGGGATGAAGGGGCTCGAGGTCCGGCTGGCGAGGGCGCTGAACCGGATGATGCGCCGCACCGGGCGCGTGTTCGGCGATCGCTACCACGCCCATGTCTTGAAGACGCCGCGCGAGGCCGCCCGCGCGCTGCGCTATGTGCTGATGAATTTCGCGCCCCACGCTTGCGCCTGGGGCGAGCAGATCAGCGCCACCTTCATCGACCCGTTCAGCTCGATGCGCTACCTCGCGACCTCGCCGGGGCCCGCCGCGCCGGTCACAGGTCCTCAGACGTGGCTGCTTCGCGTCGGCTGCCAAGGCTCCGGCTGACCGGCGTCGGCCGCGCAGCTCAGGTCGACCTCGGCGGGCGGCTTGGTGACGGGAAAAGCTCGCCTTGCCGGTAATTCGAGTAAAGCGAACAACCGTCTCTATGAACCACACGCCGCTCGCCGCTCGTCCGGTTCCCGACCTCGCCCTACGCGTCTGCCCGCAAGCGGCCTTTGCGAAACAGGTCCTCGCTCGAGAGCCGCCTGCGGACCTTGCTCCGGCGCCGATTTACACCCGTACCACTCGAACGCTCTGGGGCCTCGAGCGCGAACGGCGCGCCCATCGGTCGCTTTGAGTCTCAGCGGCCCGCTGCAAGCTGCTGCAGTAATTCGAGCAGCGAATCCCCCAGGGGGTCGAACTCGTGCGCACCCGCCGCCAGGAGCGAGATGCGCCCGTACCGCCCGCTCTTGAGCCGCGGCAGATAGCCATACCCTTCCGCGCCGCCGTCGGTGCCGAAGAGCAAAAGGCCAGGCGTCGCGAGCGACACCTCCTGCGCCTGCGCCTCGCTCGCGACCTGCGCCGCGCTCCAGAGCGTCAGCGGCCGGCCGCGCGCGCCCACCGTCCCCTTGCCGCCATCGCGCTCCGCGAGGAGCTCGGCCAGGTCCTTCGGCAGGCCCGCGAGCGCTTCGGCGCCAGCGCCATCGGTCGCGAGCCGCAGGCCCTTCAGGAGATTGAGCAGTGCATCGTTCATAGCTTGCGCAGGAACTCCTCTCCCAGCTCGCGCGATCGCCGCGTGGCCACCTCCACCGCGTTCATCAGCACGTTGCGCAGGCCGCCCGCTTCCAGCGTGTGCAGGCCCGCAATGGCGGTGCCGCCCGGGCTGGTGACGCCGTCCTTGAGCATGCCCGGGTGCTGCCCGCTCTCGATCAGGAGCTTGGCGCTGCCCAGCACCGTCTGCGCTGCGAGCTGCATCGACGCGCGCCGGGAGAGACCGACCTTCACGCCCGCGTCGGCGAGCGCTTCGATGATGAGGAAGATATAGGCCGGCCCGCTGCCGGAGAGGCCGGTGACCGCGTCGAGCTGGTTCTCCTCGAGCACGACGGTGAGCCCGACCGAATCGAAGATGGTCTTCGCGGTGGCGAGATCCGCGTCGGTCGCGTGCTCGCCGAGCGTGATCCCGGTGGCGCCCGCACCGACGGTAGCGGGCGTGTTGGGCATGGCGCGGACGATGCGCATGGGCGGATGCAGCCGGCGCTCGATGGCGGCGATGGGCACGCCCGCCGCGACGCTGACTATCAGCTGGTCGCGCGAGACGTCGGGCGAGATGCTGCGCAGCACCTGATCCAGGATCTGCGGCTTGACCGCGAGCACCAGCACGTCGCTGTCGCGCGCGACCTCGGCGTTGCTGCCGCCCGCGACGCCATAAGTGCGCTTGAGCTCTTCGACGCGCTCGGCGCGCCGCGCGCTGACGCGGATCTGCGACGGCGCCGCGGCCTTGCTGGCGATGAGCCCCTTGACCAGCGCCTCGCCCATGTTGCCGACGCCGATGAAGCCGAGCTTCTTGTCCATGGCGCGCAGTCTAGCCAATCGCGGCGGACTTCGCGCTGCGGCGCCGCTGCCGCTGCGACCAACGATGTGGCAGGCTGACGGGGGCAGCCGGAGGAACCTGGAGCCAACGTTCCGCTGCACGGGGATGAATGGCTGAAACCGTCGATACAATGAAAGTTGAACCGGACCGCGAGAGCTTGCCCCGCGACGCCCTCGGTGCTGGTCTGGCGCTCCTCGCGGCCGGGTGGCTGGGCGCCTTGGCGTTCATGCCGATCGGTATGAGCCTCGCGGGCGTCGTCGTGCTGGTGGCTGCCGCCGGATGGGCGGCGCGCCGACGCCTCGGGCTCGCCTTCGCCAACGCGCTGATGTGCGCGCTGGTACTGGGCGGCACGACGATCCCGTTTCTCATGCGGCTGTGGCCTACGCCACTCTTCATCGCCCTGATCGTTACCGCGATCGCTGCCCGTGTCATGCGGAATACCGACGCATTTCGCTGGCTCGAGCGCGGCTCGCTTTCGCGGCGGGTGGTCGCCGCGATGGTGCTCACGATCGTCGTGTCGGGCGCAGCGCTCCTGCTCTGGGTTGCGATCCTGCGACCTCCGCTCTCCGACAACCTCAGGCTCCCACCCGGGCCGGTTTGGCTGATCGCCGCAGCAGCCGTCTGCTGGTCCATTCTCAACGCGATTGGTGAAGAGTTCGTTTTCCGCGGAATGCTCCTGGATGCGCTGCGGAAGAGCCTGGGCAGCACCGTGGCCGTTGTCGTCCAGGCGATGGCATTTGGCTCTTCCTCCCAGCGCACTGAGCGCGGTCTTGCAACCACCGCGCGATGCAATCCCGCGGTGCTCAGCCCGGCGGTGGCTTCCAGAGCGCGGCGTCAACGACCGACCAGAGGTGCACCGCCCAGCCGAGCAGGAAGATCCACAGCACGCCGGCGAGGACGAAATGAACGATCGCCATCAACACCCTGCCCTGCAGCAATTGCCCGAGCCCCGGAATGAAGAAGCTCGCCAGCGCGGAGAGGACGTTCCCCGCCGATCCCTGCCCCGCCATTCAAGCTCCCTTCCGCGGCAGCGCCTTGGCCAGATCGGCCGGCGCACTACTGGGCCGGATCGCCTCGGCGAGCGTGCTGACGGCGCCCAATAAAGCGCTCGATTCAAACGGCAGGAAGACCTTGCTGGTGCCCGGGCTGCCCGCGATCTCCTTCAATGCATCGATGTATTTCAATGCCAGGATCTCCGGGGTCACGCCCGCGTCGTGGATGGCCTTGAACTGCGCCTGCAGCGCCGCCGCGGTGCCGTTCGCGCGCAGGATGTCCGATTGCCGGTCGCCCTCGGCGCGCGCGATCTGCGCGTCGCGATCTCCTTCGGCCGCGAGGATCTTGGCGGCCTTCTCGCCCTCGGCGCGGAGGATGGCGCCCTGCTTCTGTCCCTCGGCGGTGGTCACCTGCGCGCGCCGCTCGCGCTCGGCCTGCATCTGCAGCGCCATCGAGTCCATGATCGACTTGGGCGGATCGATCTCGCGGATCTCGACGCGCGTGACCTTCACGCCCCACTTCTCCGAGGCCTCGTCGAGCACCTCGCGCAGGCGCAGGTTCACGTGGTCGCGGCTGGTCAAGGACTCGTCCAGCGTCAGCCCGCCCATCAGATTTCGCAGGTTGGTGCGGGTCAGCTGATCGATGGCGAAGCCGACGTCCTGGATCTCGTACTTGGCTTTGACCGCATCAATCACCTGGTAATAGATGACCGAGCCCACGCCCATCCCGACGTTATCGCGGGTAATCACCTGCTCGCTGTCGAGCCCGAGCACCAGCTCGCGCAGATCGACATAGGTCGAGAGCACGACGTTGCCCTGCTTGCGCATTAGGATGGGGCTCGGCTTGTCAATCAAGGGAATGCAGAGATTGAGCCCGCTCTGCAGCGTGCGGTGATAGCGGCCCATCCGCTCGATGATCATGACGTGCGCCTGCGGCACGGTGCGGAAGCCGGCCCGCAGGAACAGGATGACCGCGATGGCTGCGATGATCGCGCCGACAAACTCTCCACTCATAGGTGTCCCCCATTACTCGTCATATGGAACGATCAATAGCCGCAAGCCGTCGAGCTCGATGATCTGGCCCACGGCGCCGGGCTGCAATTCGCCGCTGAGCGAGCGCGCCTTCCAGTGCTCGCCGGTCAGCAGCACCACGCCGTCGCTCTGGTCGGAGACCTTCTGCAGCACGGTGACGCGCTTGCCGACGATGGCCTCGGCGTTGCCGACGTGACGTCCGCGGCGATGCCGCAGCAACAGCGGCCGGGCGAGGATGAGCTCGGCGACCGCGGCGAGCGCGAAGGCAACGACCTGGCCTGTCAGGCCCGCGCCCAGCCCGGCCACCACTGCGCCGGCGAAGCACGCGATGCCCAGCGGCAGCAGCACCAGCGCGCCGTGGAGCAGCTCGCTCCCGGCGAGCAGCAGCGCGGCTGCGATCCAGAGCTCCCAGGCGGCCATGCGTGAGAGATCCCACGCGCGAGCGGACCTGTCTACGCGCGCGAGAGGAGAGACCGTGCGCTTCCGGCGAGCCTGCCCACGGGCCCGCCGTCAGCCGATGATGAAGGTCTCTTTCTCCAGCCGTCCCTCGGCGAAGCGGCTCAACGAAAAGCGCTCGAAGAGGTCGTCCGGGGCGCCGCCCATCCAGGCGGCCATGCGGCGCGCGACGGCGGGCGCCATCATGAAGCCGTGGCCGACGAAACCGCTCATCTGCAAGAGGCCGGCGACGCCCGGCGTCTCGCCTAATATCGGCGAGTGATCGGGCGTGACGTCATAACAGCCCGCCCATTGCCGCAAGAGCTTGACGCTCCCGCAGCGCGGAATCAATTCGGTCAAGGCGCGGGAATAGCGGGTCATGAATCGCAATGAGGAGGTTTGATTCAATCCGGCGGGCTCGTCGGGGTCGCCCATGCCGCCGACGATCTCGCCGCGCATCGATTGCGAGAAATACAATCCCGTTCCGAGCATCGAGACCAGGGGCCCGAGAAACGGCTTCATCGGCTCGGACGAGACGATCTCGTGGCGCTGCGGCTTGTTCGGCAGCTCCACGCCCGCGAGCCGCGCCACCGCGGGCGACCACGCGCCCGAGGCGATCACCACGCGATCGGCGGCGACGCGCCCGCGATCGGTCTGCACCGCGCGCACGCGGCCGCCTCTGACCTCGAGGCCGGTGACGCTGGTGAAGGTCTCCACCTGCGCCCCGAGCCGGCGCGCGCCGTCGGCGTATCCCCAGAGGAACGGCCAGGGAAAGACCACGCCGTCGTCGGGGTGCCACGACGCCGCCACGAAGCGCCGCGTGTCGAGCTCGGGGACGAGCTCGCCCGCCTCGCCCGGCGAAATGATGCGCGTCGAGAGGCCGTGCTTCCGCTGCAGCTCGGCGCTCTGCTCGAGGCGCGAGGCCGTCTCGGCGTCGTGCGCGAGGAAGAGGTAGCCGCCTTTCCGCAGCCAGACGTTGATGCCGAGCTCCTGCGCGAAGCGGCCCATGAATTCGATCGACTCCTTGGCCAGCTCGATCAGCGTGGGCGTGGTCCATTGCGCGCGCACGCCGCCGCCGTTGCGGCCCGAGGCGCCTTCGCAGAGGTATCCGCGCTCGAGCACCAGCACGCGCTCGACGCCCGCGCCCGCCAGGTTCCAGGCCAGGGCGAGACCCATGATGCCGCCGCCGATGACCACCACGTCGGCACGATCGGGCAGCGAGGCGGCGGAGCGCAGCGGATGCGGCGCGCGGCGCCTCTCGGGAACGGCGAACGGCAGCGGCAGCGCCTCGAGCGGCGCGCCCGCGTAGGTGGCCATGGCGGTGGGCGAGACCGGCGGCCGCGAGCGAAAGGGCAAAAGCGCCTCGCGCGGCAGCCGCGCCCGCTGGGCGCAAATGCGGGTCGCGCCGGTGAGGCAGCTCTTGCCTTGACAAGGACCCGTGCCGAGGCCGGTGTAGCGCTTGAGGCTCTCGATATCGCCGAAGCCGTGCGCGATGGCGTCGTCGAGGTCGTGCACGCTGACGTCCTCGCAGGCGCAGACGATGGCCTTGTCCGGGAAGGTCATTGCGCCGCCGCCCGGCCCGCCGCCGAGCCCGACTCCGGCGCGCTCGCGCCGCCCAGCCCGCAGACGCGGCCGGCGGCGAAGATCCACGGCACGCTGGTGCGTCCGTCGGCGTCGATTTGCAGCGGAAAGCCGTTCAGCTCCGGCACGAACTCCGCCTGCGCGCCATTGGAGGTCGCGAGCTCGTGCAGCGGCGAAGGCGGCCACGCCAGCGCCACCGCGTCGCAGCGGATGCGCGGCCCTTCCGAGACCTCCAGCGCCCGCACCGGATTGCCGAGCGCGCGCAGCGGCTGCGCGTGCAGCAGCGGGAGATCCTCCGCGGGGGTGTGCCCGGCGCTGGTCAAGACGACGCGCGCGAGCGTGTAGCCCGCCGCCCGCAACGCGCGCGCGCAGTCGATCACTTCCTTGCCCTCGCCCACCACCGCGAGCGAGGCGCCCACGCGCAGGTTGCATTCGGCGTACAGCTTCAGCAGCCCGCGCGCCGCATGAACGCCGGGCCGGTCCACACCCGCAAACGGCAGCGGCTGCGGCGCGCCGCCGGTAGCGACGATGACGCGCGCGGCGTCGATCACGAGCAGCCGGCCGCCGCTGCGCACCGCGAGCAGCCCGCCCGAAACTTCGTTTGCGTACAAACCAATCGCCGCGGCGCCGGTGAGCAGGTCGAGGCCGGGCAGCTCGCGCGCGACCCAGGCCGCGTCGGGGCCTGCTGGATCGATGCCGAAGAGCGCCGCGCCGCCCGCGCGCGCGTCGCGCTCGATGAGGAGGACGCCCGCCCCCGCAGCCTTCGCAGCCTGGGCCGCCGCGATGCCCGCAGGCCCTGCGCCAACCACCGCGACGCGGACTTTGCGCAACTCGCCGCGCGGCGAAGGCGACTCGGCCGAGGGCAGCTGGCCCAGTCCCCCGAGCCTTCGCGCCACCTCGAGCGCCACGCGGCCAAGCAGCCGCGAGCCGGTCATCAGATGATGGTGGTCGAGACCGGAAGAGAAGACGAAGTCGGCCGCGCGCAACAGATCTGTGTCCGCCGAGCCGAGCGGTGCGTTCTGCCGCTCGCAGACCATCCCCTCCGCGACCGGGACCCGGCACGCTGGCAAGGACGGCACGCCATCGACGCGCAGCAGGCACTGCCCACAGCTCCCGCTGAAGCAGAAGGGCCCGCGCGGCCGGTGGTACTTGATCGAGCGCGTGAAGGTGGTGACGCCGTTGCGCAAGAGCGCCGCGGCGAGCGTGTCACCGGGCTGCGCTTCGAGCGCATCTCCGTCGAGCGAGAACCGGATCGAGCTCACCGGCGCGCCTGTCTAGAAGACAAAGTGCCGGCCTTTCTGCCGCCGCGCGTAGATCGACACCGTCGCCTGCACCTCGCCGACACCCATGTTGCCGCTCTCGCCGATGGTCGAGGCGCCGAACTCCTCCCATTCGAGCGCGCTGTCGGTGCCGTCGTTCTCCTTGAGCATCCCGCCCAGCGTGCGGCGCGCGCGCTGCAGCTTGCGGTCGTCGCGCGTCCAGATCGACGTGGCCAGATCGTGCGGGTTCTCGAAGAGGCAGAAGCGGATGAACGCCTCGAAGTCGGGCAGCGCCATCGCCGCCAGCACCGGCATGAAGAACTCGGTGGTCGCGACGGTGTACTCGCGCACGCCCTTGCCATCCCAGTCGTGCTTGAGCTTCGTCTGCGGCGTGAGGCCGTCGATCAGCACCGGCTTTACCGCCTCGGCGTTCTGGCCGTACTCGCCCGGCGCGCGACCGCCCTCGCGCACCACCTTGAGCCCGGCCTTGCGCGCCTCTTTCACGAGGTCCAGGACCGTCTGCGCCTTGTGCACCATCAGGGGCCCGAGCGTCTTGTCGGGCACCTCGCCGCGCGGGTCGCCCGCGGTCCAGCGGTCCATCTCGGCGGCGATCAGCGGCACCAGCTTGTCGAGCGTCTGGCGCGAGCTCGTCACGCCCTGCAGGCCGGTGCACTTGTGCGAGCTCAAACCAAGCTTCGCGTAAGTCAGGCGCACCGCGATGCGGCCCAGCTCTTCATCATTGTAGCCGTCGTCCACCCAGGACCAGTTGCAGCCGCCGCCCTCGAAGCGCGTGCGTGCCAGGCCGCGGCCGGCGCTGATGCTGCGCGCGGTGTCGGAAGATCCGGTGACGGCGACGACCGCCACGCGGTGATCGGTCGCGAGGTTGGCGATGCCCTTGCCGAATCCCTCCACCTTCTGGATGAAGCGCGGATCGGCGCCGGCCGCGAGAAACGCGCGCACCATCGAGGTGTTGGTCAGCGCGGCGAAGGGGTGGCCCTTGAGGATCCATGGGCAGCCGGTGAGGTACGCGCCGACGAGGTGGATCATCGGGATGCCCCAGATGAAGTTCATCGGCGTGATGATGCAGGCGAGGCCGGCGGGCAGCCAGGCGTCGCGCCAGTACTTCTGGCCGGGCATCATGTCCGGCACCATCTCGCCCTTGATCGACGCCTCGAACGAGCCCTCGAGGTGATCCGAGCAGCGCTTGGCCTCGAAGAAGTCCTTCTCCGCCTCGAGCCGCGTCTTGGGGATCTGCTGGCGGATCTCGTGCAGGTACTCGTCGGTAAAGTAATTCAGGATGCGCGAGACGTTCTTGATCACCTGCTTGCGGTAGGCGAGCCCCTCATCGGCCCAGGCCATCGACTTCCACACCTGGTCGCCGTACGCGAGCGCCGCCTCGGCGTCCTGCTTGCCCGAGGCGGGGACGTCGAAGAGCTTGATGCGCTTGTCGGCCGGCGAGGCCATCTCGGCGTGCTCGCCCGAGGCGGGCGCGCGCCACTCGGCCGCGATGAAGTTGCGGACCGTCGCCTTCGCGTCGCCCTGCCGCGCGGGGATGGCCCGGTAACAGAAGAGGTACGGCCGGAGCGCCTCGATGTCGGCGTCGGACATGGTTCGCGCGAAGAGCGAATAGCCTTTCCGGCGCCCGGCGTAGCGGGAGGCCAGCGGGTCTTTCCCGAGCTGGCCGCGCTCGTTGAAGGAGCGAATGTCGGCGGCGAGCTGTTGATCGACGAGCGGCATCTTTGCCTCCCGGAAAAAAGAGGCGCCTGTCATAGCGGCGCGGCCCCTGCGAGGCAAGCGGCGCGGCGCGCTCAGTACACCAAACCCAGACCGACCTCGCCGGCGAGTAAGGAGACCCTGCCGCCCGAGGGGAAGGCGTTGCGGTACGTGAGCTGGCCGTGCAACGAGAACGGGCCGGCGAGCACCACGTCGCCCGCCGCGAGCAGCCCCAGGCCGAGGCCGTTTCCGCCGCTGAGCGCCGACAGCGCGGCTCCGCCCGCAAGCGCCAGCCCTCCCGTCCGGAAGACCGCGGCGGGGCCGATCAGGAAGCCGAGCAAGGCCGAGGAGCCGCTGTTGTCCGGCAGGAAGTCGCTCAGCTCGGCGAGCGCGCCGAGGCCGAACGCGGGCGAGAGGCTGCGGGTCGCCACCGCGCCGCCGCCGGCGAGGAGCGCCCTCGAGCTCGCCGCGCCGCTCGCGTCCGAGACGGAGAGCGAGTAGCCGCCGACGCCGAGGTGCGCGAGGAAGCCGTATCGGGCCGGAGCGGGGGCGGGCGCCGCGGGGATGGGCGGCGCTGCGAGAAGCGATGCGATGAGGAATCCGGGGAGCATGCGAGCGGCGACCCTTAGCACGGGACGCCGGCGCTACCGGAGCGGCGCCGTGATGACGGGCAGGCCGCAGCGGCGCAGCAGCTCGCCGAACCGGGGGCTGGCCCGCAGCGCGTCCCACTTGGGGTCCACCGGCAAGGAGACGAGATGGACGTCCCGGATCTCGACCGCGCGTTCGAGCAGATCCAGCGCGGCGTCGTGCTCGCCGAGCCCTTCGTGCACCAGCGCCAGCGCGTAAGGCGGGACGAAGCGGTCGCGAGACCTGGCCGCAAGCGTCTTCAGGACGTCCCGCGCCTCGGTCGGCTTCCCCTGCTTCGCCAGGATGTACCCGCGCAGCGAGATCGCCTTCGAGTTGCCTCCCGAGAGCCGGCCCGCCTCGTCGGTAGCCGCGAGCGCGAGCGCGGCTTCGCCCAACTGCTCGTACGCCTGCGACAGCTGGAAGTGGCCGATCCAGAAGCGGGGGTCGACGACGATGGCCTGGCGCGCGAACTCGACCGCTGCTGCGTTGTCGCGCCCGACGAAGGCCACCTGCGCCGAGAGAGCGTGGTGCATGGCGTTGAGCGGGTCCAGCTCGCGGGCGCGCTTCATCTCCGCCTCGGCTTCCGGGTGCCGGCCGGCGTGCCCGAGCAACACGCCGAGCATCCGGTGGGCGAAGGCGTAGCTCGGATCCAGCGCGATCGATTTCCGGAAGGCCACCTCGGCGTCCGGCCACGTCCAGTCGAACCAGAAGTGGACGAAACCCAGCGAAGAGTGACTCTCCGCGAGCCTTGGCTCTGCCCGCACCGCCTGCGCCGCGGCCTCGCGCGCCAGCTTCCAGGCTGCCAGCGGAGGCGCGTCGCCGTTCATCGGGCTCGCCGCGTAGGCATCGGCGAGCCCCGACCAGGCGAGCGCGTAGTCCGGGTCGAGCTCGGTCGCGCGGGAGAACGCCTCGACCGCCTGCCGCGTGGTCGCGGGCGTCAGCTGGTTCCAGAAGTGGCGGCCCCGCAGGTACAGATCGTAGGCCTGCGGATTGCGGGTCTGTCGCCGGGTGAGCGACTCCAGCCGCTCGGGAGACAGCCGTAGCCGGATCTGCTCGGCGATGGTGGTGCCCAGCTCGCGCTGGAAAGCCAGCATGCTGCTGGGCTCGCTGTCGTACGAGGCGGACCAGAGCTGGACCTGGTCGGAGGCATGGATCAGCGCGGAGGTGACCCGCACCCGATTGGCTTCGAAGCGGATCGAGCTCTCGACCACATAGGCCGCGTCCACCTCGCGGCCAATGGTGGCCGAGGTCTTGGTGGTCCGCTTGTAGGCCATCACCGAGGTCCGACCGATCACGCTCAGCCGATCCGGCTGAGCTGGCCCAGCGCCGCGATGGTCTCTTCGGTGAGCGCGTCCGCGAGGTATTCGCGCTCCGGCCCGGCGCCCAGGTTCTCGAACGGCAGGACCGCGAGACGCACCTGCAGCGGAGCCGCGGCAGGCGCCGCCTTCGCCGCAGCCAGCGAAGCCGCGCGGCGGTAAAGCGCGAGGGAAGCGAGCACGGCCAGCAGAAGGATCGCGACAGCGGCGATGACCCGGCGCGAGGTGCCGGCCCGGCTCTTGGCGGCCCCTGTCTCGACGGCGTTCGCCAGGCCGCGCAAATCGGCGAGCAGCTCCTTGCCCGCCGGATAGCGCCGTGCGGGGTCCTTCGAGAGGCACTTCTCTACGACGCGCCCGAGCCCGGCCGGCGCGCCGGGATTCAACCGGACCAACGGCTCCGGCTCCGCGTGGATGATCCGGTCGAGGACCTCGCCGGTCGTGCGCCCGGCGAAGGGCCGCCGGCCCGCGGTCATTTCGTAGAGCATCGAGCCGAAGGAAAAGATGTCGGACCGTGGATCGACCCCGAGGCCCAGCGCCTGCTTGGGACTCATGTATTCGACGGTACCCACCAGGCTGCCAGGCTGCGTCCCCGCATCGGCGGAGAAACCGTCCACCGCAGGCTTCGCGCTTCGCACCATCATCTTGGCCACGCCGAAGTCGAGCACCTTCACCAGACCGCGCGGCGTGACCATGATGTTCGACGGCTTGATGTCCCGGTGGACGATGCCCTTCGCGTGCGCCTCCTCGAGCGCATCCGCCACCTGGACCGCGATGGCAACCGTCTCCGCCGGCTGCAGCCGGCGCTCCCTCAGCAGCGCGCCCAGCGTCCGCCCGGGGACGTACTCCATCGCGATGAACCGCACGCCGTCGGCTTCGGCGATCTCATAGATGTGCGCGACGTTGGGATGGCTGAGCGTGGACGCGGCCTGGGCCTCCTTGACCAGCCGGCGCCGGCGCTCGCTGTCCGAGGCATAGTCCGGGGAAAGCAGCTTCAGCGCGACCATGCGGCCGAGCCGCAGATCCTCGGCCAGGAAGATCTCGCCCATCCCTCCCGCGCCCAGCCGCGAGCGCAGCTGGTAATGCGCCAGCCGCTTGCCCGCGAGTGGATCCTCCTGCTGCAACATCCCGGCAGCGATGTCGTCCGGAGGCTGCTCGAGGAAGCCGCTCGACCGCTCGAAGGAGACCAGCAGGGATTCCAACTCGCGGCGCAGCGCCTCGTCGCCCGCGCAGGCGGCCTCGACGAAGGCGGCGCGCTCGGCTTCGGGTTGGTCCAAAGCCTGGTGACAGAGATCTTCCAGCTGCTGATACCGTTCGGGCGTCACCTCTTCTCACCATCGCTGAGCGCGCGGTGCAGCCAGGCCTTGGCCATCTTCCAGTCGCGCATGATGGTCTCCGGCGAGACCTCCAGCACCTCCGCGGTCTCCTCCACGGTCAGACCGCCGAAGTACCTGCACTCCACCACGCGGCACTGCCTGGGGTGCAGCGCCTTGAGCTCCTCGAGGGCGTCGTCCAGCGCGATCAGCTCGGCGGCGCGATCGACCGAGACGACCGCGGCCTCGTCCAGCGAGACGGCGCGCGCCCCACCGCCGCGCTTCGCCGACTGCCGCGCCCGCGCGTAGTCCACCAGCACATGCCGCATCGCCTGGGAGCTGACCGCGAAGAAGTGGCTGCGATTCTCCCAGCGCTTGTTGGGCTGCCCTACCAGACGCAGATAGGCCTCGTGGATCAGCGCCGTGGTCTGGAAGGTCTGGCCCGGCTGCTGGCGGCCCATGTACCGCTTCGCCATCCGCCGGAGCTCGCCATAGACCAGCGGCAGGAGACGTTCCGACGCCGCCGGATCTCCCTTTTGCCAGGCGCTGAGCAGCCGGGTCACCTCGCCCGGGGGCCTATCGGGCATGGCCCCTCGCGTTGCGCGTCAGTCAGTCGCTCCGTAGGAAGACGGGAGCCAACCATCCGGTGCGCCCCATCAAGGAGAAACACCATGAATGCAAAATCGCTAGCACGTCTGTCCCCCTTGGCTGCAATGGCGCTGGTGAGCGGAGTCGTCCTGTTCGGCGCGCGGAGCAGCGCGGCTGAGTCCGACGATCACCCGCCGCGAGCCGAGCAGCTCGAAGGAACCTGGCGGGTGCAAGTCACGCTGGTCAACTGCAAGACGGGCCAGCCGGTCGGTAGCCAGTTCTCGGCCCTGCTGACGTTCGCGCGAGGAGGCACCGCCACGGAGACGACGGCGAACAGCTTCTTCCCGGCGCAGCGCAGCCCGGGGCATGGCGCCTGGACCTCCGAGGGCGGCCAGAGCTATCGCGCGGCCACCACGGCTTTCATCAGCCGCGACGGCGTCCTGATCCGCACGCAGACCATCACCCAGCGGATCGAGGTCGAGGACGACACTCTCTCCAGCACCGCCACGACGGAGTTCTTCGATCCCTCCGGCGCGCTGGTGCTGAAGGGCTGCGCCACGGCCACTGGCGAGCGCTACAAGCTCTGAAGGAACGCAGGACCGTGCCCGTTCTTCGCGGCGGGCGCGGTCGTCAGGGCCTGATGCGCGCGCCGAAGATGGCGGTGCCGACCCGCACCAGCGTCGCGCCCTCCTCGATGGCACAGGCGTAGTCGGCGCTCATTCCCATCGACAACTCGCCGCCCGGCAGCAGCCCATCGCGCAGCGCGCGCAAGGTGCGGAAGTGGGGGCGCGGATCGGCGTCGGCCGGCGGGATGCACATCAGCCCGCGGCACTCGAGCGCGGGGAGCGCGCGCACCGCGGCGAGCAGCGTGGCAACCTCCTCGGGCACCACCCCGCTCTTCTGCGGCTCGCGGCCGGTGTTCACCTCGAGCAGCACCCGCTGCGTGGCCCCCAGCGCCGCGGCGCGCTTCGAGAGCTCGCGGGCGAGCGCGGCGCGGTCGCAGGTGTGAATCAGAGCCGCCCGGCCGACGACGAGCTTCGCCTTGTTGCTCTGCAGCGCGCCGATGAAGTGCCATTCAAGTTCCGGCAGCGCGTCGGTCTTCTCGCGCAGCTCCTGCGCGTAGTTCTCGCCGAAGAGCGTCTGCCCCGCCGCGGCCGCCGCCCGAACGCGGTCGAGCGGCTGCGTCTTGCTGACCGCGACCAGCCGCACCGACTTCGGGTCGCGGCCCGCCGCTGCACAGCTGCGCGCGATCTCCTCGCGGACCTGCGCGAGCCGCGCGGCTATCTCCATGGCGGAGGCACCCCGGCGCTCTCGAGCAGCTCGAGCGTCTCGACGATCGGCAGACCGACCACGTTGGTGAGGCTGCCGTCGAGCCGCTCGACGAACGCAGCCGCGAGTCCCTGCACCGCGTACGCGCCCGCCTTGTCATCGCCGTCGCCGGAGCGGACCAGCCACTCCAGCGCCTCGGCCGAGAGCGGCCGGAAGCGCACCGAGGTCGAAACTGTGCGCTGCAGCCCCGCCACGCGCACCGAGGTGATCACCTCGTGCTCAGTGCCCGAGAGCAGGCGCAGCATCCGCCGCGCGTCGTCGCGGTCGCGCGGTTTGCCCAGCACCTCGCCCCGCAGCACGACGATGGTATCGGCCGCGAGCGGCACCACCGGCGTGTCCGAGACGAGCGGCACCGGCGACTTGCCGAAGAGCGCGAGGCCGGCCTGCGCCTTCTCGCGCGCCAGCCGCTCGACGTAATCCATCGCCGGCTCGGCGGGCCGCTGCGTCTCGTCGATCTCCGGCCGCACCAGCTCGAAGGGCAGGCCGAGCTGGAGAAGAAAGTCGCGGCGGCGCGGCGAGCCCGAGCAGAGCAGGAGCATAGCGACGCAGGCTGTAGCACATCCGCAAATTGGCGCGCCTCGCCACCTGCGCATATGCTCGACAGCCTATGCAGGCCAAAGACCTGCTCCGCGAGCTGAAGCGCACGGTGGACGAGCTCGCGGTGCTGAACGAGATTGGCAAAGCATTGACCTCGTCGCTGGACATCGGCGACGTCATGCACGTCATCCTCGCCAAGGTCTCGGAGATCCTCAAGCCGCGGAACTGGTCGCTGCTGCTGCGCGATCAGCAGACGGGAGAGCTCTATTTCAAGGCCGCGGTGGGCGCGGGCTCCGAGTCGCTCGAGGGCCTGCGCATCCAGGCGGGCGAAGGCATCGCGGGCTGGGTCGCGCAGCACAACCAGCCGCTGCTGGTGAACGACGTCCACGCGGACCCGCGCTTCGCCGCGCGCTTCGACCAGGCGTCGCGGTTCCACACCAAGTCGATCCTCGCCGTGCCGCTCGCCTTCAAGGGTCGCATGCTCGGCGTCATCGAGCTGGTCAACGGCTCAGGCGACGGCCCCTTCGACGCGGAGGACCTGCGCATTCTCTCCACCGTGGCCGAGTTCTCCGCCATCGCCATCGAAAACGCGCAGAACTTCCAAAAGGTGCAGGAGCTGACCGTGCTCGACGATCACACCGGCCTCTTCAACTCGCGCCACCTCAAGCGGCAGCTCGAGCAGGAGGTGGTGCGCGCCACGCGCTTCGGCCACCCGGTCTCGCTGATCTTCTTCGATCTCGATCACTTCAAGCTGGTGAACGACACCCACGGCCACCAGTGCGGGTCGCGCGTGCTCTTCGAGATCGGCAAGCTTTTGCTGGGTACCTTGCGCTCCACCGACGTGCCGGTGCGCTACGGAGGAGATGAGTTCGTGATCCTTCTCCCCGAAACCTCGAAGGACCAGGCGATGGATGCCGCGCGCCGCATCGGCCGGATGGTCGCGGCCCAACCGTTTCTCGCGGACCGCTCGTTCGGACCGCTCCACCTGACCGCCTCGGTAGGGGTGGCCGCTTTCCCCGACGACGCCCGTGAGGCGGACGAATTGTTGCGCAAGGCGGACGAAGCGATGTACCGGGTGAAGGCAGAGCGGCGCGGCGGGGTCGCCGGGGCGCTCGTGCTGCCGCCGTCCGAGGCCACGCCCGGGCGGAATCAAACCCACCCAGGGATTGTCTCCTCGGAGCCATGAAGCTCACTCCTCTCGACCTCCAGCAGAAGACGTTCCGCAAGGGACGGTTCGGCGGGCTCGACGAGCGCGACGTCCGCCAGTTCCTCGACCAGGTGGCCGCCGAGCTCGAGGACATGGCGCGCAAGAACAACCGGCAGGACGAGGAGCTGCGCCGCCGCGAGGCGCGCATCAACGAATTCAAGGACCGCGAGCAGCTGCTGCAGCAGACGCTCACCACCGCCCAGCGCCTGGCCGACGAAATGAAAGTCAACGTCCGCAAGGAAGCGGACATCGTGATCGGCGATGCCGAACTGCAGGCCGAGAAGATCATCGCCAACGCGCAGGCGAAGCGCATGCAGCTCATCACCGAGATCGACGAGCTCAAGCGGGCGCGCGCCTCGTTCATCCAGCAGCTCGCGTCGCTGGTCGACACGCACCTGCAGCTGCTCAACGGCATCCGCGGCGAGCCGCCGCACGCGGGCGCGGCGGCGGCGCCGGGCGACAACGTGTCGTTCTTCGCGCCCCCGGTCACCAAAGCCAAGAAGTAAGCGCGGCAGACTCGGACAGACGACCGATCACGCCCGGTGTCGCCGAGGGGTATCTACACGCGCATGAACTGGGCGGCAGCGCGCGAGAGGTTGGGAGCGGAGCTGATCGGCGCACGCGAGCCGGTGGCGAACCGCTCTCCGGGGAAGCGCGCCGCGTAGGACCTCGGTCAGTTGAGCCACTCTGCAACGATCGCCGCCGCGGGGGGCGTGGGGGTCGCCGCCCTCAGACAGGTGCTTCTCGACCCCTGCGGGTGAGTTGCGCGAAAAGACGTTGGGTGCGGGGTCTGCGCAACTCGTTCGCCGACCCCCACGCGCCCCCGGCGGCGCTCGTTGTATCGAGGGGATTGCGCGGAGCGCCGCTAATTGAGCTGCGTCGGGAGCTGCGTCCCCGCGAGCTTTGCCTCGACGAGAGTGCACAGCTGCGAGAGCGATTCGATCTGCACCACCTCGTCCGATTCGAAGCGGACGCCGAACTCCTCCTCGACGGCCATGACGACGCGGAGGTGGTTCAGCGAGTCCCACTTCGCCACCGCGGACCGCTCGAGATCCGCGCCGCTTGCGACCTCGGTCTCCAGCATCTCGCCCACGATCGCCCGCAGCTTCTCGGCCACGCCGTTCATCGGTGCTCCAGTACGGCGGCTGGGTGCGTGCGGCAGGCCTGCTCGGCCCGCGCCTTGACCTCGGGGATGGCCGCCTCCGTCCCCTCGGGCAGAAAACGCTTGAGCCAGTCGCGCGCCGGCTGGTTGCGCGGGCCCTCGGTGACGGTGAAGCGGATGCGCTTCGCGCCGCGCTCCTCGAGCCAGCCGCAGAGCCACAGGAGCGAAATCGTCTCGACCTCGCGTCCGAGCACGCGGCAGCTGAAGAGCACCTCGCGCACTGTCGCGAGCTCGCCTTCGACGCGGGCGATGAGCACGCCCACCAGGCCGCTGTCCGAAAGCGCGTCCTTGAGCGACACCGTCATGGTCAGGTGGTCCGCGCCGAAGGCCTCCTCGGTCTCGGAGGCCGAGAGGCGCGCGAGCGCAAGGTTGAACTGGTTGGTCTTGTTCGACAGCTCGTGCACCCGCAAGAGGTGCGGGCGGTGAGTGCGGTGGAGCCCGATCTCCATCTTCAGCGCCGCCAGGTAGCCGTTGAGGTCGCCCGCCTGTGAGCGAAGCTCCTCGCGCCCGCGATTCGCGCGGATGTCCTCGGTGCGCACCGACGCCGCGCTGTCTTTCCCCACCGCGAAGAGACCCGGGTAGTGGCGCAGCGCCTTTGCCGTCTCGACGCCTGACGGATCGGCGAGCAGCGTCCGCAGGCCGGGGATGGCGCCGGCTGCCTTGGCGATCTCCGAGTCGTTGTCGTCCACGAAGAGCATCGCGGAGGGATCGATGTTCAGCTCGGCGGCGATGGCGGCGAGGTTGTCGACCTTGCGCGACCAGTTCACCTTCACCGAGGCGAAGTCCGCGAGCGACAGACCGAGCTCGGGCCGCGACCGGAACACAGCCTCGACGTCGGCGAGCTGGTTGCGAGAGCAGAGCGTGAGCAGGATGCCGCGCGCGCGCAGGGCCTTCAGCAGCTGGTGCAGCTCGGCGTGCCCGGCCTCGATGCCCAGGTTGTCAGGCCCCTCCTCGCCCAGCACGCCGCGCCAGAGAGTGTCGTCGAGGTCGAGGACGAGAGCCTTGATCCGCTCGCCCACCAGCGACGGGAAGAGATCCGCGCCGAGGTGACGCGCGATGGCGATCGCCGCAGCGCTCGCAAAGGGAAACTTGCTGACCGCGTCGTTGCGCGAGTCGAAGAACTCGCCCGCGAGCTCCGCGCGGACTGCCTCGAGGTCGATGAGGGTGAGCCCCGGCAACTGGCCCGGCAAGGCCGCGAGCGCGTCGTTCAGGCCGCGCATCCACGCCTCGCGTGGGTCGCCGGCCTTCACCGGCCAGTTGTTGAGCAGCACCGGGGCGCGCCGATCGCCGGCGCGGATGGCAGCGTGCGCGCGTCCGGACACCCACGCTGCAGCCTCCGCTGGCGACAGCCGGTCAGCCACCAGCCGCCAGTCGAGGAAGATGACGCGCAAATCTGCTGCCACGCCGGGCGCGTCGATCTGGGCCAGCCCGGGGTCGTAATCCGAGTACGTCGTCCGGTGATGCGCACCCCAGGTATCGAGGAATGCATCGAGGAACTCGTCCACGAACTCGAACGGCAGCGAGCGGTCGCAGCGAATGCGCAGAAGCCTTCCGGTGCGGGCTGGCTTCATGCGGCGCAGCGCAGTGGCGCCAGTCGGGGCCCCCAGAAGGCGGCGGGTGACCAGCCAGCGTTGGACCTCGTCGCCGGGCGGAGGCGGCGAAGGAGTCGTAATGATGGGCTCGGTATTCATGTTGCAGAACGAGATAGGTCTCGCCCGGCGGCCCGGCAAGCGCCCCTGTCGAGCTCCTGACAGAAAAGCAGCGCCCCGGCCGCTTGCAGTCCGTCGCGCTGCGCCACAACTTCCCCCGCATGCCCAATGAGCCGCTGAGCGAAGCGCCCATCCCGCACGGCTTCGACGGCCTGCGGAAGGACTTCGCCCATTACTGCCGCGTACATCGGGCGGCGACGCTGGGCGACCGGCTGCTGCTGCCGCTCCGCGCGCCCGCGCTCTTCGCGCTCGCGGTCTATCGCTTCGGGCGCTGGGTGCACTTTGGCTCGCGCCTTCCGCGCCCGCTGCTCCTTCCGCTGCGCATCCTGTACGTAGTGCTGTTCGAGGTGTCCCGTCACCTTACCGGCATCCTGCTCCACACCTGGGCTGAGTTGGAGGAGAACGTCTGGCTCGGGTCCTTTGCGCCGATCCTGATCGGCGCCCGGCGCATCGGGAGCGGCAGCATGATCCACGGCGGGGTCACTTTGGGCGCAGGCGGGGCCCGCGGCGCGCGCGGCGTGCCCACCCTGGGCCGCAACGTCATGGTCGGGCCCGGTGCCAGTATCGTCGGGCCGGTGCGCGTTCCCGACGGCACCGTGGTCGGACCCAACACGCTTCTCATCAGCACACCGGCGGTGGCCGGTGCGTGGCTCGGTTCACCTGCGATGCGCTGGAAGCGAGCGCCCGCGCTGCTCGTCCCCGCGGATCCCGCGCCGATCGAAGGAGTCCAGGCATGAGCGAGGCCATCATCACTGCTGCGGTGAATCATGAGCCCTTCTGGCCCAACTTCCGGCGCGATCTGCAGCGCCACTTCGTCTACCACCCGCACGCGAGCCTCCTGCGGAAGCTCTCTCTCTGCGTCATGGTCGAGGGGATCTGGGCGATGGCGGTGTACCGATTCGGCCGCTCCCTCCATACGCGTGGCGGCGCGGTGCTCGTTCTGTGGCCGCTCTTCGCCGCGTGGGAGATGGCGGTGCGGCTTCTCACCGGCATCCACCTCGATGTGGACGCGGCGATCGGTCCGGGCTTTTACGTCGGACACCACGGCGCCATCTACGTTGGGCCCGGAAGCCGCATCGGCCCCGACTCGAACATCGGGCAGATGTGCTACGTCGGCTCGGCCATGGGCATCCAGGGCGCGGCGCCCGTGATCGGCGAGCGCGTTTACCTCGGGCCTGGCTGCAAGGTGTTGGGCGCGGTGAAGATCGGTGACCGCGCCGCCATCGCCACGGGCGCCGTGATCCTCGACGACGTGCCCGCCGGCACCACGGCGGTTGGGAATCCTGCTCGCGTCGTCAGCAAGACCGGCTCCGACGAGCTCATCTTTCTCGGCGAGGGGAAGCCGCTCGCGACGGGCATCGACGCGGTCAGCCGGATGGCCGGCTGAGCCGCCGCTAGATCACCGCAGATGTTCCAGTCGAACGCTTGCGCATCGTCCCGGCGCCGTCTAGCTTGCGCGCCGCCATGCCGAACGCCAGCGCCCCGAAAGACTTCCAGAGCCTCCTGTTGCGGTTGCAGATTTACTGGGCCGAGCGCGGCTGCGCTTTGCTCCAGGGCTACGACCTCGAGGTCGGCGCCGGCACCATGAACCCGCAGACCTTCCTGCGCGTGCTCGGACCCGAGCCGTGGAACGTGGCGTACATCGAGCCGTCGCGGCGCCCCGCCGACGGCCGCTTCGGCGAGAACCCGAACCGTCTCCACCAGCACCACCAGTTCCAGGTCATCCTCAAGCCGAGCCCGAAAGACGTGCAGGAGATCTACCTCGGCTCGCTCGCGGCCATCGGCCTCACCAGCGAGGACCACGACCTGCGCTTCGTCGAGGACGACTGGGAGTCGCCCACGCTGGGCGCCTGGGGCCTCGGCTGGGAGGTCTGGTGCGACGGCATGGAGGTGACCCAGTTCACCTACTTCCAGCAGGCGGGAGGCTTCGAGTGCCGGCCGGTCGCCGCTGAATTGACCTATGGGCTGGAGCGCATCGCCATGTACCTGCAGGGCGTGGACAACGTCTTCAACCTCAAGTGGGTCTCTGACCTCACCTATGGCGAGGTCTTTCATCAGAACGAAGTCGAGCAGTCGAAATACAGCTTTCAGGCGTCCGACCCGGACCTGCTTTTCAAGCTGTTCGCCGAATATGAATCGGAATGCGATCGGTTGCTGAAGCTTGAGCTGCCATTGCCCGCCTATGATTACTGTTTGAAATGCTCGCACGCATTCAATCTATTGGATGCCCGAGGCGCCATCAGCGTGACCGAGCGGCAGGGATATATCCTCAAGGTGCGCGCGCTCGCGCGTCGATGTGCCATCGAGTACCGGCGCGTGCGCGCGCGGCTCGGCTTTCCCATGCTGCGCGATCGCGAGCAGGCGAAGGCCGAATCGCAAGCCGTGCTCGCAGAGGAGCTGAAGTAATGGACCTCGTCTTCGAGATCGGCTGCGAGGAGCTGCCGGCGGGCTTTCTCAAGCCGGCGCTGGAGTGGATGGGGGCCGAG
The DNA here is from genome assembly GCA_043781235.1 of Deltaproteobacteria bacterium. Taxonomy (GTDB): domain Bacteria; phylum Myxococcota; class Myxococcia; order Myxococcales; family 40CM-4-68-19; genus JANYKT01. The sequence goes on from JAYWBT010000022.1 coordinate 26,626, forward strand.
ATGAGCCGCGCGCTCGACGACGCGCGCCTCCATGGCGAAGGCCAGCGCGCGAACATCGCGACCTACGCGACGCCGCGCCGGCTCGCGCTGGTGGTCACCGCCATCCCGGAGAAGGCGCCGGACGTGCGCAGGAAGCTCTCGGGTCCGCCGGCCAAGGCAGCTTTTGCTGCCGACGGCAAGCCCACCAAGGCGGGCGAAGGCTTCGCCAGAAAGGCCGGGGTTCCGGTCTCGGCTCTGCGCGTGGAAGGCGACCGCGTGGTCGCCGATCAGGAGCTCAAAGGTCAGCGCGCGGCCGAAGCGCTGCCGGGCATCCTCGAGAAGCTCGTCAAGGGGATCCCCTTCCGGAAGTCGATGCGCTGGGGCGCAAACGCCGAGGCCTTCGCGCGGCCCATCCACTGGATCGGCGCGGCGCTCGACGGCCAGCTCGTGCCGGTGAAGTTTGCCGAGGTGGAGAGCTCGTTGACCACGCGCGGCCACCGCTTTCACGCGCCGCAAGAGATCCCGCTGCCGAAAGCGGCCGACTACGTCGAGACGCTGCGGCGCGCGCACGTGCTGGTCGACTGGGCGGAGCGCAAGGCGCGCGTCGCCGACGAGGTGCAGCGCGCGGCGAAGCACGCTGGCGGCGAGCCGCTCGCCGACGAAGAGCTGCTCGAGACCGTGACCGGCCTGGTGGAGGAGCCGACCGGCGTAATGGGCCGCTTCGAGGCGGAGTTCCTCGAGCTGCCGCCCGAGGTGCTCGTCTCCGAGATGCGTGGCCACCAGAAGTACTTCTCGATCACCAAAGACGGAAAGATTGCCCCCGCCTTCGTCGCCGTCTCGAATACCAGGGTGCGCGACCCGGCGCTCAGCCGGCGTGGCTACGAGCGCGTGCTGCGCTCGCGCCTCTCCGACGGCAAGTTCTTCTTCGACGAGGACCGCAAGCTGCCGCTGCAGAAGCGCGTCGACAAGCTGGCGCGCCGCACCTTCATGGCGGGGCTCGGCACCGAGCTCGAACGGGTGCAGCGGCTGCGCGAGCTTTCGCTCTGGCTGCACGGTGCCACCGGCAAGGGCGAGGCTGCCCTGCTCTCGCAGGCGGCCGAGCTGTGCAAGGCCGATCTCTCCACCGGCATGGTGGGCGAGTTCCCCGACCTGCAGGGCGTGATGGGGCGCGTCTATGCGCTGCACGACGGGGCGCCGGCCGAGGTCGCGAGTGCCATCTTCGAGCACTACCTGCCGCGCGGCGCCGAGGAGCGCATGCCCTCGACCGACACCGGCGCGCTCCTGGGCCTCGCCGACCGGCTCGACACGCTGGTCGGCATCTTCGGCATCGGCAAAGAGCCGACCGGCACCGCCGACCCTTACGGCCTGCGCCGCGCCGCACTGGGCCTGCTCCGCATCACGCTCGCGCGCCGCTACCGGTTCGACCTGCACGACGCGCTCGAGCAGGCGCAGCGGCTCCACCAGAAGCGCAACGCGGTGGAGAAGGTGTGGCCGTTTTTGCTCGGCCGGCTCGAGGTGTTCTGGAAGGAGCGCGCGGCGCCCGACTCCATCCAGGCGATTCTCCACACCGGCGGCCGCGACGTGGTCGCGCTCGAGCAGCGGCTGTCGGCGCTGCACACCGTTCGCGAGAAGAGCCGCGCGCAGTTCGAGGCCACCGCCGCGACCTTCAAGCGCATCGCCAACATCCTCGCCCAGGCGCACGAGAAGGGCCTCGCGCCAATGGGCTATCACTCGAGCGCGATCCCCACCGGCTCGCGCGCCGAGCTCGACCTCGCCGACGCGCTCGAGCGCAGCCGGCTGCGGGTGCAGACGGCGCTCGCCGATCAGGAGGACTATCTCGGCGCCTACGCCGTGCTCTCCGGGCTGCGCCCCGCCGTGGACAAGTTCTTTCTCGAGGTGATGGTGATGGACCCCGATCCGAAGCTGCGCGACAACCGGCTCGCCCTGCTGCGATCGCTGCACGAGCTGTTCGCGCCGCTGGCCGATTTCTCGCGGCTGCAGGTCGAGAAAACGGCTTGACCTGTGAGGGGTGAACCCCTAAATTCCCGCCCCCGAATGCGGACCGCCCTCGCCCTGCTCGCCTGCGCCGCGCTCGGCTGCAACACGTCGGCGCCGGTTCTGCTGCCACCGCCGTTCGGTCCGACCGCTGCGCCGACGCCGTACCGGCTCTACTTCCCGACCGGTCTTGCGGTCACCAGGGACCAGTCGCTGCTGCTGGTGGCGAATGGCGACTTCGACCACGCCTTCGACGCCAGCACGCTGGTGGCGCTCGACACCGTTTACCTCGGGACGCTCTTCGACCAGCAGCTCGACTGCAGCCACGCGCCCTATGGCGCGCCCGCGAAGAGCGGCTGCGACATCGACCTGGGGCAGAACCAGCAGGCGTTTCTCGCCGCCGCGATGATCGGCAACTACGCCGGGCCGCTCGCGCTCTACGAGCCCGCTTCGGGCGGCGCCACCGCCTTCGTCGCGGCGCGGGACACCAGCGTGCTCCACGCGGTCTCGGTGCGCGCGCCGGGCCAGCCGCTCCTCTCCTGCCGCAACCACGACGGCGTGGACTGCCGCGACGGCGTGCAGAACTTGTTGACCACCGCTACGCTCGAAGGTCCTTACGCCGTCGTCGTCGGCGACGTGGTCGCGCCCGGCTCGACCACGCACCAGGACGCCCTCTTCGTCGGCGAGCTGGTGCCGCGCATCGAGCAGCTCGGCGGCACCACGCTGAGCCACGCAAGCGTCGCGGCCATCGACGCGGCCAACCCGACCGCGCCGCCGCTCTTCACCATGCTCGCGAGCGACTTTGTGGTCACCGGCGGCTCGGGCTTCGGCCCCATGACCTTCGACAAGATCCGCCGCCAGCTCTACGCGAGCGGCTGCTACACCCGCTATCCGAATCCGTCGCAGGGCGAGCCGCTCTCGGCCAAGTGCGCCGGCGCGACCACCAACTACCTGCGCGAGCTGAGCCCCGACGCCGGCGCCAACGCCGGTCTGCGTGCCGTGAGCCTCTCGGAGCAGATCCGCTCGACCGACACCAGCGACCTGGTGCTGGGCGAGCTCGATCCGGCGACCGGCGCGCACACGCTCTACGCGACGGTGCGCAATCCCGACGCGCTCTTGACCATCGACATCCCTGCCGATCCGGCGCAGGAGGCGCACGTGCGGCGCGCGACGCCGCTGCCGGTCTCGCCGGGCGCGATGCTGCGGATCCCGCGTCCGGGCGTGGGCGACCTGCTGCTGATCTCGGCGGCCAGAAGCGGCGTGGTGGACGTGTTCGACGTGGCGCAGGACCAGGTGGTGGGCCAGATCGTGAAGCTGGGCGACACGCCCTTCGCACTCGCGCGATTGCCCTCGCCCGCCAACGTAGCGCGCGCGGCGGTGAGCGTGTTCGGCGACTGCCGCATCGGCCTGCTCGAGGTGCCGCTCGACAAGCCGTGGAACGCGATGCTGCGCGCGCGCGTCGGAGCCTGCCCGCCATGAGGACCGCCGCGATTGCCGCGATTGCCGGAGCCTGTGCAGCGCTGGCCGCCTGCAGCAACACGCCGGCCCAGCTTGCGACCGGACAGCTCAACGGCGTCTCCGGGATCGCGGCCACCTCGGGCGGCGATCGCGACCTGCTCTTCGTCGCCAACGCCGGCGGCGACGAGCTGCGCGCGCTCAATATCTGCACCGCGGCCGACGGCGGCGTGCGCGATCAGAACGATCCCTGCCCGCTCGCCGAGAACTACCAGTTCGTCGCTGCGCCCATCCGCCTCTTTCCCGCGAGCATCCAGACCAACAACCGGCCGGTGCGGCTAGCCGGAGTGCGGCTTTCTTATAGTGCCGGCGACACTGGCGCGGTGCTGGTGGCGGGCGCCGAGAGCGCGCTGCGCGTGGTGGACGCGAAGAACATCGTCGATCAAGAGGATCGCGGCGCGGCCTCGGTGGACGCCGGGATGGTCCCGCTCGCCGCGCCGGCCAGCGACGTGGTGGCCGCGAACCCTCTCGATGGCGGCCTTGAGGTCGGCGCGCCCGCGGTCTTCGCCTTCGCAGTCAGCGAGAAGTCGGCCACCGTGCCCGCGCAGCTGGTGGTGCTGAACGTCCACGCCGACGCGGCCAGCGGCGCCATCCAGCTGTCCGGCGCCGACATCGTGGGCAGCTGCTCACTCGACCCGGTGCAGCCCAGGAGGCTCGCGCTCGTCCCGGGCCGCGACGACGTCGTCTACATCGCCGACGGCGCGGGGGACGGCGCGGTCAAGGTGAATCGCGCCGACGTCCCGGCCGGCGCCGCGGCCGCCACGCCCTGCCCCTTCACGCGCCTCAGCGCGGGCGGCCGGCCGTTGCGCTCCCTCGCGGTCAGCCCCGCTTACACGGAGCAGTTGGCGTTTTCCGTGGCCAAGGTGATCGCCCACCCGGCCGGCGACTTCCTGATCGTCGCCGCCGACGACTCGCCGCTCTGCCGCATCGCCGACCCGCTCTCTTCCGCCGGCTGCGGCGGCATCCTCATCCTGCGCACCGACTCGGGCGCGGTGGTCCCGCAGCCGACCGTCCGCATCTACGACACGGGCGCACCGTCGATGGAGCCGTTGGTCCCGCGCCAGCCGCTGAACAGCGTCGATCTGCTGAGCATCCCGCGCGACGTTGCCTTTCTCCAGCCCTTCAGCAGCACCAACTGCACCGATCCCGCAGGGAGGCGCAGTTCCACCGAGCCCTGCAGCGCGCTCATCGTCGGCGGCAACACCAACGTCGGTAAAGGCCCGTCGCCGTTCGACCTGATCGCGGTGGTCAGCACGAGCGATGGCGGCGACTACTTCATCGACGTGGTGAACCGGCGCTTCGTCAACGACCTGCGCGATCTGCCGGGCGGCCTCTCCATCGCGCCCAGCGTGGACGATCACGGCACGCTCACGCCGGCCGCTCCCGGCACCGAGACAAACCCGGCCACGCTCAAGCCCGCCCTCGCTGCCGCTGCGCCGAATGCCTCCGGCATCACGCTCGATGGCTGGCTCAATCCGGGCGTGACGCGCAGGTCGCGCTGGCGCGCCGTCTTCCACAGTCCCATCAATGGCCTCGAGCGGCGCGGTGGCTCCCTGACCGCGTCGGGCAACGGCACCTTCAACTTCACGGTCGCGCCCGCCGATCTCTCGCGCTGGAAGAACGCGCCGCTCTTGCAGCTGTCGCCCGGAGACGCGGTCGCGCTCCTCTTCAGCTCCGACCCCGCCGCGCGCTGCCCGGACCTCGCCAGCGAGACGACACCGCTGCGCCTCGAGCTGCCCATCGTCAGCATCTCCGACAGCGTGATCGAGCTCGCGCCGGTTCCCGACACCGCCGCCACGCCCGGCTTCCACCCGGCGACGTCCTGCTTCGCCTCGCCGGTGGGAGTCGTGGCCGAGGTGCGCGTGGCCAACGGCGACGGGGGCCGCCCCTGGCTCGTCTACGAGAATCAGGAGATCCGTGGCCGCGCGAGGAAGGGCGAGACGTTCATCGGCCGCGAGCCGCCCACCGACTATCCCGGCCCCTGCTCGAACGGCAGCGCCTGCGGGCTCCCCTACTCCGCGGCGCAGCCGCCGGTAGACATCGGCGTCGCCTTCGTCATCGACGGGAACGATCCGCCACTGCAGAGCGTGCTCTCCTTCAGCACCAACTCGGTGGAGTTCCCCACCTCGGTGCGCGACTCGGCGCTCACCGGCGGCCTGGCCGAGAGCCTCTTCGTCTACCGCTCGCTCAAGATCCAGAATCTCATCTTTACCTCGGTCACCGGCGCCAATGGCCTGCTGCAGGCGAACCCGCTCCTGCTGAATGTGCCGGGTGGAATCATCAGCTACCGATAGTCCGCCGGCGCGACGCTCGCAGCCCGGTGGCACACCGATCCCACCTGCGATAAAGTGAATCCAAGCCGCGGCCACCTCCACCAGCGACTCCGACTGAGGCCATGAACGACGATCGCGCCAAGACGCCTCGCACGCTTCTGGTGGCCGACCATCTCTGGGAAGCGATCGCCTCCATGGCGACCGAGATGGGCAGCGACCGGGACGCGCTGATCAACCAGGCACTCTATACCTTCGCCCGGCTGAACGGCTACCTCGTCCCCTCCGATTTGAAGCGGATGGGCAGCGTCCCGCCACCGCCCGTGCCCGAGCGGCGCGGAACGGGTCCGACCTCGCGCCCGCCGCCCACCGCATCGGTTTCGGCCGAGGAGGCGCGCACCATGCGCCCGCCCGCAAATGCCGAGCGCGTCGCCGAGCTGGCGCAGCAACTCGCCTCGACGAACACGCCGCCCCCCCGGTCGCCGCCGCCACCGGTGGCCGCCCCGAGCGCAGTCGCCGAAGGCAGCATCGAGGTGGACGATTCGCTGCTCGGCGACGAGGGCCGCCAGGCGACCTCGATGGATCTCCCCAACCTCGCCGAGCTGGGGCTGATGCCGCGCAAGGAGAAATCGTCGTCGGCCATCCTGCCCAACCGCACCCTGCTGGAGATTCCGGAGCCACCCGAGGCGACACCGGCACCGGGCCCGGGCGGCGGGCGAACGCTGGTGCTGCTCGCCGATGGTCGCGAGCTCGACCAGGTGGTGAAGGATCGCTTCCTGATCGGGCGCGGCAAGCACTGCGACCTGATCATCAACTCGGGCAAGGTCAGCCGCGAGCACGCCGCCATCACGCGCGAAGGCTCCGATTACTTCATCGAGGACCTCGGCTCGTCGAACGGCACCTGGCACGACAAGCGGCGCATCACCCGCCGGCAGATCCAGGAAGGCGACGAGTACTTCATCTGCGCCGAGAAGCTCGGCTGCACGTTCCGCTAGGTGCCCTGGCAACTTCATGTATCGCTGGTCGCGCTCTTCCTCGCGCTCGCCATCAGCGTGGTGACCGACTTGCGGTCGCGGCTCATCTACAACGTGGTCACACTGCCCGCGCTCGCCATCGTGCTCGTGGCCTTCACCTGGCTGGGCGGGGCGGAGGCGCTGGTGGACTGCCTGATCGGCCTCGCGGTGTGCGCGATTCCGCTCTTGCTCGCCTCGCTGCGCGGCGCGGTCGGGATGGGCGACGTCAAGCTGATGGCGCTCGCAGGCGCGGCGGCCGGCGGCCTCTTGCCCGCTTTCGCGGTGCTGGTCTACGTTAGTCTCGCGGGCGGCGCACAAGCGCTTCTCTGGCTCGCCGCCGCGAAGCTGCGTGGGCAGGACCGGCCCAAATACGTCCCCTACGGTGTGGCCATCGCAGCCGGCACGGTCGCCGCCTTCTTCTGGGCCGAGAAACTCGTCGGCTGAAAGCACGGGCCGGCGCCGCCCCGGTCAGCGGCACGATCCCGGTGCAGGTCGCCAGGTCCATCGGCCGTTCGCCTTACGACCCGCTCCTTTGATTCGCAGCCGCTTTTGCTAAGCTGCGCTTCCTTGCGCGCTTCTGGAGGCTACAGCCGGATGAGAGTCTTCGCTCGCCTTGTTCCTCCGCTCGTCGTGCTCGCAGTGCTGTTCGCCGCCTCGGCTGCCGGCGCCCAGAGCGAAGGCGGCACCATCTCTCTCGGCGTCGGCCAGCAGAAGGTCATCCAGGTGACCAACGTCGCGCGCGTCGCCATCGGCGAGCCCGACGTCGCCGACGTCAAGCAGGTGGGCGGAGGCAACGAATTGCTCATCACCGGCGTCGGCGAAGGCCGCACCTCGCTCTTGGTCTGGCAGACCAACGATCGCCGCATCAGCTACGTCATCGTGGTGCGCAAGCAGGACCCCAAGGAGGTGGTGAGCGAGGTCCGCGCTCTGCTGGGCGATCGCGAAGGCATCCAGATCCGCGTGGTCGGCGACCGCGTCTACCTCGACGGCGAGACCATCACCACCGACGACTACGAGCGCGTGCAGCAGGTCACCACGCTCTACCCGAGCGTGAAGTCCTTCGTGCGGCCGTCGGGCAACGCCAAGCGCCTCGCCGCCGAATCGCTCAACCGCGCCTTCCAGAAGGCGGGGCTCAAAGGCGTGCAGGCGAACGTGATCGGGTCGACGCTCTTCCTCGAAGGCTGGGTCGAGGCGCCCGAGGACATCAAGAAGGCCGACATGGTGACCAAGGCGGTCGGCGAGCGCGCCGAAAATCTGCTGACCGTCGGCACCAAGCGGATGGTGCTGGTCGAGGTGGAGTTCGTCGAGGTGTCGTTCGGCGACAACAAGCTGGTCGGCCTCAAGCCGCCGCTGCACCTCGTCTCCACCGACGGCTCGGGCGTGACGCTCAACATCCAGCAGCCCATCCCCGGCCTCGACGGCGGGCAGACCGCGAAGCTCGGCTCGTTCCAGGCGGGCCTCGCCGCCACCACCGATTTCTCCATCGGGGCGCGCTTCGACTACGGCTTCATCCGCGTGCTCTCGCAGCCCAAGCTGGTCTGCGCCAGCGGCGAGAAGGCCGAGTTCGTAGCCGGCGGCGAGATCCCCATCCTGCTCGTTACCCAGAACACCTTCGCGGTCGAGTGGAAGAAGTTCGGCATCGTCCTCAACATCACGCCCACCGCAGACCGCTCGGGAAATATCGGCACCGAGGTCTACGCCGAGGTCAGCGATCTCGACCGGTCCCTCAGCATCCGCGCCAACGGCTTCGAGGTGCCGGGCTTCAAGCTGCGCGACGTGAAGACCAACGTCACCGTCAAGGACGGCGAGACCATCATCCTGTCCGGCCTCTTCAACTACAACGAGGACAAGGAGGTCTCGAAGGTGCCGCTGCTCGGCCACCTGCCCATCCTCGGCGAGCTATTCAAGAGCCGGAACTTCATCGACCGCAAGACCGAGCTCGCCATTTACGTGACGCCGAAGATCGTGACACCGGGCAACGAGCGGGTGAAGGAGCTGATCCAGGACGCGCGCAAGCTCTACAAAGACGCGTCGGATTCTGTCTCCTTTTCCATCTTCGACTAAAGTAATTCTGCAAGGGAGATTCCAAGGATGCCTTTCAGCGTGATCCTCACCGAAAAGGGCGGCGCGACGCAGCGCCTGGACTTCGAGTCCGAAGAGATCACCATCGGCAGGGTCGACGAGAACGACATCTGCCTCCCGAAGGGGAACATCTCCAAGAAGCACACCAAGATCGTCGTCAAGGACGGCAAGATCATCGTCCTCGATCTCAAGTCCACCAACGGCACCTACGTGAACGGCAAGAAGCTCGCCGGGCCACAGGTCATCACGCCGTCGGACAAGGTCTATGTCGGCGACTTCATCCTCAGTGTCGAGCCGCCGGACCGGGAGCTGCCGGCCACCGGGGAGCCGCCGCCCCAGGACGAGGAGCTGCCGCCGGAGGACGAACAGCCGACCCTCGACCGCGCCTCCAGCCACGGCGGCGACGCGCACGAGGAGGCAGCGGTCGACGACCCCGACAATTCCACCCGGCGCGAGTCGTACCCCGAGGAGCCTCCGCATGCCGAGGGGACGCACCACGAGCCCGGGCTGGGCGAGGACGTGGACAGCATCCCCACGCCGATGTCGATGCGGAAGCCGCCGGCGCTGCCGAAGCCGGCCGCCAGCGCCCGGCCCGCGCCTGCGCCGCTCAAGATCTCCGCCGCGGCCAAGGCGGGCCTCAAGCAGGGCGCGTCGGCCTCGAAGCCAGCGGCGGGGGCAGCGCTCGCGCCCGCGAAGAAGCCGCGCGCCGCCACCACCACCAGCGAGGACTACGCCAAGACGCTGGAGCTGGTGCACGACCGCCTGATCGAGGCGCTCGACCTGCGCCGCCTCGACCTCGACGCCCTCGGCAGCGAGGAGCTGTGGAAGAAGACCGAGGCCACCATCCGCGCCATCGTCACCAAGATGGACTCGACCGGCGAGCTGGACCCGCACGTTGCTCGCGAGGAGCTGGTGATCGACGTGCTCAACGAGGCCCTCGGCCTCGGGCCGCTCGAGCTCTACCTCGCGGACGACACCGTCAGCGAGATCATGGTCAACAGCCCCACGCAGGTGTACGTCGAGCGCGAGGGCCGGCTGCAGCGCGTGGACAAGGCCTTCAGCTCGTCGCAGGCGGTGCTCGGCGTGATCGAGCGCATCGTCGCCCCGCTCGGTCGCCACATCGACGAGAGCTCGCCGCTGGTGGACGCGCGCCTCGCCGACGGCTCGCGCGTCAACGCCATCATCCCGCCGCTCGCGCTCAAGGGGCCCTGCATCACCATCCGCAAGTTCAAGCGGGACCTTTTGACCTCGAACAATCTGATTGAGTTCGGCACCCTCACCGCGCAGATGGCCGAGTTCCTCGACACCTGCGTGAAGGTGCGGCGCAACATCGTCATCTCCGGCGGCACCGGCTCGGGCAAGACCACGCTGCTGAACATCCTCGCGGCATACATCCCCGACCAGGAGCGCATCCTCACCATCGAGGACGCGGCGGAGCTGCAGCTTCCCCAAGACCACTGGGTGCAGCTCGAGGCGCGCCCGTCCAACATCGAAGGCAAGGGCCAGATCACCATCCGCGACCTGGTGCGGAACTCACTCCGCATGCGGCCCGACCGCATCGTCATCGGCGAGTGCCGCGGCGGCGAGGCGCTCGACATGCTGCAGGCGATGAACACCGGCCACGACGGCTCGCTGACCACGCTGCACGCCAACACCCCGCGCGACGCGCTCAGCCGCCTCGAGACCATGGTGCTGATGAGCGGGATGGAGCTGCCCATCAGGGCCATCCGCGAGCAGATCGCAAACGCGGTCAACCTGATCATCCAGCAGACGCGCTTCGCCGACGGCTCACGCCGCGTGACCGCCATCAGCGAGGTCGCCGGCATGGAGATGGACGTCATCACCATGCAGGACATCTTCATCTTCAAGCAGGAGGGGTTCGACTCCGACGGCAAGGTGCAGGGCAAGTTCATCGCCACGGGCTTCGTGCCCAAGTTCTACGACGACCTGCAGCGGCGCGGGATCCCGGTGAACATGGACATCTTCCGCGAAGACGCCTGAGCGGGATTTTAGAGCCTGAGCCTGAGAGCCCGTGTTCACGCTGACCTTCACCGAGCCGGGCGGTCGCGCAGAGAGCCATCCTCTTCCCGACGATGAGAAGGGCCTGCGGGTCGGGCGCGACCCGGCTTGCGAGGTGGTGCTGGACTCGAAGGAGGTGTCGCGGCGGCACGCGCGCTTCTTCGTTCGCGCGGGTGACCTGATGGTCGAGGACCTGGGCTCGCAGAACGGAGTCTTCGTCGCGGGCACGCGCATCGGGAAGCCCACCGTGGTCATCGGCGCGCCGTCCATCGAGATCGGCGACGTGAAGGTGGTGGTCGGCGGCGCCCAGCCGTCGCCGCGCGCAACCAGGAATCCAGAGAAGAAGAAGGAGCGACGCGCCGAGGCGCCGCTGCCGCAAGCCGACGCCGCGGGCGCGCGCGCCGTGAAGGGCCTCGGCGCGGGCGCGGTGCTGCGCGGCAAGGCCGGCAAGCAGATCGTCCTGCCCGCCAAGGCGACGGTCGGACGCGGCAAGGACTGCGACGTGGTGCTGGACGACGACTCCGTCTCGCGGCAACACGCCGAGCTGTCGCGCGACGAACGCGGGCTCTACAGGCTCAAGGATCTCGAGTCCGCCAACGGCACCTTCCTTAACGGCAAGCGGCTCGAAGGCTCCCAGACGCAGCTGGTGCCCGAGGGAGCCAGGCTGCGCTTCGGCGACATCGAGTTGCTCTTCTGGCGGCCCCAGCCGGCAACGGTTCCGCGGAAGAAGATCCTGCTCGGGGCGCTGGTGGCGCTGACCGCCCTCTTCGCCGTGCTGCTGCTCCTGCGCCGCGGAGCAGGCCGCACCGACACGCGCGAAGGTCCGCCCGAGGAAGAGGCAACCGGGCTGCTCGAGCAGGCGCAGGCCGCCATCGAGACCGACCGCTTCGAGGAGGCGGCGCGGCTCGCGCAGCAGGCCCTCGACCTCGACCCGCTCGCGCCCGCGCCGCGCAAGGTGCTGGCGCAGTCGCGCCGCGAGCAGCAGGCGGCCAAGATCTTCGCCGACGCGTCCTCCAAGGCGCAGGTGGGCCGCGAGGACGAGGCGCTGCGGATGCTCTCGCAGGTGTCGCCGCAGAGCCGCTTCTTCGCGCGAGCGCGCATCAAGGCGAAGGACCTCGCCTCGGCCATCCTGCGCATGCGCGGCCAGGCGTGCCGGACGGCACGGCGCGACAACGCCGCCGAGGTGGCCGAGGAGTGCGCGCGGGTGCTCGACGTCAAGTGCCAGCAGGGCGCGGTGGACCAGGACCCGATGCTGAAGGCGCTGCGAGCGGCGGAGAAGCGGCTGCCCCGGCGGGTCTCCTGGTCGTGCCCGACGTCGCTCGCGCCGCTCTTCCACAACGAGAGCATGGGCGTCGACTCGACCGACGACCAGGCGCTGGCGGCGCTCTACACCGACTCAGGGGTGCGCGACGCGATGCAGACGTACGCGCGCGGCGACGTCAACTCCGCGCTCAAGGCGCTGGCCAAGCTGCGCGGTCCCGGCACCGCACAGGCGCGGGAGCTGACCGAGCGGCTCAAGGTCGTCGACGGCCGCTTCCGCGAAGGCCAGACGGCGCTCTTGTCGAACCTGGTGGACCGCGCCGACCAGCTCTGGAGCGAGGCGCTGGGCGCCGACGCGGCGCTGATGCCCGCCGGCACCGAGAGCTTTCTCGGGCGGCAGATGCGCACCACGCTGGCGCGCGCGCACGGCAAGAACGGCGACGAGCGCTTCGCCAAGGAGCAGTACTCATCCGCCTACGACGAGTGGGTGAAGGGCATCGCGGTGGCGCCGAAGGACCCGCACCTGCTCGACTCGCTGGCGCGGCTGGAGATGGTGGCCGGGGGGATCCTCGCTGCGGGCCCGGGCTGCGATCAGCTGCAGGTGGCGGCGCACATCACGCGGGCCGACCCGCCGTCGCCGGGGCACGAGAAGGCGCAGAAGGCGCTGGAGCGCTGCCGGTGAGCGCCCCGGGCCGTGCGCCGTAGTAGCTCCACCGATGCCGGAGCGGAGGCGTGGATGACGGCGTTCCAGCGAGCAGTCATGTGCACGATGGCGGTGACCTGCGGCTTCGAGGCTTCGACCAGGGCGCAGGCCGCGAAGGAACATTCACCGCTCCAGCAGAAGCTCAAGCCCATCGCGGTCAGCACCGACCGCATCGAAGCGCTCGCCTACGACGCCGGGAGGATCAAGTTCATCGTCAACAGCGACGATTCCGGCGGCGCTTGTTCGGTCGTGGAGCTGACCGAAATGCCCGGATACAAGACGGCCTGGCACAAGCACCATCACTGCGAAGAGGCCTTCTACGTGCTGGAGGGAGTCCTCACCATCACGATCGACGACCAGACCAGCGAGTTCCCCTCCGGTTCGTACATCCTGATTCCACGAGGGACGGCGCACGCCCAGGGAAACTTCGGCACGGGTCCGGTCAGGCTCCTGACGACCTTCACGCCAGGGGGCTTCGACCGGTTCTTCAGGGACCGGGTGGACTTGTACAAACAGCTGAAGCCGGGCGAGCCGGGCTTCCAGGAAAAGTTCGACGCGCTGCGGGCAAAGCACCAGCAGTGGGTGGAGATCCTCGGCGCCTGGAGTCCCCCGAAGCATTGACGCCCGCCTCGAGCGGCTCTTCGGGTGGGACTTGACGCAGGCATCTGCTAGAACGCGCGCCGATGCCCTCCCTCTGGCTCGTCGACGGATCGCACGCGATCTACCGCGCCTACCACGCCATGAAGGACCGCCCGCTGACCACCCGCACCGGCGTGGTCACCACCGCGGTCTACGTCTTCACCAACATGCTCCTGCGCGCCATCCGCGAGGGCGAGCCGACGCACCTCGCGGTCGCCTTCGACGAAGACTCGAAGGCGCGCCGCGCGGAGATCTTTCCCGAATACAAGGCCACCCGCAGCGCGCAGCCGGAGGACCTGCGCCCGCAGTTCCCGCTGGTGCGCCGCGTGCTCGAAGCGCTGCGCATCCCCGCCATCGGCGCGCCCGGCTACGAGGCCGACGACGTCATCGCCACGCTCACCAAACGCGCCCGCGCGCAGGGCTTCGAGGTCGTCATCGTCACCGGCGACAAGGACCTGCTCCAGCTGGTCGAGCCCGCGGGCCAGGGCGTGCGCTGCTACGACAGCATGTACGAGAAGTGGTTCGGGCCGGCCGAGGTCGAAGAGAAGTGGTTCGTCCCGCCGCAGCTGGTGGCCGACCTGCTCGCGCTCACCGGCGACAAGATCGACAACATCCCCGGCGTGCCGGGAGTGGGCGAGAAGACCGCCGCGGGGCTGCTCAAGGAGTGGGGCAATCTCGACGGAGTCCTCGCGCACGCGGCCGAGATCAAGAAGCCGAAGCTGCGCGAGAGCCTGCTCGCCAACCTCGACAAGGTCCGGCGCGGGCGCAAGCTGGTGGCGCTCTATGACCAGCTGGAGATCCCAGTCCAGCTCGAGGATCTCGCGCGCAAGCCGCTCGACGAAGGCAAGGCGCGCGCTCTGTTCACCGAGCTGGAGTTCGTCAACCTGATCAAGCAGCTGCCGCGGCCCGCGCCGACGCCGCCCACCGGCGCCCGCTCGCTGGCGACCGACCTCGCCGCGGTGGATGCGCTGGTCTCGAAGGCGCGCTCGGCCGGGCGCTTCGCGTTGCTCACGCTGACCACCGAGGACGCGCCGCTCCACGACGAGTTGCTCGGCGTCGCCATCTCGCTGCCGGACGAGTCCGTCTACGTGCCGCTCGGGCACCGTCCGCACGGGACCTCGGGGGCGCTCTTCGCGCCGGCGCAGATGGATGCGAAGAAGGCCATCGAGATCCTCCGGCCGCTGCTCGAGGATCCGCAGCTGATCAAGGATGGGCACGATCTCAAGCGCGACCTGGTCGCCTGGCGCCGCGCCGGCGTGGAGCTGGAGGGCCTCGGCGTGGACGCGCGCCTGGCCTCGTACCTGCTCGACCCCACCGGGCGCGATCACTCGCTGGGACAGGCGGCGCGCGAGCGCATCTCCTGCGAGCTGCCCCTCCTGAAGGAGCTGTGCGAGCGGTCCGGCAAGGGCAAGAAGGCGACGCCGCTCGCGGAGATCTCCGTGGACGAGGTCTCCGCGTCGGCGTGCGCGCTGGTCGAGGGCGCGCGCAGGCTCGCCGATGCGCTCGGCGCCGACCTGCGCGAAGACGCCGAGCTGTGGAAGCTCTACAGCGAGCTGGAGCTGCCAATCCTAAAGGTGCTCGCGAAGCTGGAGCTCTCGGGCATCAACCTCGACACCGCGCGCCTCGCTTCGTTATCGAAAGAGATCACCGAAACGATCGATTCGTTACTGAAAGAGATCTTCCAGCTCGCCGGCGGAGAGTTCCTGCCCAGCTCCAATCAGCAGCTCGCCGAGGTGCTCTACACGCGCCTCGGGTTGCCGGTGCTCAAGCGGGGGAAGACCGGTCCGTCCACCGATCAGGAGGTCCTCGAGGAGCTGGCCGAACAGCACCCGCTGCCGGCGAAGATCCTCGAGCACCGGCAGCTGTCCAAGTTGAAGAGCACCTACCTCGAATCGCTGCCGGCCGCGCTGGGCAAGGACGGGCGGCTGCACACCACCTTCGATCAAGCGGTCGCGGCGACGGGCCGGCTCAGCTCGATCAATCCCAACTTGCAGAACATCCCCATCCGCACGCCCATCGGTGCGCGCATCCGCGAGGCGTTCATCCCGCAGGCCGGCTGGCGGCTGCTCAGCGCCGACTACAGCCAGATCGAGCTGCGCGTGCTGGCGCACGTCTCGGGCGACCCGGTTCTGCGCGACAGCTTCTTCTCGGGGGAGGACCTGCACGCGCGCACCGCCGGGGAGACCTTCGGCGTGCCACCCGCGGAGGTGACGCGGCAGCAGCGCGACATCGCCAAGATGATCAACTACGGCATCGCCTACGGGCTCTCGGCGTTCGGGCTGGCACACCGGCTGAAGATGGACAAGTCGGAGGCGGGCGCGATTATCGAAAGATACTTCGCGCGTTATCGAAAAGTGAAAGAGTGGCTCGACGCGACCATCGAGGAGGCGAAGCGCACCGGGATGGTGAAGACCCTCTTTGGACGCAGGCGCTATCTGCCCGACATCAACAGCAAGAACGGCACTGCGCGGATGGCGGCCGAGCGCACCGCGGTCAACACGCCCATCCAGGGGACCGCGGCGGATTTGGTCAAGCGCGCCATGCTGCTGGTCGATCGCGAGCTGGCTGGCCGGCGCTCCCGGATGCTGCTGCAAGTCCACGACGAGCTCGTGCTGGAGGCGCCGCCAGACGAGGTGGCCGAGGTCGGCCGCATGGTGGTGGCGCAGATGTCCGCCGCGGCGGACCTCGCGGTGCCGCTGGTGGTCGAACTGGGCGAAGGCGACACCTGGGGCGCGGCGCACTGACCGCGCGGGCTCACCAGTCAACGTGCCGAAAGCACGTCGCCGTGATCATCGACGCGGTCCAGCGTCCCAATGCCATCCCTTGTTCGCGGCCGAGCTCTTCACGCTGGCGCCTTATCGCGAAGTCCTTTGCAGACTGCTGCTCTTCTGCAGCGCAAGCGAGCAGCGCAAGCGATCAGCGCAAGGCAGCCGCCAGCTACTGCAGCGCAAGCGTCGCCGTACCGCGGCCGGTGGCGGCGGCGGCGCCGGTGAGGGCCGCGCCGGAGAGAGCGCGCGCCACGCAGCCCGACACCGCTTCGTCGCGGAGCGCGTCGAGGATGACCTGCGGGTCGCGCACGTGTCCGCCCTGCACCGCGAACGAGACCACCAGCCTGCCCAGCCGCCGCGCGCCGGCCGCGCACTTGTCGAGCGCGGGCTGGACGCCGGCGAAGCCCACCTTCGCCTCATCCGCGTCCTCGAGCGAGATCTTCTCCACCGAGATCGAGCGCGCTCCCGCTGGCAGGCCCACCGGCTCGCCCGACTCGTCGGCGGCGGCCACCATTTTGTCGCCGTCGAGCAGCTTCCAGGCGAGGGAGTGGCCCGACAGGCGCCACGCCCGCGCCGCGGCGCTTCCCGCGCAGCGTTCGCCGCTCGGCCGGAAGCTGACGGCGAGCCTGAGCGTCCCCGCCTTCTGCGCCTTGCTCCACTGCGACACCTGCTCCGGCCTCGCGAGGAAGGCGACCTCGTCGGTACCGTCGAGATCGAGGAAAAGCTCGCCGTCGACCGCGCGGAGCGGCCGGTCGCCGTCGAGCTCGAGCAAGTTGTCCCCCGGGCGGAAGCGGCCGAAGGTGAACCCCTTCGACGGCACCTCGACGCGGTAGGTGGCCTGCGCCGCCTGCTCGCGCTTGAGCTGGGCCGAGCGCCGCGCCCCCGCCGCCTCGGCCGGGTCTCCCTCGAAGCTCTCCCCGGAGTCCCGGAGGGCGCTGCACAGGTCGCGGACCTCCGCCTCCTCGCGCAGCGGGAGAACGTCCGACGGAGCAGCGAGCATCGACAGCGCGAGGAGCAGCATTGGTGGATGGGGGGCGCCGGTGCCGCTGACGCGGTCCGGGTACCCCCACTCCTTTCAAACCGTGCATGCAGATTTCCCCGCCCACGGCTTACGGGTGGTGACTCACGGTGCAGCATGCACTGCTTCGGGGAGCGGATGGTAGCGAATGATTCCGCGCAATCGGTGCAGTCCCAAGACCTCGTAGGCTTCGCGGTCCCAGTGGCTTCGCGGTCCCAGTGGCTTCGCGGTCCCCGTGGATTCGCTGGCCGGGCTTCGCGTGTCGCCGGTGGCGGCGCCATCGCCATGTTCAGCGCGGCTCCCCTCAGGGCGCGAGCGCGAGGCGCTGCCGGCCATCGACGAACTCCTTCACGCCGCGCGCGATGGCATCGGCCGCTCCGTCCTGGTACTTCGCGCTGCGGAGCCGCGCCTCCTCGGCCGGGTTGGAGAGGAACGCAGTCTCGACCAGGATCGACGGCATGTGCGTCCCGAGCAGCACGTAGAACAGGGCCTGCTTGACGCCGTGGTCGGTGACCTTGCCGATGCGGCTGCGGAGCCCCCGCACCAGCGCCGACTGCACGGACTGCGCGAGCTCCCGCGCATCGCCCGCGTTCGCCTTGGTGGCAAGGTCGGCCAGGATGAGCCGCAGGTCCGAGACGGTCCGCTCGTCCTCCGCGTTCTCGAACGCGGAGAGGCGCGCCGCGTAGCGGTCGCTCGCGACGTTGAGCGTCCAGGTCTCGATGCCCGAGAGCGTCCGCTTCCGGGCCGCGTTGCAGTGGATGGAGACGAAGAGGTCTGCCCTTGCCTCGTTTGCTATGCGC
Organism: Deltaproteobacteria bacterium; assembly: GCA_043781235.1. Lineage (GTDB taxonomy): Bacteria > Myxococcota > Myxococcia > Myxococcales > 40CM-4-68-19 > JANYKT01. Next base: position 44,687 of record JAYWBT010000022.1, read on the forward strand.
GTCCGCTCGTCCAGCGCGATGAATCTGTCGTCCTTGCGCGTGAGAATGGCGGTGAAGCCGAGCACCCGCAGCCGCGCCGCCAGCCGCTTCGCGATGGAGAGCGCGACGTCCTTTTCGCGCACGCCGTGCGGCCCGATGGCGCCGGTGTCCTTCCCGCCATGCCCCGGATCGATCACCACGCGGCGAATCTTGAGCCCGAGCTGCGCCGCGAGGGAGGTCCCGCCCGACAGTGCGGTCGCTCGCAGCTCGCGCGCCTTTTCGGCAGCGTCGGTGTCGTCTTCCGGCTCGGTCAGCTTCGCCACGGCGTCTTTTGCCAGCTTCACCAGGGCCGAAGTGCGCTGCGGCAGCTCTTCTGGTGCCTCGGGCTCCGGCAAGAGCTCGCCGGGTGAATCCATGGTCGGGGCAGCAGCAGCTACCGGAGCGCCCGCCGCAGCCGCCGGCGCGACCGGGGCGTCACCGGGAGCACTCGCCGCAGCGGCTGCACCAGCAGCAGAAACCAAAGGCGCGCGAGCGCCGGCGGAGGGCGCCGCGGCACCGACCGCCGCAGCAGCGCCCTCGGGACTGGCAGCGCGCGCCGCGGGACTGGCAGCGGCGCTGGGCGTAACGAGAGCAGCAGCGACCGCCCCAGGGTCCCTCGGCTTTACGCCCCGCGCCTCTTGCACCATCTGCTCGATCACGTTGACGGCCTCCGCCGGCACGTTGACGTCGGTGCGCGCCGAAGTTGCGCCCGGCGGCGGCGATGCGGTCGCTTGCGAAGCGGCGTCGTCGTCCTCGTCCGCATCGTCCTCGGCCACGACCGGCCTCTGGGGCTTGCCGGCAAGCGCGGCAGGGGCCTTGAGCGGCGCAGGCAGCAGCGCGAGCGCGGCCCTGGCCTCGGCCGATCTGGGATAGCGCGCAGCGAGTCGTCGAGCGGCGGCGCCCGTCTCTGCGTGCTCATGTGCGCGCGTCCCCAGCCGCAACCCCGCGGTCAACGCTTCGAGGCCCTGCGGCGCGTCGGGATAGGTCTCGTCCACCTTCCGGTACGCGAGCACTGCGGTCCGCACGTCGGCGGGAGACCGCGACGCTTCGTACAGTTCGGCGCGCGCGCGCGCGGCCCAGAGCGCAGCTTCGGGCGCGAGCGAGCTCTTGGGCGCGACGCGGACGGCGGCGTCGAGATCGCGCCCCACCGCCTCCCAGCCGTCGCGGTATTTGCGGCGACGAGCGTCATGACGGAGCCGGTCGATGGCTTTCTTTCCCTCCTCGAGCCTCTTCTGCTGTACCGGCGAAGCCTGCGCAGCCGATCCAGCAAAAGAAGCGCCAGAAAGCGCGATCGAGCTGAGAAACGCGAAGCAGGCGAGTGAGCGCACCCGGGGACCGTCGCACGGCGCCACGTTCCGTCAACTTTTCGGACGCGCGCGGAGAGCGGATACCGAGGCTCAGCCCGCTCATCCCGTGGCTTCGCATCACCTCGTCCGCCGCATGCCCGCCGCGGCGAAGAGACAGCGCGAGAGGCGTTCGGCCTCGCGCCACCGATGGCGCCGCCGCCACTCGACCGTGACCGACCAACCCAGCACCAGCGCCGCGCCCACCAGCAGCGCCGCGCTCACTGCAGCACCACCGCTTCGGCGTGCAGGTCGAGCTGGCCGACGACGACCGGGGCCGGCCTGAGCGCGCTCTTGCTGCCGCAGCGGCAGCGCTTCAGCGACGCGAGGTACGCAGGCCAGGTGGCCTCGCGCACGAACTCCGATCCGCACCGCGCCCGCGCCAGTAGCGCAAGGTGCCGCTGCCGCGCGTAATCGACGCTCTTCTCCACCAGCACCGTGTTGCAGGCCGGGCAGCGCCACCGCTTCGTCGACTCGCCACTCATCGTTCTCTCCCGCGTGATGGCCGTTACCGGCCGACGCAGGAGAGCCTAGCGAGGGGGTCTGACATTCCGTTCAGCGGCCGGTCAGAACCCCGGTGATTCTGGTGGCCGGAGGCGCGACGGTGGCCGCGATCTCGATCTGCGAGCGCTCCATTTCCACCAGCCGCTCCTCGACCTCCCGCCGGAAGGCCGCGAGGTCGCGGCCCAGATTCTCGATGCCAACTTCATTCTTGAGATTGACGCGGAAGTCGGTCGAGGCCTGCACACGATCCTTCGCCGCCTGGCGGTTCTGGCTCATCATGATGAGCGGACCCTGCAGGCCGACGAGGATTCCGAGGAAGAGGTTGAAGAACTGGTAGGGGTACGGATCGAAGCCGTTGCGCAGGAACGAGTTCATCGCCGCCCAACAGAAGGTCAGGCCCACGAGGCCGCAGATGAACGCCCAGCTGCCGTTGAGCTCGGCGACGCGGTCGGCGAGCCGCTGGGCCCAGCTGAGCTTGTCCTCGTACTCCTTGACCACGTCCCTGGCGGCGCGCTGGCTCAGCATGGAGTTGGTGTCGCGCAGGCGCACCGCCATCTCGGAGAGGATGGCGAGCACCGCCGCTTCCGAGCGCACGATGTCGGTGACGAAGTGCTCGCGCGAGAGCTCGAGCAGGACGGTGTCGGTCAGCGACTCGGCGCTGGCCGAGCGCGGCTTGTCGTCGAACAGCGACAGCTCGCCAAAGTGCTCGCCCTCGACCGCCTCCTTGAGGTTCACGCGCTCGGCGCCGCCCTCGGGCGGCAGAAAGATTTCCACTTTTCCCGAGAGCAGCAGGAACATCGCCGAGCCAAAATCGCCTTTCGAGAACAGCAGCTCGCCCGCCCGAAAACGCCGCTCGACGAGACGCTGCCCGAGCGACTGCCGCGCCGACTCCGAGAGGCCCTTGAAGAGCGGGACGCGCGCGAGCAGCTCGTGGCGATGCATGCTGCCCATGATCGGCCGCGAGGGCGGCCGATAGCAAGTTCAGCCCGGCTCGGCGTGATCGAGGAAGCGCACCAGCCCGCTCTCGAGCTCGTACTCCGCGCCCAACACGCGCAGCTTGCCGGCCTGCACCAGTTCCTCGATCAGCCGGCTCCCGTGGCTGAGCTGTGCAACTGACGCCAGCACGTTGGCTCGCATCGCGGCCCGCAGCGGATCGGCCAGCCCCGCGGTGGCGAGCACGGGCTCGATGATTGGACGGATGCGCGAGGTGATGCGGAGGACGTTGTCGGTGACGGGCGCTTCGCCGGTCGTCAGATGTCGTGCGGCGGCGGAGATGGCGCCGCAGCGCGTGTGGCCCATCACCACCACGAGCGGCACCGCGAAGGCGTCCACCGCGAATTCGATCGACCCCACCTGCGACGGCGCGACGATGTTGCCGGCGACGCGGATGACGAACAGGTCACCCAGCCCGGCGTCGAAGACCAACTCGGCGGGCGCGCGCGCGTCGGAGCAGCAGAGGATCGCCGCGAACGGCTGGCGATCCGTCGCGGACGCGCGGTCCCAGCGCGAGCGCGCCTCGGGCGCGAGCTCGACGAAGCGCCGGTTGCCGTCGCGGAGCCGCTGGATCGCCTCGGCAGAATCGATGGTCATCGCGCGCTGCATCTATCCCAACTCGAGCGCTGGTCAAGCGCGCACTGCGGCATTTGCTCAGCTAGATAGACGTTTTTTCATCAATGCACGGCGGCCATACCAGCCGCATTCAGAGCGGATCCACGCTATTCGGCTGCGAAAGTCTAGGCTAGAGCAACTTCTTCTGGTGCTCGTGCAGCCACAGCAGCGCATCGAGCGGTGTGGTGCGCGACAAGTCGAGCCCACGCAGCGCGGCTTCAAGCGGGCTCGGCCGCAGCGCGGGCTCCGGCGCGCTCGGCTGCGGCGCGGGCAGCGCGGCCAAGGGCATCTGTGGCGCCGACGACTGGGCCGCGGGCAGCTCCGGCGCTTCGAACAGTCCCAGCTGGCTGCGGCGCGCCTTGCGCTGCGCGAGCGAGGGCCGCCCCGCCTCGTCCAGCTCCTGCGCCTCGAGGTTCGCGAGGATCTCCCGCGCGCGCGAGAGCACCCGCTCCGGCAGCCCCGCCAGCCGCGCGACGTGGATGCCGTAGCTCCGCGACGCCGCCCCGGCGATCACCTTGCGCAGGAAGACCACGCGGCCCTCCACCTCGGTGACGGCCATGGTGAGGTTCACCGCGCGCGGCTTCTCGCGCGAGAGGTCGCACAGCTCGTGATAGTGCGTCGCGAACAGCGTCCGCGCGCGCACCACGTCGTGGATGTGCTCGGCCACGGCCCAGGCGATGGCGAGCCCGTCGAAGGTGGAGGTGCCGCGCCCGATCTCGTCCAGCACCAGCAGTGAGCGCGGCGTGGCCTGGTGCAGGATCCGCGCGCACTCCGCCATCTCGACCATGAAGGTGCTCTGCCCGCGCGCGAGATCGTCGGCCGCGCCCACCCGGGTGAAGAGCCGATCGACCACGCCGACCCGCGCTCGCACCGCCGGCACGAACGAGCCTGTCTGCGCGAGGATGGCAAAGAGCGCCACCTGCCGCATCGCCGTGCTCTTGCCCGCCATGTTGGGTCCGGTCAGCACCAGCAGCCGCCGGTCGCCATCGAGCGTGAGATCATTCGGAACGAACGGGCCCTCGCCCGCCTGAGCCAGCGCCTTTTCGACCACCGGGTGCCGCCCGGCGACGATCTCGATCGTCTCGCCGTCGTCCACCAGCGGCCGCACCCAGCCCGAGTCGGCGGCCACGCGCGCGAGCGAGAGCAGCACGTCGGCCTCGGCCGCCGCCGCGGCACAGGCGCGCAAGAGCGGGCTCGCCGCAAGCACGGCCGCGCGCAGCTCTTCAAAGATCTGCCATTCAAGAGCCGACCGGCGCTCCTCGGCCGAGAGCACCCTGGCCTCGTGGTCCGCCAGCGCGGGGGTGATGAAGCGCTCGGCCCCCACCGTGGACGAGCGCCGCTGGTAGTCGGGCGGCACCAGGTGCAGGTTCGGCTTGGTGACCTCGAGGTAAAAGCCGGAGACGCGGTTGTAGCGAACCTTCAAAGACGCGATGCCGGTGCGCGCTTTCTCCCGCGCTTCGAGCGAAGCGATGGCCGCGCGGCCGCCCTGAGCGAGCAGCGTCAGCTCGTCGAGATCGGCGCGATACCCGAGGCGCACGAAGCCCGGCTCGCGGCCCGGCGCGACCTCCTCGGCGAGCGCGCCCGCCAGCAGCGCCGTGAGGTCGGAGACCGCCAGCAGCGGCGGCGCGAGCGCGCGCAACAAGGGCGCACGCAGGGAGCCGAGCAGCGCCGCGAGCCGCGGCAGCTGCGCGAGCGAGCTGCGCAGCCCCGCCAGATCGCGCGGGACGCCCTGCCCCATCGCCAGTCGTCCCAGCAGGCGATCGATGTCGAGCACCGCGCGCAGCCGCTCGGATATGTCCTCGCGCGCGACCGCGGCCTCCGTCAGCTCCTCGACGGCGTCCTGCCGGGCGCAGATTTGCACCGTGTCGAGCAGCGGCGCCGAAAGCCAGCGCTGCAAGAGGCGCCCTCCAGCCGCGGTCAGCGTGCGATCAACGACTGACAAAAGCGTGCCGGTGCGCCGCCCGTCCGGGCCGCGGAAGAGCTCCAGGTTCTGCACCGCCGAAGGATCGATCCAGAGCTCGCGCGAGGGCTGGTCGACCTGCACGCGCACAACGTGCTGCGCGAGCGACCGCTGCGTCTCCCGCAGATAGGAGAGCGCCTCGGCCACCGCCTGGATGGCGAGCGGCTCGCGCAGACCGAAGCCGTCCAGGGTCGCGACCCCGAGGTGCTTCTTGAGCAAGAGCTCGGCCGACGCGGCATCGCGGAAGCCGCGCCCCTCCAGCCGCGCGGCCCCCGAGGCCCTGCGCACCTCCTCGGCGCGCGCCGTGCCCAGGAGCGCGTCGTCGATCAGCACCTCGCGCGGCCGCGCCCGCTGCAGCTCGTCGAGCGCCGACGCGAAGGTAAGCCTGGGCAGCGCGCGCAGCTCGCCGGTGGAGGCGTCGAGCAACGCCATGCCGCAGAGGTCGCCCAAGCTGGGCGAGACGGTGAGAGCCGCGGTCCAGAGCGGCTCGCGCGCCTCGAGCGATTCCTCGTCCACCAGCGTGCCGGGCGTGACCATCCGCACGATCTCGCGCCGCACCAGCGCCTTGCCCGGTCCCGGCACCTCGACTTGATCGCAGACCGCGACCTTGTGCCCCGCAGCGACGAGGCGAGCGATGTAGCTGCGCGCCGCGTGGTGCGGCACGCCCGCCATCGGCACCCGATCGTCGCCCTTGGACCGCGCGGTCAGGGTGATGCCGAGCAGCTGCGACGCCACGCGCGCGTCGTCGTAAAACAGCTCGTAGAAATCGCCGAGCCGGAAGAAGAGCAGCGCGTCGCGCGCCTGCGCCTTCGCCTCCGCGTACTGCCGCAGCATCGGGGTGAGCGGCGGCGCAGTGTCGGCTGTGGACTCCCCCACGCCGCAGGCTCTACCACGCCTGTGTGTTCGATGAAGCTCCGGGCTTGATCCGGCAGTCAGCCCGCTTCCGCGCTCGATCGTTGCTGGACGCAATCATCGAGGACGTCGACCCCACGCCTCCCGCGACCGGGCGGCGCTCGGGAGCCGCGGCAGCTGTGTTCAACGCAGTCGCGCGAGGATGTCCTGGACGGCCCCGCCGATGCCAAGCCGCGAGGTGTCGACCGCGAGCTCCGCCTGCGCGTAGAGCGGCTCGCGCGCCTTCAGCAGCGCCTTGAGCTCCTCGCGGGCGTGCGGGCTCGCCGCCGACGGCCGCTGATCGCCCTGCGCCAGCACGCGCTGCCAGTGATCGTCCGGCGAAGCCTGCAGCCAGACCGTCCGGCAGCGTCGGGTAAGCAGGCGGAAGGCGTCGCCATCGGTCACGAGGCTGCCGGGCGCCGCCAGCACTGCGGCCCCGGTGTCCGCGAGGAAGCTGGTCAGCACCTCGCGCAGCAGCCGCCGGTAGTACGCCTCGCCGTGGATCGAGAAGAGGTCGCCGAGCGAGAGGCCGGCAGCCTTCTCGACCAGCTCGTCCAGCTCGAAGAACGGCGCACCCAGCTTCTGCGCCAGCGCGCGGCCGATGGTGCTCTTGCCTGCGCCGCGCAGACCGACCAGCGCCACCAGCGGGCCCGCGGTCTGGCCGAAGCGAGCGCGCATCCAGCGGTGCGCTTCCCCGAGCTCGTCGCGGCTCAATCCCTCGAGCAACCCGGAGAGCATCGATCGCTGCCCGTCGCTCCTGGCGCGCGGGCCTGCCATCGCGGACCGCTGGTCCCTGGAGAGCGGACCCTCCGCCGCGAACCTCCGTCCGGGCGCTCCTCGCGCTTTTTCGCTGCCCGGCCCCTCCGCCTGGAGGAGCAGCCCCGCCGCGGTGGTGCCGAGCGCGCGGGCCAGCTCGTCGAGGCGGCTCACCGAGATGTTCCCGGTGCCTCCCTCGAGGTCGGCAAGGAACCGCTCGGAGAGCGCCGCCTTCGCCGCGAGCTCACGGCGGCTCAGGCCCTGCGTCTCCCGGTGCCGGCGGACCACCGCGCCGACGGCGCTGAGCAGCAACTCTCGTTTCGGTCCCTTCATGCCTATGCATTATATTGCATGCATGATGTTGAACGCAAGCACTATACTGCTTGCCGTTTCCGCGCCGTTGCGTTATCTTCTCGCCAATGGACACGCTCGCCGCCGCGCCCCAGGCTTCCCGCATCGACTTCGAGACCCACCCCTCGCGGTACAAGCACTGGACGCTGTCCATCGACGGCGAGGTCGCCCGTCTGGTGATGAAGGTCCAGCCCTTCGGCGGCGCCAACACCGAGGTCGAGCTCAAGTCCAACTCCTACGATCTGTCGGTGGACATCGAGCTCTACGACGCGGTCCAGCGGCTGCGCTTCGAGCATCCGCAAGTGAAGGCCTGCGTCATCACCAGCGGGC
>JAYWBT010000023.1:0-21317 GCA_043781235.1 Deltaproteobacteria bacterium
CGCAGCGCGATGGCCAGGGCGGGCATCGTCCTCGGCTACAAGCACATCTGCCGCTGCTGCAAGGCGAAGCGCATCGACAGCCACGAGGACGCGCCGGACGGCACCATCCGCCGCTGCCCGAAGTGCAACGCGAAGATGTGGCCCTCTCCTTTGCCCAAGCCCTGCACGTTCCACGAGCTGCGCCACACCACCGCGACACTGCTCCTCGCGGCCGGCGTCGACCTCTGGGCCGTGCAGAAAATGCTCCGCCACACCGATGCCCAGGTCTCGACCGAGCGCTACGCCCACCTCGTTCCCGGCTACCTGCAGGCGCAGATCGGCCGCCTGAAACTGACCGGTCTTGCTTTCCCCTTGCTACCGCCGGCCGCAAATGACGAAGGTCCGACCGAAGCGCTGGACCCAAACAGCGCGCACTCTCAGGAGCTTGGAGTGGAGCGGGAAACCGGATTCGAACCGGCGACCCTCAGCTTGGGAAGCTGATGCTCTACCAACTGAGCTATTCCCGCCCGGCGTTCCTCTTATTCGCGAGTCCGGGCCGCGTCAAGGGAGGCATTCGCGACACCGGTTTCGTGCTTGCCGCGATTCGCGAAACAGGTGTCGCGAATCACTCGATGACCAGGGTGTACGGCTGCGTGGCGCTCGCGTCCTTGTTGCCGGGGCTCGACACCTCGACCGCGTAGTCGCCCTCCTTGAGCGGGACGGAGACGATCTGCTCCTCGCCCTCTCCCTTGACGGCGTTGGCGCTGCCGATGGTCTCGGCAGCCGCGCCTTTCAACTCGAGCAGGCGGAGCATGAGGTCCACGCCGCGCACGGCGGAGAGGCGCACGCTGATCGGCGCCCGGCCCGGCTCGACGTGGAAGCGGAAGACGTCCACGTCGCGGCGCGGCCAGAGGTAGCCCTTGAGCGTCGCGGGCAGCTTGACCGGCTGGGCGGTCGCGGGGTCGTTGTTGGGCTCGCGCTCGAGCGAGCCGTCGTCGGGCGAGAGCATCGTGGTGAGGTGGTAGAGCGTGTCGCGATCCTCGCCATCGCGCACTCGCTTGCCGCCGAAGTCGCGCGCGGCCGACTCGATCTTGATGAAGCTGTCGCCGACCGGGACGCCGACGCCCGGCAGGACCTCTCCTTCGCGCACGCCGCCCTCGTTGGCGCGCGCGAGCAGCAGCGGCTTGTCGCCGGGCTTCGCGCCGGGAGCCCAGACCGACAGCTCGAGGTCGGCGCGCTCCAGCGCCGAGACCTCGGCGCGGAGGATCATCGGCTGCGCCGTGTGCAGGCGGTACCAGTCCGCGTCGCCCGCCGGCGCGAGCCAGCCGGAGGCAGTGCCGTCGAGCGGCGTCGCGTGCTGAAAGTCGTCGTTGGGCTCAAGCTCGAGGTCCTTGGGCCCGGTCTCGAGCTTCGCGGTCAGCGTGTATGGGACGCGCGGGTTCGCCGGACGCTTCTTGCCCAGCCATGATGATTTGAGCACAAAGTAATAACCGCCGGAGGAGATCGCCGCCGAGCTCCCGTCCCTCGCGGACGGAGTTGCGGCGGCGGACGGAGGAGCTCCTGGCGGAGGCGGCGCTGCTGACGGGGTGGGGATGCCCGGGTGCAAAGGCGAGCCTCCAGCATCGGGCCCCGCCGGACCCGCGTCCGGGTTCGCGGCGCTCTCGCCGGTATCGGCCTGCCCGGTTGCGCGCGCATCGGTCGCCACCGGCGCGCCCGCGTCGGTCTGCACCAGCGCGCCTGCATCAGCCTGCCCCACGCCCGCATTCGGCGACGCCACGCCGAGCTGCAACGAGAGGTCGCGCACGAAGATACCGTCGCCCGCGGCCGCAGCGCGGAACGTCGCCAGGAGCGCGCCGTCGGCGAGCGCCCGCAATTCCATTTCCGGCCGCACGCCGTCCACCCCGCTCACCTCGACGCGCAGGAATTGCCCCGGCACCGCGCCCGGCACCGCCAGCCGATACCAGTCCTCGTCCTCGCCCGACCCATAGGTCCCGCTCATCGCCTTGCCCGCGAGCAGGGTCGTTGCATCGACGGCGCGGTCGTTCGGCTCCAGCTCTGCGCCCTCGCGCGGCGGCGCCCCGAGCAAGGTCAGCTGGTACGCTCCCGCGGCGCCCGACAGCTTGACGAAGCACGCCTCGGTGCACGCGACCGCCGGCACCAAGCCAGGCTCCGCCGGCGAGGCGCGTCCGCGCAGCAGCCGGTTGCGGTCGCGATCGAGCACCTCGAACGAGATCGCGGACGCCGACGGCGCGAGCTCGAGGTGCAGCGCCAGCGTCACGCCCGGCCCCGGCGACAGCCGAAACCAGTCCTCGTCGCGCGAATTCTCGATGGCCCCGGCCACCACCGTCCGCGCCGAGACGAGCTGCTGCGGCCGCTGGTAGTCGTTAGGCTCGTGCTCCTGTACGCGCACCGGCGGCAGCTCGACCGGGGCGACCGGAGCGGGCGCGGCAGGAGTCGGAGGCGCTTCAGCTCTGCGGCACGCGAGCAGCGCGCACAGCGCCGCAAGGCCGAGCCGTCGCATTACTTGCGGGTGCCGGGGCTCGCGGCGCGCGACTTCTGGGACAGGTGCTTGGAGAACTCCCGGAAGAACTCGATGATGCCTTCCTTGAGCTCCTTCGCCGTCTCGGCCGGCTTGGCGAAGTCGTTCGACTCGAGCCAGATGCCGCCACAGCTCTCGCAGGTCTCGTAGATGAGCGGGTTGCGATGGTGCTGGCTCTCGACCGCGAGCAGCATCACCTCGTCCACCGGGCAGTCGCCGGCGTCCTCCTCGGGATTGGCGCGCCCGCCCATGGCCTCGAGAGTGGGGAGGCCCGCGTGCAGCAGGATGCGATTCAAATCCGCAACGTCGAGCCAAAGACCTCTGCACTCAGCGCACCGGAAGAGGAGTCTCGCCTCTCCCTCGCTAAGTTCGGTCATCTCGACGTGGTCACGCGGGCAATCCATGGGGGTGTCACGCTCCAATCAAATCAGGGTGCTGCACACACTAGCCTAGTGCAACCGAACTGCTCAAGCCTTGACGCGGCGGATCCGGGCGCCGAGGCTTGCGAGCTTCTGCTCGAGGCCCTCGTAGCCGCGGTCGAGGTGGTAGACGCGCTGGACGATGGTGGTTCCTTCGGCGCGCAGGCCGGCGAGGACCAGCGACGCCGAAGCGCGCAGGTCGGTGGCCATCACCGGCGCGCCGGAGAGCCGCTCGACCCCGCGCACCACGGCGGTGTGGCCGTCGATGGCGATGTCCGCGCCCATGCGCGCCAATTCCTGCACGTGCATGAAGCGGTTCTCGAACACCGTCTCGACCACGCGCGAGGCCCCGCGCGCGATGGACAGGCACGCCATCAGCTGCGCTTGCAAATCCGTGGGGAAGCCCGGAAACGGCGCGGTGATGAAGTCCACCGCCTCGAGCCGCCGCGGCGCCTTGCAGCGCAGGCCCGCAGGCTCCTCGATGATGGTGGCGCCCGCCTCGCGCAGCTTGGCGAGCGCCGCCTCTAGATCCACCGCGCGGGCGCCGCGCACCAGCACGTCGCCGCCGGTGATCGCCGCGGCCGCGAGCAGCGTGCCCGCCTCGATGCGGTCGGGAACCACCGCCCGGTCGAGCGGCTTCAGCTCCGCGACGCCCTCGATGCGGATGGTCGACGAGCCCGCGCCCTCGATGCGCGCGCCCATCGCCACCAGCGCGTCGGCGAGCGCCACCACCTCGGGCTCTCGCGCGCAGTTCTCCAGCACCGTCTCGCCGTCGGCGAGCGCGGCCGCCATCAGCAGATTTTCGGTGCCGGTCACCGTCGGCAAATCGAAGAGCACGCGGCCGCCGTGCAGGCGGTCGGCCCTGGCCTCGACGTACCCGTGGGCCAGCTCGATGCGCGCGCCCAGCGCCTGCAGCGCCTTGAGGTGCTGATCGATCGGCCGCGCGCCGATGGCACAGCCGCCCGGCAGCGACACGCGCGCCCTGCCGCAGCGGGCGACCAGCGGACCCAGCACCAGCACCGACGCGCGCATGGTCTTGACCAGCTCGTACGGCGCCTCGGGGTTGCCGAGCGCGGTGGCGTCGATCTGCAACGTGCCCCGGTTGGACGAGACCACAGCGCCCATGTTCTCGAGCAGCCGCCCCATGGTGCGGATGTCGGCGAGGTCGGGGACATTGCGGAAAGTGGAGCGGCCGGGCGCGAGCAGCGCCGCGGCGATCTGCGGCAGCGTCGCGTTCTTCGACCCGGAGACGGTCACCTCTCCGTGCAGCGGCCGGCCCCCTTCGATCTCGATCAAGTCCATCAAAGCTCCTTTATCAAGGCGCGCGCGCGATGACGTGCCGGTCGAGGCCGGCGAGATCCTTCACCACGCGCGCATCGCGCAGGCCCGCGCGGGCGCACAGCTCGACCACCGCTTGCGCCTGCGGCGGGTCGAGCTCGGTGCCGAAGAAGCCGCCGGGCAGGAGCCACTCGCCGACCGACGCGAGGATGCGCTTCATCACCTCGAGCCCGTCGGGGCCGGCGAAGAGCGCCTGGTGCGGCTCGTGATCGACGATCTCGGGCGCGAGCGTGCCGGCGTCTGCTCGCGCGATGTACGGCGGGTTCGCGGTGATGGCCGCGTAGCGCAGAGGCCCGGGGAGCGCGGCGAAGAGGTCGCCGCAGAAGACCCGCACGCGCCCGGCCGCGTGGCGCGCTCCGTTGCGCTCCGCCGCGGCGGCCGCGGCCTGCGCGATCTCGACCAGATCAACCTGCGCGTCGGGCCGCTCGGCCCCGATGCTGACGCCGACCGCGCCTGAGCCCGAGCAGAGATCGAGCACGCGCGGCTCGCTGGCCGGCAGCGACTCGAGCGCGAGCTGCACCAGGATCTCCGTCTCCGGCCGCGGGATGAAGACGCCCGGCTCGACCGCGAACGGCCGCCCGTAGAACTCCTTCACGCCGAGGATGTACGCGACCGGCTCGCGCCGGGCCCGCCGCTGCATGAGCGCCTTGAACTTCGCCAGCTCCTCGTCGCCGAGCGGCTTGTCGAAGTCGATGTAGAGCCGCGTCCGGTCGCAGCCCAGCGCGCTCGCGAGCAGGAGCTCCGCGTCGAGCCGCGCGCCGTCCACGCCCTTCTTGCCCAGCCAGTCGCGGGCCCAGACGAGCAGCGAGCGGATGGTCCAGGTCTCCATGGTGGTCACGAAGTTCCGCGCATGGCCTTCAGGGCATCCGCGCCGAGACGACGCGGCGCACTCCTTCGGCGTCCTCGTGCGCGCGCGGCTCAAGCAGGCCCTGCGCGACCAGCAGCGCGGTCACCTTCGCAACCTGCGACGGGTCGCACTCCTGCGCGTAGATGGCGCCCGGTGCGAGCCAGTGCGGCAGCTCGTGGATGATGCGGCGCACGACGTCGAGTCCGTCGGGCCCGCCGAAGAAGGAGACCACCGGCTCGTGGTCGATCACCTCGGACGGCAGCACGGTGCCGTCGGGCACCCAGGGCGGGTTGGCGGTGATGACCAGGTACTTGCGTCCGCGCGGCAGCGGGTCGAAGAGGTCGCCGGCGAAGGCCTCGAAGCGGCCCGGCACCAGCCGGTCGCCATTCTCGCGCGCCAGCTCGATCGCCTCGGCGGACACATCTGCCAAATCAAGATGGAGGCCGGGCCGCGCGTGCGCGACGCAGATCCCGGCGGCGCCCATGCCGCACGCGAGATCGAGCGCGAACCCGGTCGCGTCCTGCGCCACGCCGGCGAGACCCGCCTGGATGAGCACCGGCAGATCGAGCCGCGGGATGAAGCCGCGCCGATCGACCTTGAAGCGCAGCCCCAGCAGCTCGACCGCGCCGACGATGTAGCCGGTGGGCTCGTCGCCCAGGCGCCGCGCGAGCAGCCGCAGGAACTCGCCGTGCGCGTGCGCGTCCACCGGGGCGGCCGGCCGGAGCTGCGCGGGGACGATGCCGAAGGCGTGCGCCAGCAGCTCGCGCGCCTCGGTGCGGGGACTCTCGCTGAGCAGCTCGGGGGCCGCGAGACGCTGCGCCGTCCTGTCGAGCAGCTCGGCGACGGTCATGGGTCGGCTTGCCGGAGCGGCTTGTCCTGCTGCTGCCGGAGCGCTTCTGCCTGGAACCAGGTCCTGCATGCGTTGATCATGTCCTCGACGTCGCCGTCCATCACCGCGGCGAGGTTGTGGCGGGTGAGCCCGATGCGATGATCGGTGAGGCGGTCCTGCGGGAAGTTATAGGTGCGAATCTTTTCGCTGCGGTCGCCGGTGCCGACCTGGCCGCGGCGGCTCGACTCGCGCTCGAGGCGCTGCTTCTCGATCTCCATCTCGTACAGCCGCGCGCGAAGCATGCGCAGAGCCATCGCGCGGTTCTTCAGCTGCGACTTCTCCTGCTGGCACTTGACGATCACGCCCGACGGCTTGTGGGTCAGGCGCACCGCCGAGTCGGTGGTGTTGACGCTCTGCCCGCCCGCGCCGGTGGAGCGCATCACGTCCATCTGGATGTCGGCCGGGTTGAGCTGGATATCGACCTCTTCCGCCTCGGGCATCACCGCCACCGTCGCGGTCGAGGTGTGGATGCGCCCCTGGGCCTCGGTCGCCGGCACGCGCTGGACGCGGTGCACGCCCGATTCGTGCTTGAGCATGGCGAACACGCTCTCGCCCGAGATGGTCACGTTCGCGTCCTTGATGCCGCCGGCCGCGTTCTCGCTGGAGTCCATCACGGTGGCCTTCCAGCCCCTGCGCTCTGCATAGCGCAGGTACATGCGCAACAGCTCGGCGGCGAAGAGACCGGCTTCGTCACCGCCGGCGCCGGCGCGAACCTCGAGGATGACGTCGCGCTCGTCGTTCTTGTCCTTCGGCAGCAGCAGGATCTTGAGCTTCTCCAGCAGCAGGTCGCGCTGCTGGACGAGCGCGGGCAGCTCCTCGCGGGCGAGGTCGCGCATCTCCGGGTCGTCGAGCAGCGCCTCGTTGCCTTCGACGTTCCGCTTCACCTTGCGATACTCGCGGAACGCCTCGACCAGCGGCTCGAGCTGCGCGCGCTCCCTGGCCACCAGCTGGAAGCGCGCGCGGTCGGAGATGACGCCAGGGTTGCCGAGATCCGCCGTGAGGCGCTCGAACCTCTGCTCGATCTCCTGAAGCTTGTCGTCCATGGCGCGGGTTCCCGGTTTCGATCCCCGGAAGGGCGCGGAACCTACTCGCGCGGGCGCATTTGGTAAAGCGGCTTCGTCGATCAAGAGCGCTTCCCATGCCCGCGCGAGCGCGCTAGAACGCGCCTCCCATGCGAGAGCAGCAGTACGGCAAGTATCTCCTGCTGGACCGCCTCGCCGTCGGCGGCATGGCCGAGATCTTCCTCGCCCGCCAGACCGGGATGGAGGGCTTCGAGAAGATCGTGGTGCTCAAGCGTATCCGGCCGCACCTCGGCGACCAGAAGAGCTTCGTGCGGATGTTCCTCAACGAGGCCAAGCTGGCCGCGCAGCTGACCCATCCCAACATCATCCAGATCCACGACCTGGGAAAGGTCGGCGACACCTACTTCATCGCCATGGAATACCTGTTTGGCCGCGATATGCGCCGGGTGATTCCCAAGGCCGGGGAGCAGGGCATTCCCTTCCCGGTGGTCTATGCTTGCAAGATCGCCTCGCAGGTATTGGAAGGATTGTACTACGCGCACCAGAAGGCCGACCTGCACGGACAGCCGCTCGGCATCGTCCACCGCGACGTGACGCCGGAGAACATCTTCGTCAGCTTCGACGGCGGCGTGAAGGTATTGGATTTCGGGATTGCCAAAGCCGCCAATCAAGTCGAGATGACGCGGGCCGGGGAGGTCAAGGGAAAGCTTTCCTATATGTCGCCCGAGCAGTGCAGGGGAAAGCCGCTCGATCACCGGAGCGACATCTTCTCGCTCGGCGTCGTTCTCTATGAATGGGTGACGGGCTTCAAGCTCTTTACCGGCGAGAGCGACGTCGCGGTCTTGAAATCGATTACCGACGGCAAGATCTATCGGCCCTCCTATTTCAAGCAGGACGTCCCCGAGGCGGTGGAGTCGATCTTGATGCGCGCGCTGGAGAAGGACCCGGCGCAGCGATACCAGAGCGCCTGGGAGATGCAGTACGACCTGGACAAGTTCCTCGCCAACAACGAGTTCACGCCGTCGAACCAGCACCTCGCGACCTTCATGAAGCAGCTCTTCGCCGACGAGATCGACGCCGAGCTGGACGTGGACAAGCTCAACGGGTCCGAGCCGCACTACCTCGGCATGCCGCAGTCGCGGCTCGAGAGCACCTCTTCGGGCCGGGGGACGCCGTGGACCCCGGCTGAGGGCACCGCCGCGCTGGCGACCGCCGAGGCGAGCTTGCGCGCGCCTTCCGCCGAAGCGGCGCCGTGCGCGCCGTCCGAGGGGGCGGTCGAGGTGCATTTCCCGCCGGACGAGCTGGCGCAGCTCTCCGGGATGGCCTCGCGCCACCAGCTGACGGTCGCCGCGCTGGTGCGACAGATCGTGCAGAGCCACCTGAGGTTTCGATAACTAAATGGCCATCAACACGAGCGTTCTTTTCGCCGATCCTGCCTCGCACTCCTGTGATCTCCTGGCGCTGCTCGTCCGCGAGGGTGCGGTGTCCAAGGGCAAGCTCGCCGATGCGCGGCTCTCGGATCTCGACGGTGCGCTGGGCGGCCTGCTGCGCCGCGTAGCCGCTGAGGAGGAGTTCAGCGGCAAGGACGGGCAGCAGCTCGCGCTGCACACGCACGGGAAGGCCGGTCCCGCCCGCATTCTGGTGCTGGGGCTGGGCAAGGCGCGCGACGCCGACAAGTCGCTCGACGGCTTGCGCATCGCCGCGGCCCGCGCGGTGAAAGCAGCGCGCGCCGCCGGCGCCAAGTCGCTGGCGCTGGCGTGGCCCGCGGGCGAAGACCCCGCGCGCGAGGTGCAGGCGCTGGCCGAAGGCGCCTCGCTGGGCGCTTATCGATTCGATCGGTATCTGCGCGAGAAAGAGCCGTTCAAATTATCGAAGCTGCGGGTGCTCGCCGCGAAGGGGCCTGCGCTGGCAGGGCTCACCGCTGCCGCGCAGCAGGGGCAGGCGGTGGCCGATGCCGTCTGCCTCGCGCGCGATCTGGTCAACGAGCCGGCCGGCAAGATCACGCCGCGTGCGCTCGCCGCCGAGGCTCGCCGTGCAGGCGCCGCGCACGGCTTCTCGGTCGAAGTGCTGGGCCGTGCGCAGATCAGGAAGCTGGGGATGAATCTCTTTCTCGGCGTCTCGCAGGGCAGCTCCCAAGAGCCGCAGCTGGTCAAGATGTCCTGGTCTCCCGCGAAGCCCTCCGCCCCCGCGGTAGCGCTGGTCGGCAAGGCAATCACCTTCGACTCCGGCGGCCTCTCGATCAAGACCGCCTCCGGCATGGAGGATATGAAGACTGATATGGCCGGCGCCGCCGCCGTGATCGCCGCGATGGCTCTGGTGGCGCGGCTGAAGCCCCCCTTCCCGGTCCACGCCTACTTCGGCGCCTGCGAGAACCTGCCCTCGGGCACCGCCTACAAGCCGGGAGACGTGATCGTCGGGAAGAATGGCACCTCCGTCGAGATCCTGAATACCGACGCCGAAGGCCGGCTGGTGCTCGCCGACGTGCTCGCGTGGGCGGTCGAGGAGAAGCCGGCCGCGCTGGTCGATCTCGCGACGCTCACCGGCGCGATCATCGTGGCGCTGGGGCCGTGGACGACCGGGCTCTTCTCCAACGACGACGCGCTCGCCGACGAGCTCCTCTCGTCCGCGCGCGCGGCGGGCGAGAGCGCCTGGCGCATGCCGCTCCCGCCCGAGATGGAGGAGCTGATCAAAAGTCCCATCGCCGATCTGAAGAACACCGGCGGCCGCTACGGCGGGTCAATCAATGCCGCGCTCTTCCTGCAGCACTTCGTCCGCCCGCCGGGCGTCTCCTCTGCGAAGATCCCCTGGGCGCACCTCGACATCGCGGGGCCGTCCTCCATCGACCGCGAGCGCGGCTACACTCCGCGCGGCGGCACCGGCGCGGGCGTGCGTCTGCTCGCCGAATGGATCCGGCGGCGCGCTTCGCGCTGAAATGACGCCCGGGTCGCAGGCGGGGTTCGTCTCCGACGTAGACGCCGCCGGCAATCGCTTCAATCCGAACAAGCTGCTGCTCGACCCTTATGCGCGCGCCTATCACCGCAATCACGCCTGGTCGCGCGGCAGCGCCGCCAGCGGCCTGGCCCGGACTGAGTCCACCTGGGCGGCGGCGGCGAAGAGCATCGTCGTCAAGAGCCAATATTCGTGGAGCACGGGCGAATCGCGCTTCCGCCGCGCCCGCAAGTCGCGCATCGCGCCGGGGCACGCCTGGAATTCTTTCACAAATCGCCCGAAGGTGGTTATTGGGGTATCAGACGCTTGGCTTCTTCGCGCCGGAATTCACCTATGCCGCAAGCGGCGACCCGGCCCAGACGACTTCGTGCGCAAGCTCTTCCGTTTCCGCATGGACCACGCCTGCGCCTTTGCGCCTGCCGGCTACGGCGCCGGCGCTCCATGGGCGTGGGAGAACGAATCCGCGCGGCCTCGCCCGACTGGGCCTCGCGCCACCTCGCGATTCACTACCACGACTCGACGCGAGGGCCCCAGATCGACGTGCCGCGCCGCAAACGCAGCAAACAAGAGCGCGGGCGCGCCTAAAGCGATCGAGGTCGAGAACGGCGTCGTCGTCCAGGGCGGCTCGGCGAGGTACTCGAAGTAGGGCGAGCGTCCCTCGGGAGGGCGCAAGAGCTCCAGCTGTTCGTCGAACGCAAAAGGGAGCGCGAGCCCGAGGAGTCGCAGCGGAGGGACCTCGTTGACCTGGTGCTCCCACGCGCTCACGCCGGCGGCGCGGGTGCTGCGCCGGGCCTGCACGAGCGCAGGCAGGAGCGCGGGAGCCGCGAGAGCGAGCGCGGATGCGCCCCAGGCGAGGAGGAGCCGGAGCGCGCGCAAGACGCCCGGCAGACGCGGCCGGAGCGCGCTCGCCTGGGCCAGAGCGCCGGCAGCGCCGAGGAGCGCGCCAAAGAGCAGCGACTGCGGCTCGCCGCCGAGCAGTGTGAGCGCAAGGCCTCCCGCGCTCCAGAGCAGCCGCAGCGCAGACGACCGCTCGAGAAAGGCGTGCAATCCCGCGAGCGCGAGCGGCAGCGCGGCTGCGCCCAGCGCGGCAAGCGGCAACGCGAGCAGGTGGTTGAGCTTGAAGGCGAGCTCGAATGGGAAGAGCGCATAAAGGAGCGTGAATGGATGAAAGAGCGCGGGCGTGATCTGGCCCAGGAGCGACACGCCCGCCTCGGTGAACGGCGCCCAGAGCGGCAGCGCGCCGTGGGTGAGCCGCTCGGCGATGAAGGCCTTGAACGCGTACTCGCAGCGACCGGTATCCCGGTCATAGAGTTGCACCAGCGGGTCGAGCACCGGTCAGACGAGCACGCCTGGACACGCGCTGCCGAGGAGCGCGGGGCCGAGCCGCCGCAGCTTCCCGGGCGCGAGAGCAAACACAGGCACGCTTATAGCAGCCGCCGTCTCTTCCGTGGTCATTTGCGGCGACGACGCAGAAGGCTCGCCGCGAGCCAGCTGCCTGGCAGCGCGAAGAGGCGCCCGGCGACGCCGAGGAGCCAGCTCTGGAAGCTGGGAGCCCGGATCTCCTCCCGGGTCACTTTGCGGGAACGCGCGAGGAGCGAGTGGATCCAGGCCTCGGCGTCACTGGCCGCCGCCGCGTCGTCCGCCTCGACGAGGGCCTCCATCATCGCGAGGGAGAGTGGGTCGAGATTGAAGCTGCCGACGAGCAATTTGCGCCCGTCGATCACCGCCGCCTTCGCGTGCAGGAACGAGCTCGTCCATTCATGTACTTCGATGCCCGCATCGAGCAGCCGCCCGTAGAGCAGGCGCGTTGCGAGCGGCGCGAACGGAACGTCGCTGCGTCCCGCAAGCAGCGCGATCACTCGCACGCCGCGCGCCGCTGCGCGGCCCAGCGCGCGGAGCAGCTGCGCATCGGGCAGGAAATATCCCTGTGCGAGGAGGACGCTGACGCGAGCCCGCCGGATCGCCTTCAGATAACGGCGGCGAAGGCGGCGCCCGCCGAACAGACCGGAGAGGAAGATCCGGATGGGGCCGCGCTCTTCCGAACGACCGCCCAGGCGCAACGCAAGGCCGAGCGATACGCAGACAGGTCCGGAGACCTCGGCCGCCAGATCGAGCCACTCCTCCCCGGCATATTCATCGCCGATGTTGAGCCCGCCGACGAAAGCCAGGCGATCATCGATGAGGAGAACCTTGCGATGGTTGCGACCGACGTGGCCGAGCAGCAGGGTCAGGAGCCGGTTGAAAATCCGCGCCTCGCATCCGGCGGCACGAAGCTCCGCCGCAATCGCACGGCCATCGCGCGCCGAGCCCCAGCCGTCGAGGGTGACCCGGACGCTCACGCCGCGCGCGGCTGCCTCGGAGAGCGCGGCGATGAAGCGTGCGCCGATCCGGTCGCGCCTGAAGAGGTACACCTGAAGCTCGATCGTGCTGCACGCGGCTGCCAGGGCTGCAAGCATGCGGGGAAACGCCTGCGCTCCCCCGACGAGAAGAGTGACCCGGCTGGCGGGTTCGAGGGCCTGAAGGCGCGGTCCGTGCACGCGCGGTTCCAGTGCAAGGGTCCAGCCGCCGAGCCGCACAGCAGCGAACAATATGGTCGCCGCTGGCGCGGGGCTTGCTTTATCTTCTCGGCGCGGAGGCGCGACCATGAGGCGAATACTGGCTTGTATCGATGGTTCGGAGCAGTCGAGGTGGGCGGCAGCCCTTTCGGTGCACCTCGCCGGGCGCATGGACGCGGCCGTGACGCTGGTGCATGCGCTCGCGCCGGCGCCGTATCCCGACATGCCGGCCGAAGCGAGCCCCGCTCGCCGTGAGCGCGAGGGCAAGCTTCTCGAAGCGCTGGTTCACAAGCTCGGCGCCGCGCCGGCCTCGACCTCGGTTCTTCTCGGACCACCCGCGGAGGTGATCTCCGAGGCGGCGAAGGACGAGGAGGTCGTGTTGGTCGTCGCCGGAACACGGGGGCACGGGCTTTCCCGCCTTTTCCTGGGGAGCTTCTCCGACCGCCTGGCGCAGCTTTCTCCGAAGCCCTTGCTGCTGGTGCGCGATCGGCAGTCGACCCTGCCCGGTCCCGGTACCTGGATCGCGGCCGGTGTCGATGGATCCCCCGAGTCGTATGCGGCCGTGCACATGGCAGCAGAGCTGGCGCGGGCGACCGGAGCGAGCTTGCGAATCGTTTACGTCGCCCCCGAGCCCATGATGTCCGGTCCGGAGCCCTACGCCATCGGCCTGGTTGAATTTGAGCTGGAACACAAAGAGTGGGCAACGCAACTTCTGCGCGAGGCCAAGGCGCGCGAGGCACGCGCCGGGCTAGACATCGATACCGAGCTGCTCGTCGGTTCGACCGCCGATCAGCTCGCCGACCTGGCCAAGGCGCCGGCGGTGGTCATGGTCGCCGTTGGCCACCGCGGACGCGGTGCCATCAAGCGCCTCCTGCTGGGAAGCGTCGCCGATCGTCTCGCGCAGCTCAGCCCAAAGCCGGTGCTGATCGTTCGCTGAACCGCGAGGGAGCCGCTTTTCAGAGAGGGATCATTTCGGCGGCTGCTCGGCCGCCGGCACGATGGTCGGCGAGCCGCTGGTCGGCGGCGGCGGACCGGCGGGGACGATGGTGGGCGTGCGGGTCTGCGTTCCCTTGGCCGGGGCAGACACGCTCGCGGGCGCCCTTGGCATGCAGCTATCGCCTTTGTACGCCTCCTCGCAGTGCTCGTCAGGCTTGCAGCGGCCGCGGCATGGAGCAGCATCGCAGAGGCCGCTCCTCGGATTGCACACGGTCCCGTTGGTGCAGATGGCGATGCACCCACCCTGGGCGCGCTCGACCAGCGCCGCTGAGATGGCGGCCGTGCTCATCGTTGCGGCGCCGGCCAAGGTGTTCGAGCTGCCAGTGGCACAGCCCGCGAAAAGGATCGCGGCGAGTGAAATCTTTGCAGGCAGGGCGCTCATGGTCGGAACCAGTGCAAACATCGCGCCGCGGTTTCGGCGTGGAGGTGGCTCGGCGCGCGCGCCGCCAATGCAGCTGTTGCGCGTCGACAGCGACTTCCGCGCAATTCCAACACGCCACGTCTTCCGCTCTGCTCGAAACGCACGCGGGCAGATCTCCTGCTCATTCGCGGTTATAAAGCCACCAGCGGTCGGTGTGCTCGTTCGGGGAACGAGGGTTTGCCGACGTTTCGCGGCGCAGGCACTAGTTCGTTACCAAGCTTTCGGTATTTCATTTCGAGGGAGCCAACCAATGAAGGACGGAACGTCGACCTGGGTCGTGGTGGCGGATGCTCGTGCTGCCCGTATTTTTACCTTTACCGACAGACAAGGTGAATGGACTCTCCACGAGACGATCCAGGGCGACGGTACCGGCCATCCAGACCAAACCGCCGAGCTGCGTTCCAAGGCATCCGAGCACAAGGGCGCCCTGCACGGCCACGGTGAGATCGTTCCGAAGGAGACGCAGGAACGGCGCTTCGCCCATACGCTCGCGCACGTGCTGGAGCGCGGCCACGCCAGCAGTGCCTTCGCGCACCTGGCGCTGGTCGCAACGCCCAAGCTGCTCGGCGATTTGCGCGAGAACCTCAGCCGGGGCCTGCAGGCGGCCTTGATCGCCGGAATCTCCAAGGACTATTCCCACTGCGGGGTGGAAGAATTGATGCGCCTCTTGAGGAGCGAGTTGCCCGTGTGACGACTCTTCGAGGTCAGTCGGCGACCGAAGCGATCAGCCCCGCGGACCTCGACCAGGTCGACGCCTGGTGGCGCGCGGCAAACTATCTGACGGTAGGCCAGATCTATTTGAAGGCGAATCCGCTCCTGCGCGAGCCGCTCCGCCCCGAGCACGTGAAGCCCAGACTGCTCGGCCACTGGGGAACCTCGCCCGGAGTGAATCTGGTCTATGCGCATCTGAACCGCCTGATTCGTGCGCGCGCCCAGAAGACCCTGCTGCTGGTCGGGCCCGGACACGGCGGGCCCGCCGTCAATGCCAACGTCTGGCTCGAAGGCACCTGGAGCGCGACCTATCCCGAGGTCGGCCAGGACGCCTCTGGAATGCAGCGTTTCTTCCGGCAATTCTCGACGCCCCACGGCATACCGAGCCACGTCAGCCCCCCCACGCCCGGCTCGATCCACGAGGGCGGCGAGCTCGGCTACGTGCTCACGCATGCCTTTGGCGCGGCGTTCGACAATGCGGACTTGCTGGTCGCAGCCATCGTCGGCGACGGCGAGGCGGAGACCGCGCCGCTCGAGGGCTCCTGGAAGGGCGTCAGCTTCCTGAACGCCGCGCGCGACGGTGCGGTGCTGCCCATTCTGCATTTGAATGGATACAAGATCGCGAATCCCACGGTGCTCGCCCGCAAGAGCGAGGAGGAGCTGCGCGCCCTGCTCTTCGGGCATGGATACGATCCCAGCTTTGTCACCGGCGACGAGCCTGCGCGCGTGCACGCGGACTTCGCGCGGGCGCTCTTCGCGGCCCACGATCGCATCCGCGAGATCCAGCGGGCGGCGCGGGCACCCGGCGCCGGCTCGGCGCGCCCGCGCTGGCCCGCCATCGTGCTCCGCACGCCGAAGGGCTGGACCGGCCCGCACGAGGTCGACGGCCTCCAGATCGAGGGAACCTGGCGAGCGCATCAGGTCCCGCTCGCCCGCGTGCGCGAGGAACCGGCCCACTTGCGCAGGCTCGAGGAGTGGATGCGCAGCTATCGGCCCGAAGAGCTGTTCGACCAGGCCGGCGGGCCCGTGGCCCGGCTGCGCGACTTCGCGCCGCGCGGCGACTTGCGTATGAGCGCGAGCCCGCACGGCAATGGCGGCAAGCTCCTCGTGGCGCTCGATCTGCCCGACCCGGCAACTTACGCCCTGCGGGTTGAGAGCCCGGGCACCGAGCTGCGCGAATCGCCGCGCCAGCTCGGCGAATTCCTGCGCGACGTGTTCCGCCGCTCCGAAGCGCAGCGCAACTTCCGCATCTTCTCTCCCGACGAGCTGACCTCCAATCGCCTCGGCGCCGTGCTGGAAGCAACCCAGCGCTGCTTCCTCGAGACTCGCCTCGCCAGCGACGATCACCTCGCGCCCGACGGCCGGGTGATGGAAGTTCTCAGCGAGCACAACTGCGAAGGCTGGCTCGAGGGTTACCTGCTCACCGGCCGGCACGGGATGTTCGTCACCTACGAGGCGTTCGCGATGGTCGTCGCCTCGATGGCGACCCAGCACGCGAAGTGGCTGGAGATGTGCCGGGCGCTGCCCTGGCGCGCGCCGATCGCCTCGCTCAACGTGCTGCTCACCTCGACCTGCTGGCGCAACGACCACAACGGCTTCAGCCACCAGGGACCGGGCTTCATCGACACCATCATCTCCAAGCGGGGCTCGGTGGCGCGCGTCTACCTGCCGCCCGATGCGAACTGCCTGCTCTCGGTCGCGGACCATTGCTTGAAGAGCCGCGACTACGTGAACCTGATCGTGATCGACAAGCAGCCGCAGCTGCAGTGGCTCTCCTGGGAAGCGGCGCGCGAGCACTGCGCCCGCGGCGCCTCGATCTGGGAATGGGCGGGGACGCCCGGCGAGCCCGACGTGGTGCTCGCCTGCGCGGGTGACACCCCGACGCTCGAGACGGTGGCGGCGGCGGCCTGGCTCAAGCGGCGGGCACCGGCGCTGCGCATCCGCGTCGTCAACGTGGTCGATCTCTTCAGCATCGCGGCCCCCGGCGAGCACCCGCACGGCATGGCCGACGATCAATTCGAGGCGCTCTTTACCCGCGATGCCCACGTCGTCTTCGCTTTCCACGGCTACGCCAACGTGGTGCACGGCCTGCTGCACGGGCGGCGCGACGCCGGGCGCTTCCATGTCCGCGGCTATGCAGAAGAAGGAACCACCACCACGCCTTTCGATATGACCGTATTGAACTCGATGAGCCGCTTCCATCTCTGCATCGAGGCGCTGCGCAGGGCACGAACGCCGGTCGCCGAGGCCGATCAGCTGCGGCAAGAGTGCGAGGCGATGCTGGTGCGCCACCGCGCCTGGGTGCGGGAGGCGCTCGAAGACCTTCCCGAGATTCGCGATTGGAAGCTGGTGCCGTGACGCGCGTGCTCTGCCTGAACGCCGGCTCCTCGTCGCTCAAGTTTGCGCTCTATGGAGGCGAAGAGCGGATCGCCCAGGGCGCCGTCGAGCGCATCGGGCCCGGCCTCGGTCGAGTCTGGTTGCGGGGGGGAGCGGCCGCCATCGATCGGGAGGGCCGCTTTCCGGATCACCCGGCTGCCGTACAGAGCGGCCTCGCCGCGCTGGATGCGGCCGGGCTGCATCCGCAGGCGGTGGCGCACCGGCTGGTCCATGGCGGTCCGGTCCACCACGCGCCGGCGCGCATCGATACTGCGCTGCTCGACTCGTTGCGCGAGCTGGTCGATTTCGCGCCGCTGCATTTGCCGGCGGAGATTGCGGTCATCGACGCCCTGACGCGCCACTATCCAGGCTTGCCGCAAGTGACCTGCTTCGATACGCACTTCCACTGGGAGCTGCCCGAGGTGGCGCGCCGCCTGCCGCTGCCGCGAGCGCTGCACGAGCAAGGCGTGCGGCGCTATGGCTTTCACGGCCTCTCTTACGAATACGTCGTCTCGACCCTGGGGGCCGCGCAGCTCGGCCGCGCGGTCATTGCCCATCTGGGCAACGGCGCGAGCCTGGTGGCCGTGCGCGACGGCCATCCGGTCGATACCACCATGGCGTTCACGCCGGCGAGCGGCGTGATGATGGGGACGCGCGCGGGCGACGTCGATCCGGGCGTGGTGCTCTTCCTCCTCGCGCGCGGCGCGAGCCCCGCCGAGGTCGAGCGGGTTCTCACGCGCGAGTCCGGTTTACTGGGCGTCTCCGGCGCGAGCTCGGACATGAAGGAGCTGCTCGCCGCGCGAGCGACCGATCCTGATGCGTCGCTCGCGGTCGAGATGTTCTGCTGGTCGTGCCGCAAGGCCGTCGGCGCGCTCGCCGCCGCGCTGGGCGGCCTCGACACGCTGGTGTTCACCGGCGGTATCGGCGAAAACGCCGCGCCCGTGCGGGCAGGGATCTGCGCCGGCCTCGCACACCTCGGGGTCACGCTCGACGCCACCTCCAACCAGGTCGGGGCCCCGCTCTTGAGCGCTGCCGGCAGCCGCTGCGCCGTGCGGCTGGTCCACACCGACGAAGACCTGGTCATCGCCCGCCACGCCCGCCGCTTACTAGCGAGTGCAGCGCGGGCCGGCGGACCGTGACGCGCTTGAGCACCTCGAACCACAACACGCTCGCAGCCCCCGCTCCCAGGCAGATGGCGAGGTCCACCAGGTGCAAGGGCGCGAACCGGAACAGGCCGCGCAAAGTCGGGATGACGAAGACCAGCGCGAGGAAGGCAACGGCTCCCCCGCTGACCCACCACAGCGCTTGATTGTGCGGCCGCGGCTCGGTGCCCGCTGATCGTGACCAGGACCGATTGGTGAAGATGAGGCCGAGGTTCGCCACCATGAAGGTGGTGAAGGTGAGGCCGCGCGACTCGAGCTCGCTCTGACCGCGGTGCAGCGCGATCCCGAACACGGCCACCACCACCACCATCACGATCGCACCCTGCACCAGGCTGAGCGTCAATGCTCTTCGTCCGAACAGCGGGGCGCGTGGATCGCGGGGCGGGCGCTTCATGACGTCGGCTTCTTCCTGCTCCGCCTCGAAGACGACCGAGCACGCCGGATCGATGATCAGATGCAGGAAGGCGATATGGATCGGCAGCAGCACGAGCGGCCACCCCATGAAGATCGGGATCAGCGTCAGGCCCACGATCGGTACGTGCACCGCGAGGATGTACGCGAGCGCCTTGATTAGATTATCCATGATGCGGCGCCCCGACTTCACCGCTTGCACGAGCGACGCGAAATCATCGTCGAGCAGGACCAGCGTCGACGCTTCGCGCGCGACGTCCGTACCGCGACCGCCCATGGCCACGCCGATGTTCGCCGCCTTGAGCGCCGGAGCATCGTTGACGCCGTCACCCGTCATCGCGACGATATCGCCGTTCGCCTGGAGCGCTTGCACGATCTGCAGCTTCTGCTCGGGCAACACGCGCGCGAAGACGCTCGCCAGGCTCACGCGCCGTCGCAGCTCGTCGCTGCTCATCGCCGCGATCTCCGTGCCGGTGACCGGCGCGTCGGCGGCGGCGAGGCCGATCTGTCGCGCGATGCTTGCGGCGGTGGCGGGATAGTCGCCCGTGATCATGACGACCCGGATGCCCGCCGTGCGGCATTCGGCGATGGCCGGCGGTACGTTGTCGCGGACGGGATCCGCGAGGCCCACCAGCCCGACGAAGTCGAAGTCGAAGTCGTGCGCCCGCTCCGGGAGCGGCTGATCGGGCGCCTTCCCCCGCGCGACGGCGAGCACGCGCAGGCCCTGCGCGGCGAGGCGTTCGACCTGGTCGCCCACCCTCTGCCTGACCTCTGGAGCGAGGTGGCAGAGGTCCACGACCGCCTCGGGCGCTCCCTTGGTGGCCACGGCGAGATTGACTTCGCCGGGCGCGCGCCACACTTGCGTGACGGCGAGGAGCTCGCGCGAGAGCGGGTACTCACGCACCAGAGTCCAGTCCGGATGCAGGTGCTCGGTGCCGCCGAGGTATTTCTCACCGAGCTCTTTGAACGCCCGCTCCATCGGGTCGAACGGATCCGGACGGCTGGCGAGGATGCTGAACTCGACCGCTTCGTGGAACGTCTCGGGGAGTGGCTCGGTGGCGAGCCGCTCGACGCCGAAGAACTCGCCCGCAGCCGCGATCTCGCGCACCGTCATCCGATTCACGGTGAGCGTTCCGGTCTTGTCGACGCAGAGCACGGTCGCCGAGCCGATCGTCTCGATGGCCGGGATACGTCGCGTCAGCACGCGCCGCTTTGACAACCGCCAGGCGCCGAGCGCGAGGAAGATGGTCACGACGACGGGGAACTCGTTGGGGAGGATCGCCATCGCCAGCGTGATTCCGGCGAGCAGACCGCCGAGCCAGCTGCCGCGCAGAAGCCCGTAAACGATCGCGACCAGGACCGAGAGCGCGCCGCTGATCCAGGCGAGTCGCCCCACCAGCGCCTTGGTCTCCCGCTGGAGCGTGGTGTCCGGCTCGCTCGATTGCTCCAGCGCCCGTCCGATTTTCCCCAGCTCGGAGCGATTTCCGGTTGCGTGCACCCGCGCGATCGCGGCGCCTTCCACGACCAGCGTCCCTGAGTACACGAACGGCAGGTCGTCGCCGCCCGGGCGAACCGGGGTCTCGGCTCCATCCGACGCGACCTTGCGGACGGAGACCGACTCGCCGGTGAGAAGGGACTCGTCGATCGACAGATGGGTGCACGAGAGCACCGTGCCGTCCGCGGGCACGCGATCGCCCTCCGCGAGGACGACCAGGTCGCCGCTCACCACCTCGCGACCGGCGATGCGGATCCTCCGCCCGTCGCGGATGACGAGCGCGCGCGGGCTCGCCATATCGCGCAGCGCTGCGAGCGCGTTCTCGGTCTTGCGCTCCTGGAAGAGCGTGATGCCCATGATGAAGAACACGAAGCCGAGGAGCATCACCGACTCCTGGACGTCGCCGAGCACCAGATAGATGCCACCGCACGCGAGGAGCAGGAGCGACATCGGCTCACGCACGATCGCGATCGCGCTCGCCGACAGCGTGCGGTGTTTCGAGGTCGCGATCTCGTTGTCGCCGTCTCGCTCGAGCCGCGCGCCGGCTTCCTTCGAGGTGAGGCCGATCTGGGTCGATGATGGTTCCGCGGTCACCGGACCTCGAGTATCACGGCGGGCTCGTGGGTGCTCCACTCTAGCCGTAGATGATCTCATCCGCCGCATCCGCCTCAGGGGCGTCGGCCGCGTAATCGCGCTCGGCGCGGCCAGCGCGCGCTGCGGCCGCCTCGCGGTACCACTCGTGGGCGACGATGGTCGCCATGACCTCATTGGTGCCGGTCCAGATGGACGCCAGCCTGATATCGCGATAGATGCGCTCCAGGGGCATTACATTCGTATAACCGATGCCGCCCACGACCTGCATCGAGTTGTGCACCACTTTCTGACACGACTCGGTGACGAATTTTTTGGTCTCAGAGACCATGCGCCGCACCTGGTTCATTCCCATTCCGCCGTCCACCGCGCGCGCGGTGGCATAGACGAGCGACCGGCAGGCATCGAGCAGCATCGCCCCCTCGGCCACCTGAAAACTCACGCCCTGGAATTGGTTGATGGTCTCGCCGAAAGCCTTGCGCTTCGATGTATAGCGGGTGGCGATATCCAAAGCGGAGCGCGCGGGGCCGATGGTCATGGCGGCGGTTCCCAGGCGCTCCGGGATCATCATGGTGGTGAACACCGGGTAGGCGCCGTTCACTTCGCCCAGGACGTT
>JAYWBT010000024.1:0-7606 GCA_043781235.1 Deltaproteobacteria bacterium
GCTGAGCGTGGCGGCGCGCACCTCGTCGTTCCAGTTCAAGGGCGAGAAGCGCGACGTGGCGCAGATCGCCGAGCAGCTCAAGGTGCGCATGGTGCTCGAAGGCAGCGTTCGCAAGCAGGCCGACAAGGTGCGCATCACCGCGCAGCTCATCGACGCCCAGACCGGGTTCCACCTCTGGTCGCAGACCTACGACCGCAACCTCAAGGACATCTTCGCCATCCAGGACGAGATCGCGCGGGCGATCGGCGACGAGCTCAAGATCCGGGTGGGCAAAGGGGGCGCTGCTGCGTCCCCGGCCCGCGGCACCACCAACCTCGAGGCGCACGACCTCTACCTGCGCGGTCTCGCGCAGTGGCAGGTCCGGCGCAGCGACGAGCTGTGGGCGGCGAAGGAATCGTTCGAGCGCGCCATCGCGGCCGACCGCGGCTTCGCCGAGGCGTGGGGCGGGCTCGCGCTCTGCTACGCGGTGCTTCCCGGCTACACGGTGCGCATCGCGTACAAGGATGCCTGGGCGCGCGGTCGAGAGGCTGCCGAGCGGGCCTTGGTGCTCGACCCGACCATGGCCGAGTCCTATGCAGCGCTCGGCTACCTCGAGTCCAGCGAAGGGCACTACGATACCGGCGTCGCGTTGCTCAAGCGAGCGGTGGTGCTGCGGCCCTCGTTCGCCACCGCCCACCAGTGGCTGGGGACCTCACTGGTGATGGTCGGCGAGAGGGAGGAGAGCCTCGCGTCGGTCGCGCGCGCGGCCGAGCTCGACCCGCGCTCGGTGATCGTGGCGAGCAACCATTCATCGATGCTGATGATCGCCGGCCGCAACGCGGACGCGATCGCGGCCTGCATGCCGGCGCTCGAGTTCGCGCCCCACTCTATCCTCTGCCCGTCGAACATTGCTCTCGCGTACCTGCTCGAAGGCAAGCGCGACCTGGCACGGCCGTTCTTCGACCGCTGGGCGCAGAACTGGGGCGCCGGCACCGACCGCCAGGTTGCGGAGCTGTTCGAGGCGCTGGCGGGGCGAGGGGATCGCCACGCGTTCGCGCGGAAGCTCGCCGCGACCCCGGACCGAAGCTGGAACGACCCCGGCAGCGGCAATCTGATGACCAGCTTCGACATCCCCGCGCTGCTGCTGCTGCTGGACGAGAAGGAGCTCGCGCTTCGATACATCGATGCGGAGGCCGATGACGTCGGCGATGCCTTCCTTTCGTGGGCGCTGTTGATGCCGGCGCTGGATCCGATCCGTTGCGATCCCCGCTTTCGCGCGGCCATCGTGAAGCTCTACGCAAAGGACCTGCGCGCGGCCACGATCTGTTTGGGAAAGCGCATCGGCCCGTAGCGATGCGATAGGATCTGCTGATGGCGGCGAGCTGGTTCGAGGAGATGAAGCAGCGCCGCGTCTTCCGCGCGCTCGTCGGCTACGGCATCGTCTCGTTTGCAATCCTGCAAGTCGTCGAGCCGATCATGCACGGCCTCAGCCTGCCCGAGTGGGTGCTGGCCGCGACGGTGATCGCGCTCGGCCTCGGGTTTCCGATCACGCTGGTGCTGGCGTGGGTGTTCGACGTCAACGCCGGCCGGATCGAGACTACCGGGCCGCGGCCGCGCGCAGGCCCCCTTCTGCTGCTGATCGCGCTGGGCGTCGTGCTTGGCGCTCCCGGGGTCGCCTGGTACCTCGTGCTGCGTCCGGCCGCGCGCGCGCCTTCTGCCGAGAGGGACCTGCGCGCGGCCCTCGACGCAGTGCCGCCCGCCTCGGACATTCGCGCGGCGCCGTCGATCGCCGTGCTGCCGCTCGTGAACATGAGCAAGGATCCCGACCAGGAGTACTTCGCCGACGGCCTGGCGGAGGAGCTGCTCAACCTGCTCGCCAAGGTTCCCGGCCTGCGCGTCGCCGCCCGCACCTCCGCCTTCGCCTTCAAGGGCAAGAACGAGGACGTGGCGCAGATCGGGCAGAAGCTCCACGTCGCCCATGTCCTCGAGGGCAGCGTGCGCCGGTCGGGCGATCAGGTCCGCATCACCACGCAGCTGATCAACGCCGGCGACGGATTCCACGTCTGGTCGGAGACGTACGATCGCAAGCTCGCCGACGTCTTCGCGGTCCAGGACGAGATCGCCCGGGCGGTGGTGGCGGCGCTCAAGCTCAAGCTCCTTCCCGAGCAGGCCCCCACCACCAAGGACCGGCGGACGGCGAATCCCGAAGTCTACAACCAGTACCTGCTCGGCCGGCAGATCGCCAATCAGGCGAATCCCCAGACGATGCTCCGAGCCGTCGGAGCCTTCGAGAAGGCGCTGGCGCTCGATCCGGGCTACGCGCCCGCCTGGGCTGGCCTTGCAAACGCCGTGCTCTACGTCGCCGGAACGGCGGCTGGAACGGCCGCCCAGGTCGCCGCGGCGTACGACCGCGCGCTGGCGGCGGCGGAAAAGGCCGTCGCGCTGGCGCCCGAGCTCGGGGATGGCCATGTGGCGAGAGGCAAGGCGCGCATCTGGGTGCGGCTGGACTGGGCCGGCGGCCGCGCCGACGTGGAGCATGCGCTCGCGCTCAACCCGTCCGACGCCGTCGCCCTGCGCTACTACGCGGAAGACGTCCTCATGCCGCCCGGCCGGTTGCCCGAGGCCATCGCGGCCGCGCGCAAGGCCACCGAGCTCGATCCTCTCAGCTCGGAGTCCTGGACGATCCTCGGCTGGGTGCTCGCCGCCTCCGGCCGGCTCGAGGAGGGCCGCGAGGTCCTGGGCCGCGCCCTGGGGATCAGCCCCGGGAACGACCAGGCAGGCCTCTGGCTCGGCCTCATCGATCTGCTGGAGGGCCAGCCGGAGAAAGCGCTCGCGCGCTTCACCCGCCTCTCCACCGAATGGTGCCGCCTGACGGGCGTCGCGCTCTCGCAGCACGACCTGGGCCACGAGCGCGAAGCGCAGGAGGCGCTCGACAAGCTGCAGGCAGCGCACGCTGAGGATGCGGCCTATCAGCTCGCAGAGGTCTATTCCAGACGCGGTGAGAAGGACCGCGCCCTGGATTGGCTGGAGCGCGCCCACGTGCAGCGGGACTCGGGTCTCCTCTTCGTCAAGAGCGACCCCTTCCTGAGCAACCTGCGCGGCGACCCGCGCTACACGGCGCTGCTCAAGAAGATGAACCTGCCGCTCGACTGAACCGGCCCCGACGACCCTGCTACGATGCGCCGCAAGAAGGGCCTTATCCTGGACGCCGCGAACCTGATCTCCGAACTGAAGCGCCGGCGCGTCTTCCGCGCCGTGGTTGGCTACGGCGTGGTCGCGTTCGCCGTGTTGCAGATCATCGAACCGATCATGCACGGCTTCCATTGGCCCGACGAGGTGCTGACGTACGCCGTCGCAGCGCTCGCGATCGGCTTCCCCATCGTGGTCGGCCTCGCCTGGATCTTCGACGTCAACGCAGGCCGCATCGAGCGGACCGGGCCCGCGCCCGGCCTGCGAGGAGTGCGGCTGGCGGCGGTGCTGACAGGAGTCGGCGCGCTGGCCGCGGTGCCGGGCGTGGCCTGGTACATGGTCCTGCGCCCCGGCGCGCGCGCCCCGCAGGGCGACGAAGCCAGGCGGGTCGCGCTCGAGTCGGTGCCGCCGAACTCTGGGATCCGCGCGCTGCCGTCGATCGCCGTCCTCCCGCTGGTGAACCTGAGCCGCGACCCGGACCAGGAGTACTTCTCCGACGGCGTCGCCGAGGAGATCCTCAACGCGCTGGCGCAGGTCGAGGGCCTGCACGTCGCCGGGCGCACCTCGTCGTTCTCATTCAAAGGCAAGAACGAGGACCTGCGGAGCATCGGGCAGAAGCTCGGCGTCACCACCGTGCTCGAAGGCAGCGTGCGCAAGCAGGGCGATCGGGTCCGCATCACCGCACAGCTGATCAACGTGGGCGACGGCTTCCACCTCTGGTCGCAGAGCTTCGATCGCGACCTCAAGGACATCTTCGCCATGCAGGAGGAGATCGCCCGCGCGGTGGTCGAGGGGCTCAAGGTCAAGCTGGTCCCTGGCTCGGACAAGAGCGGTGCTCGCGGGGGAACGCGCAATCCGGCAGCGTACGAGGCCTACCTGCTCGGCCGCTACCACTGGAACCTCCGCACCACGCAGGGAATGATCCACGCCACGGAGGCGTTCAAGCGAGCCGTGGCGCTCGACTCGTCCTACGCGCTCGCGTGGACTGGCCTGGCCGACGCGTATGTGCTGTCCGTTCCGGGCGAGTACAACGTCCCCGGCGTCAACCCCGACTCCATCCTCACACTGAGCGAGGACGCGGCGCGGCGGGCCATCGCGCTCGCGCCGCGCCTCGGCGAGGCGCAGTCATCGCTCGGCGAGCTTCTCGACAAGCGGAAGCGCTGGCCGGAGGCCACCGCAGCCTTCGAGCAAGGGATCCGGCTGAGTCCGGAGTACCCCACCGGGCACCAGTGGTACAGCTACCACCTGCAGTCGTACAACCGGTGGGACGAGGCCATTCGCGAAATGGAGACGGCCCACCGCCTGGACCCGCTCTCGCACGTCATCACGCTCTCGCTCGCGCTGGCCTACGACGGCGCGGAGCGGTTTGCGGAGGCAACCCCTCTGTATGCGCAGGGGCTGGCGCAGTCGCCCGAGGCCTGGTACGCGTGGATGGGCCGCGTCGGGCACGAGCTGGCGCTCGGGCACATGGACGAGGCGGCGGCGGCGTATCGCCGCTGGCTGGTCGGCGAGGGAGGGGTGGACAGCGCTGCCGCGGCGCAGATCGAACGCAGGCTCCGCGACCCGGCCACGCGCGCGGCCATGGTCGAGGAGCTCCGGCAAAACGGGACGACCGCAACTGCACCGGCGGCCGCGTCGACGGACGCGCACGCAGCAATTGCCTACGTCCGGTGGCTGCGTGGCGAGGAGGCGACGGTCGCACTCCTTCGAGAGATCGCCTCCTCAGGGCGAGGTCCGGATTCGACGCTGATGCTGTACGGCTTCTTGGGTCCCCGGCTGCGCGCCGATCCCCGCGTGCAGGCGCTCGCGCCGCGGTTCGGCGGCCCGCCCCTGGCGAGCGGCGCGGCGACGAAATGAGCGGCCAGGCTCGCGGCAGGAGGTGGCGTCGGTGATCTCCCGCGCGGTTGTGGCGGCGCTCGAGGTGAAGCTCCTGCCGGCGGCGCCCGAAGAGCAGCGGACCATCAATCCCGAGGCGCACGACCAATATCTGTTGGGGCGGGCCTACCCTTCGTTCTGCAATCGAGCTATCGGATCGCGCAGATCTACGCGTGGCGCGGCGAAGCGGATCGCGCCTTCGAGTGGCTGGGGCACATCGTCGAGAATCACGACGCGGGCCTCACTTATCTCAAATACGACCCGCTGCTGCGCAGCGTGCGCGGGGATGCGCATTTCGCGGCGCTGCTGCGGACGATGAATCTTCCGCCGGACTGAATCGCCCTTGCGCAGCCGAAGGCGGCGCGCTGGCGTCGGGCGATTCTGGATGGGGAAGGCGACGACTGCCGCGCATTCTCATCGAGCCGACCTCGGATTTCTGGGTGCACGGGATCCAGTCCGCGCGATCAACGTGACGCTCCTCTCGGCGACCAGGAGAAGTTGGTGGCCGAATTGGAGACATTCTGGAGACGCAAGCAGGGACCTCGGCCAATTGCCGAGATCCCCGGAACAAAGAAACTGGCGGGGTGTACGGGACTCGAACCCGTGCGTACTGAACTGTCCGTGACCGGTCTTCCGGTGGTCTTCGTGGATCTACCTCAGAAAAGCGCACGCCCGGGCGCGCATCGAGCGGTCTTCTTCAGGTCTACCGGGCATTGACTCCAGCAGATTCCAGCAGATTGTCGGTCAAGCCGTGCGTCCGAGCACCAGACGGAACTAATTACTTACACTTATTAGAATCTGCTGGCATTATGTCCCCGTGCCTGCGCGAGCCCCCAATGAACGGTTTCGGAAGGAAAAGGAGCTCTTTCGCAGCAGGGGCGGCGTCCTGCGGATGTCTGACGCCCTCCGGCTGGGCCTGACGCGGAAGACGCTCTACACGATGCGCGACGATCGGCTCCTCGAGCAGCTCAGCCGTGGAGTCTACCGACTGAAGGGCCTGCCGCCGCTGGGCAGTCCGGACCTGGTCATGGTCGCGACCCGCATCCCCCACGGCGTCGTCTGCCTCATCTCGGCTCTCGCGTACCATGAACTGACCACCCAGGTGCCGCATGAAGTCTATGTGGCGGTCGAACGCGGCTCCGAGCGTCCCGGCATCGACTACCCGCCCGTTCGCCTCTTCTGGTTTTCGGGTGCCGCGTTCCGCGAAGGCATCGAGGTCCACAAGCTGGACAAGGTGTCGGTGCGGATCTACAGCGCCGAGAAGACGCTCGCCGATTGCTTCAAGTTTCGCAGCAAGCTCGGAATGGATGTCGTCCTCGAGGCGCTGCGACTCTGGAATGAGCGGCGCGGCCGGCAGGTCGAGGTCCTGCTCGCGCACGCGCGGAATTGCCGCGTCGAGCGCGTCATGCGGCCCTACCTGGAGGCAATCCAGTGACGCCAAAGAACTTCGCCGCCTCGGTGCACGCACGCCTTGCTCAGATCGCGCGGCGCACAAACCGGCCCTTCCTCGAGACTCTCCAGTACTACGCGATGGAGCGTTTTCTGTACCGGCTCTGCCGGTCGCCGTACGCCGAGCGCTTCGTGCTCAAAGGCGCGCTAATGCTGCGCGTGTGGGACGCGCCTACGGCACGGCCCACGAAGGACGTGGATCTGCTCGGCCGGATCGCCAACTCCCTGGAGAACCTGGCAAGCGTCGTCCGCGAAATCTGTGCGGTCGAAGTCGAGCCAGATGGCCTCATGTTCCAGGAAACGACGGTCAAGGCCGAGCGTATCAAGGTGGACGCCGACTACCAGGGCGTGCGGGTCCGCTTCCTCGGAATGCTCGGCAGGGCGAAGATCGCCATGCAGCTCGACGTCGGGTTCGGCGACGTGGTGGTGCCGGCCCCCGAGGAGATCGACTACCCCTCAATGCTCGAATTCCCCGCTCCCCGGCTCAAGGGGTACTCGCGCGAGTCGGCTATCGCCGAGAAGCTCGAGGCGATGGTCAAGCTCGGGACGCTGAATAGTCGGATGAAGGATTTCTACGACATCTGGTTGCTGTCGCGGTAGTTTGCTTTCGACGGCGGGACGCTGACCCGCGCGCTGAACGCGACGTTCGCCCATCGCGAGACGGCTCTGGACCCGAAGCCAATTTCCCTGACCCCTGCCTTCTCGGAAAGCGCGGTCGCGGAGTCGCAGTGGCGGGCGTTCGTGCGCAAGGGAAAGTTCGCGCCTGCGCCGGAGCACCTCTCGGAGACCGTGGCAGCGGTAGCAGAATTTCTTGGTTCTCCTAATCCTCATATGGGTGGATCTCGCTGGTTCTTGGGTGCAAGGAACTGCTGCTTTCCGAGGGGAAGTCGAGCTTGGCATCGAGGGCTTGGTAATCTCCGGAACCTGATCCACGCCTGCGCAGGCTCCCCGCACTGCACAGGCGTTCTCCCGCGGCAACTTCTGGAGCCGAATCGGGGCGCGTGGCCCCGCACCCTGTCGCCGTCAACATCCACCGAACCCAGAGAGGACCTCCGGTCACGTGAACGCCTCTGTAGAGCTGAGCGTGAGTTGCCCGAAGTCCGGCATGGAACTG
>JAYWBT010000025.1:0-21268 GCA_043781235.1 Deltaproteobacteria bacterium
AGTTGAGAGTTGAGAGTTGAGAGTTGAGAGTTGAGAGTTGAGAGTTGAGAGTTGAGAGTTGAGAGTTGAGAGTTGAGAGTTGAGAGTTGAGAGTCGCGACGCTTTAACTCTTAACTCTTAACTCTCAACTCTTGACTACCCCAGCAGATCGCGCGCGATGACGATGCGCTGGATCTCCGAGGTGCCCTCGTAGACGGTAGTCACGCGCGCGTCGCGGTAGTGGCGCTCGACCGCGAACTCGTCGAGGTAGCCGTAGCCGCCGTGCACCTGGACCGCTACCTCGCAGGCGCGGTTCGCCTTCTCGCTGGCGAACACCTTCGCCATCGATCCTTCGCGCGTGAACGGCTGTCCCGCTTCCTTGAGCGCCGCCGCGCGCAGCACCAGCAGCCGAGCCGCCGCGAGCTCCGTGTCCACGTCGGCCAGCATGAAGCGCAGCGCCTGGTACTCACCGATGGACTTGCCGAAGGCCTTGCGCTCGCGCGCGTAGCGGACGGCCGCCTGCAGCGCCGCGGTGCCGATGCCGACCGCCTGCGAAGCGATGCCGATGCGCCCGCCTTCGAGCGCCGCCATGGCGATGGCGAAGCCCTGCCCCGGCGCGCCCAGCATCGCGTTCCCGGGGAGCCGCAGGTCCTCGAACGAGAGCGACACCGTGCTCGAGGCGCGCAGGCCCATCTTGTCCTCGTGCCGGCCGATGCCGAGGCCCTTGGTGCCGCCTTCGACCAGGAAGCAAGAGATGCTCTTGGCCGGCGAGAGGCCGCTCTCGGTGCGCGCCCAGACAATGATGACGCCGGCGTGGTCGCCGCTCGTGATCCACTGCTTGCTGCCATTCAAGATCCAGCCGGCCGCGTCGCGCCTGGCCACCGTGCGCAGCGCCGCCGCGTCGGACCCGCAGTGCGACTCGCTCAAGCCGAAGCTCGCGGCCTCGAAGCGGCCCGAGGTGATCTCGGGGACGTACTTCTGCGCCTGCGGGGGCGTGCCGAAGCGGACCAAAGTCTCCGCGACCATGTTGTTCACGGCCATGGTCACGGAGGTCGAGGCGCAGCCCTGCGCGATCTCCATCATCGCAAGCACATACGCGACCGCGCCGGCCTGCGCGCCGCCCAACTCCTCCGGGACGTTGACGCCCATCAGCCCCAGCTCGGCGAGCTCCTTGAGCTGCGCGGAGGGGAAGCGGCCTTCGCGATCGAGCTGCCCCGCGATCTTCGCGAGCGACTTCTGCGCATAACCTCGCGCGGTCTCCTGGACGAGCGCCTGCGATTCGGAAGGTTCGAAGAGTCCGCTCATCAATCGTTGACGGCGGTCGGCGGCAGAGGCGTGGCTCGCGACTTGACGGTGTACATCTTCTCGAATTCGGTCGCGAAGGTATCGAGTCCCTTGCGCAGCTGCCCGCGATCGATGAGCACGCCGTCGTTGGTGACCAGCTTGAACTCACGGGCGACGGCGAAGCCCTTCTCGGTGATGCCCCAGCGGGCGTGGCCTTCTTCCTTGAAGACGCCGAGCTTGACGAAGTCGGTGATGGCGCGGGCGAGCGAGGTGTGCCAGCGCGCGAGACGGCGCTCGAGCGGGTTCGATTCCCAGTCGCGCGCGTTCAGGGGGACGATGTCGCGGATGTGCACGTAAATGTCCGCGATGCCGGCGTTGCCGCCGCCGAAGAGCAGCGCCGACAGGAGCGGTGCGCAGAACATCTGGCGGGGCGTCAGCTGGTGCTGCGTCTCGGCGCCCATCGCCCAGCCTTCTTTCGAAACCACACCTTGAACTCCCATCGCCGAACCCCCCTGCTCGCAGCTTTACTTCAGCAATGCATTCGAGATGACCAGGCGCTGCATCTCCGAGGTTCCCTCGTAGATCTCGGTGATGCGCGCGTCGCGGAAGTGGCGCTCGATGTCGAGCTCCTTCGAATAGCCCATACCGCCGTGGATCTGCAGCGCCTTGTCCGCCACGCGGTTGGCGGCCTCAGACGCATACAGCTTCGCCATCGCCGACTCGCGCGAGTGGCGGACGCCCCGATCCTTCATCGAGGCCGCGCGCAGCGTCAGCAGGCGCGCGGCGTCGAGCTCGGTCGCCATGTCGGCGAGCATGAACTGGATGGCCTGGTGCTGCGAGATGGGCACGTCGAAGGTCTTGCGGACCTTGGAGTAGTCGCGCGCCTCCTCGTAAGCGGCGCGGCCGATGCCGATCGCCTGTGCCGCAATGCCGATGCGGCCTCCGTCGAGCGTGCTCATGGCGATCTTGAAGCCTTCGCCCTCCTGGCCCAGCCGCTGCGCCGCCGGAATCTCCAGGTTGTCGAAGAAGATGGTGCACGAGGGCGACGCGCAGATGCCCAGCTTCTCGTCGGCCTTCTGCAACAGGAAGCCTGGCGTGCCGGTCTCGACCACGAAGGCGGTGATGCCCTTGGTGCCCTTGGAGAGATCGGTCATCGTGAACAGGACCATCGCGTCGGCGACCGGCCCGTTCGTGATCCAGTTCTTGGTGCCGTTGACGACGTAGACGTCGCCCTTGCGGGTGGCGACGGTGCGCTGCTCGGCCGCGTCGCTGCCCGCCTGCGGCTCGGTGAGGCCGAAGCAGCCCAGCTTCTCGCCGCGGGCGAACGGCGCGAGGAAGCGCTCCTTCTGCGCCGCGGTGCCGTACTTCATCACCGGGTCGCAGTAGAGCGAGTTGTTCACGCTGAGCGTGACGCCGACCGAGGCGCAGCCGCGCGAGATCTCCTCGATGGCGAGCGCGTAGGCGACGTTGTCCATCCCGGCGCCGCCCTGCTCCTCCGGCACCGCAACGCCGCCCAGGCCGAGCTCGAACGCCTTCTTGACCGCCTCCCGCGGAAAGGTGTGCTCCCGATCCCACCGCCGGGCGTTCGGGGTCAGCTCGCGCGCGGCGAAGTCGCGGCAGGTTTCGCGCAGCAGCCTTTGCTCTTCGGTGAGGTCGATCTGCATGTCGTCTCGAGGCTGCCTGGATCGGGCGAACGAGTGTACACAGACCGACGACTCGGTCAAAGACCCCTCCGCCATCTGCCGGATGAATTCTCTTCGGATCGAACGGCCGCTCAGCCCCGGCGGGGTTCCGCGTATTTCGCCGGATGCTTGAGGAAGTCCGGCTTGCAGTCGGGGCAGCAGAACGCGTAGACGCGGCCCTGGCGGGTGGCGAACCCGGTGTCCTTGTTCACCTGGAAGACGTCGCCGGACACCGGGCACTTCGCCCAGGTCCCGACGGGAGGCTGCTTGTCGAATGAGCGCGGCGCGTCCGCGTGCTGCTTCGCTTCCGATTTGGCGGGCTCCTGGGCGAAGACGGGCGCGGCCGAGAGGAGCGCTGCGATCACGAGAGCTGTCAATTTCATGAACGCGTTCTAACACTCAAGATCGAAACGGGCGACCGCGCCGCGCCACCGTCACGCTGCGCGTCGCCCGGGCGCTCAGGCCTGCGCGAGCAGATTCCGCGCGATGACCATGCGCTGGATCTGCGAGGTGCCCTCGTAGATCTGCAGCAGCTTCGCGTCGCGCATCAGCTTTTCCACCGGATACTCCTTCGTATATCCATAGCCGCCGAAGATCTGCACCGCATCGGTCGCGACCGCCATGGCCGAGTCGGCGCCGAACGCCTTGGCGTACGACGACTCGATGGCGTCGATTTTGCCCTGCCCGATGCTCCACGACGCCTTCAGCATCAGGAGCCGCGTGGCCTCGTACTTCATCGCCATCTCGGCGAGCATGAACTGCACCGCCTGGAACTGTGCGATGGGCTGTCCGAAGGCCTTGCGCTCCAGCGCGTAGCGGCGGCACTCGTCGAGCGCGCGCCGCATGATGCCGGTGGCGCCGGCGGCGATCCACGGCCGCGAGCGGTCGAAGGTCTTCATCGCCACCTTGAAGCCCTGCCCCTCCTCGCCGACCAGGTGCTCGCGGGTCAGCTTCACCTCGTCGAAGAGAACGTCGCTGGTGTCGGAGGCGCGCTGGCCGAGCTTGTCCTCCTTCTTGCCCACCGAGACGCCGGGCGCGTCGCGCGGGACCACGAAGCAGGTAATACCCTTGTGGCGCCCGGAGGGGTCGCCGATGCGGCCGAACACCGTGTACCAGCTGGCGAAGCGCGCGTTGGTGATCCAGCGCTTGGTGCCGTTCATGACATATTCATCGCCGACCTTGCGCACGGAGGTCTTCATGCCGGCGACGTCCGAACCCGCGTCCGGCTCGCTGCAGGCATAGGCGGCGAAGATGGGCGCCTCGGTCAGCGAGCCGAGCCACTTCTTCCTCTGCGCCTCGGTGCCGGCGAGGATGAGCGGCATGGCGGCGAGGTTGTTGCCGAGGAGCGTAGTGCCGATGCCGGCGCAGCCATAGTTGATCTCCTCGGCCATCAGCACGTGGTCGATGGTGCTGGCGCCAAGGCCGCCGTACTCCTCCGGGACCTCGGCGTTCATCAAGCCGATCTCCCAGGCCTGCTCGCAGATCTCCTTGGGAAAGGTCCCGTGCTCGTCCAGCTTCTGCGCGACCGGGATGATCTTCTCGCGGGTGAACTTGCGCGCGGTCTCGACGAGGCGCTGCTGGTCTTCGGTCAGGGAGAAATCGATCATTGGAATCCTCTTGTTTGAAACTCTTAACTCTTAACTCTTAACTACAGCTCATCTCCCTACGAACTTTGGCGCTCGCTTCTCCAGAAACGCGGCCATGCCCTCGCGGCGGTCCTCGGTGTCGAAGAGGAGCGCGAAGGTCTCGGCCTCCTGCCGGTTGGCCGCGCGCAACGCCATATCGTAGCCGCGCTCGACCAGCCGCTTGGCGCGGCCGATGGCGAGCGGCCCGCGGGTGGCGATCTTCTGCGCCACCGACTTGCAGTGCGCGAGCAACCCTTCGCGCGGGTGGATGCCGTTGACGAGCCCGATCTCGAAGGCGCGCTTCGCGTCCACCATGTCGCCGGTGAAGATCATCTCCTTCGCGCGCAGCTTGCCGACCAGCCGCACCAGGCGCTGCGTGCCGCCGAACCCGGGCGTCACGCCCAGCGTCACCTCGGGCAGGCCGAAGCGCGCGTTCTCGGAGGCGAAGATCATGTCGCAGGCGACCGCGAGCTCCAGCCCGCCCCCGAGCGCATAGCCATTGACCGCGGCGATGGTCGCGCAGGGCAGGTCCTCCAATAAAGCAGTGACGACGTGGCCAAGCTCGCTGAACTCGCGCGCGCTCCACGGCGTCATCGGCTTCATCTCGCTGATGTCCGCGCCGGCCACGAACGCCTTGTCGCCCGCCCCGGTGAGAATGATGGCGCGTGCCGCGTCGGCGTGCTCGCGCACGGCCTGGGTCAGCTCGCGCAGCGTGGCGCTGTTGAGCGCGTTGAGCGACTTCGGCCGGTTGATGGTGATGATGGCGATCGGGCCGTCGTGCTCGACGAGAATGTTTTCGTACACCATCGGAAGCTCCTTAATACTGGTGAAAGCCCCGCTTCGTCTTCCTGCCCAGCCAGCCCGCGTCGACGTACTGCCGCAAGAGCGGCGCCGGCCGGTACTTGTCCTCGCCGAGGCCCTTATGGAGGACCTCCGCGATCGACAGGCAGGTATCGAGACCGATGAAGTCCGCGAGCGTCAGCGGGCCCATCGGCACGTTGGTGCCGAGCTTCATCGCGGTGTCGATGTCCTCCGCGCTGCCGAGCCCTTCCTGCAGCGCGAAGCACGCCTCGTTGATCATCGGGATCAGGATGCGGTTCACGATGAAGCCAGGCCTGTCCTTCGACACCACGGTGGTCTTGCCCATCTTCTCGGCCAGCGCGCGCGTCGCCGCGTAGGTCGCATCGCTCGTCTGGGCGCCGCGGATGATCTCCACCAGCTGCATCACCGGCACGGGATTCATGAAGTGCATGCCGATGACGCGCTCGGGGTTCTTCACGCTGGCGGCGATGCGCGTGATCGGGATGGCCGAGGTATTGGTGGCGAGGATGGCGTCGGGCCGCAGCGCGGCGGCGAGGTCGACGAAGACCTTTTTCTTCACGCCCTCGCTCTCGGTCACCGCCTCGATCGCGAAATCGGCGTGCTTCGCCTCCACGGCGCTGCTCGCGCCCTTCAGGCGCGCCATCGCCGCCCGCGCATCGTCGGCCTTGAGCTTGCCCTTTGCCACCGCCCTGTCGAGCTGCGCGCGAATGCCCGCGAGGCCCTTCTCGACGACGGCCTTGTCCACATCGATCAGCACCACCTCGAGGCCGCTCTGCGCGGCGACCTGCGCGATGCCTACGCCCATCTGCCCTGCGCCCACCACGGCCAGCGTCTTCACAACATCCACGGGAAAGCTCCTGACTCGAAGAGGCGCGGCAGTCTAGCCAGCGGCCGTCGGGAGTCAAATGCGGTAGCGTGCCTGCGGCGCTTGGACCCGCCTTCGAGGGCACCCGATGGAGCAGCGCGTCTGCCAGGGCATCGTCGATGACGCGGCGGCGATCTGCGGCGCGCTGCTCGCCGAGCTGCGGCTGCGGCAGGATCTCCTCGGCGCCGGACCGTTCGATGGCGACTCGGCCACCGCCAAAGTGGTGGCCGCGGTCGGCGGCACGCTCGCGTCCACGCGGCCCAGGAAGGAGCAGCGCGCCCGCGAGCTGCGCGAGCTGGTGATGCGCGGTGTGTTGCCCGAGGGGCCCGGCCTCGAGCGATCCGTGCGGCTCGCGCGCTGCCCCGCCGAGGCGGCGCTCACCTTCGACCTCGGCAGCGAGCTCGCGCCCGTCGATCTCTGGTGCGCCGAAGTGCCGCTCTCCGTCGAGTCCGAGTCGGCCGGGGTGCTGCGGCTCTTCCTTGATCGCGAGCCGCGCCGCTCGCTGCTGCGCGCGCTGCGCGGCATCGGCCACGAGGCGTCGCTGCAGCTCGCGCAGGAGCGGGCGCGGCTGCGCGCGCTGACCGAGCTGGCGCGCGCGCGGCAGAACCAGGCGGCGCTCGCCGCTGCGGCGGGCCGGCTGCGCCGCGAGACCGTCCGCGCCCAGGTGCTGCAAGTGATCGCCGACGAGCTGCGCAAGCTCGGCTTCGAGAGCGGCATCCTGCTAGCCGAGGCCGAGGGGCTGGTGCTGACGCACCTCTCGCACAAGCAGCCGGCTATCAAGGAGGCGATGCGCCTCGTCGGCGTGCGGCGCATCACCGAGCTGCGCCAGCTCGCCATCGACCCGCAGAAGTCGCCGCTGATGGGCAGCCTGCTCAGCTCGCCGGAACCGGTGGTCGAGGTGCGGCCACACGCGTTCCTGCGCGCGCTGTGGGGCCGTCGCGCCACGCCACCGGTGCGCGAGAAGCTGATCGCGCTGCTCAAGCTGACCAGCCTGTTGGCGGCTCCGCTGAAGGGCGCGGGCGACGCCGCTCTGGGCATCCTGGTGGCGGCGCCGCAGTCGGACGATCCCGACCTGGGCGTGCTGAGCGCGTTCGCGCTGCAGGCGTCGCTGGCCCTCGAGCGGGCGCTGATGCGCGAGCAGATGGAGAAGCAGGAGGCGCTGATCGAGGGCGCCGTCGAGGAGCGCACGCGCGCCCTGCGCGAGGCCAACGATCGCCTGGAGGAGGCCGACCGCCGCAAGGACAACTTCCTCGCCAACGTCTCGCACGAGCTGCGCTCGCCTCTGGTGACCATGCTCGGCTACACCGATCTTCTGCTCGCGGACCGGCTCGGCCCCATCTCGGACAAACAGCGCCAGTGCCTGCAGATCACGCGCGGCTCCGGCAAGCGGCTCAAGTCGTTCATCGAGGAGCTGCTCGACTTCTCGCGCTTCGAGCTGACGCGGGAGGCGATGACCTTCCACCCCTTCGAGCTTGCCGAGGCGGTGGCGCAGGCAGTGGCCGCGCTGGGGCCGCGGTTCCTCGAGAGGAGGCTCAACGTCCGCCAGCGGGTGCCGCGCGGCAGGGTCGTGCTCGGCGATCGCGATCGCGTCATCCAGGTGCTGACAAATCTGCTCTCCAACGCCGAGCGACACTGCCGCGACGGCGGCAAGATCGTCCTCTCGGCGCAGGCGCGGCCCGCCTTCGTGCTGGTCAGCGTGCAGGACAACGGGAGCGGCATCCCGGAGGCGCACCTGGCCAAGATCTTCGACCGCCTCTACCAGGTCGGCGACGTGAAGGACGCGCGCCAGCGGGAGCAGGGCCTGGGCCTCGGTCTCAACATCGTCAAGAGCATCGTCGAGGCGCACGGCGGCG
Source organism: Deltaproteobacteria bacterium (assembly GCA_043781235.1). Classification (GTDB taxonomy): domain Bacteria; phylum Myxococcota; class Myxococcia; order Myxococcales; family 40CM-4-68-19; genus JANYKT01. The sequence goes on from JAYWBT010000025.1 coordinate 8,111, forward strand.
AGGTGTCGGTCGAGAGCGAGGTCGGCAAGGGCTCGACCTTCTCGTTCACGCTGCCGCTCGCAGAGGGAAGCAGAGAGTTGAGAGTCGAGAGTTGAGAGTGGCGAACTCTCAACTGCCAACTCTCAACGGCTCTACCGGTACTGCAGCCCGTTCACGTCCACGAAGCCGCAGGTCGAGTGGGTGAAGTGGATCACCGCGACGCCGCTGGAGCCGGCGCTCGCGCCGGAGATGTACTCGCCTTCGACTTCGACCGTCTCGCCGACCGTGAACGGGATCTCGTGCGGCAGGCCGGTCGGGTCGATGCTGCTGGAGACGTTGAGCGCCAGCTGCACGCTGCTCGTGTCCTTGGTGGCGGGGTCATGGATCCAGAGCACGTTGGACAGGGTGCCGAAGGCGATTTCGTGGCTGCCGTTCCGGCCGCTGATCAGCCCCTGGTAGCGCGTGATCTGGACCGTGGCGCGGATGCCCGTCTTGCCCGACGCGCGGTTGTTGCAGGCGCTCGCGGTGCAGCTGCCGTTGTCGCAGAGGCCGCCGTTCTGGCAGTCGTCGCTGTTGTTGCAGCCGCCGTCCGGGGGCGGCGGCGGGTTGGTGCAGGCGCCGCTCTGGCAGACTTCGCCGTTCGAGCACTGGCGGTCCGAGGTGCACGCCTGGCACGCGCCGCCGACGCAGACCAGGCCGTGCGAGCAATCGGTGTTGGCCTGGCAGGTGGGCGGAGGAGGCGGCGGGTTCTGGCAGGTGTGGCTCTTGCAGACCTGGCCGTTGTGGCAGTCCTTGTCGGACTGGCACCGGTTCTTCTTCCTGCGCGCGCTGTCGAGCGAGTCCGAGCTGGCGCTGGTGTCTTCGACGCCCGAGCCGCAGGCCGTCAGGACCGAGGCGCTGCAGAAGAGGAGTGCGAGGGTGGCCGAGAGGGCGCGGAAGGTTTTCATGGCCACGCACATTGCCGACTCTCCGGGATCCACGCATCGGTCGAACGCCCGAGAAGAAGGTGACGCTTTGGTGTTCGGCGTTCGCGATCGGGCGGAACAGGGGCGTCTCGCTGATCGGGCGGAACAGTGGCGTCTCGCTTATCGGGCGGAACAGTGGCGCGTCGCTTATCGGGCGACGACGCGCGCAGGCGCGGCCGCGGCAAGCTCGACGCGCGCCTGCGTGCGGCTCGCCGTGCGACCCGCATGGATGAGCGTCGCCTCGACGTCGGCGGCGCCCGGCGCGGCGTGCACCATGACGCGCACCGTAGCGGGCGCGCCGGTCGTGCCGTATCTGAAATCGGTGCGCTCGAGCAGCTTGCCATCCCGGCGGATGATCAGATCGACCTCGACCACCTCGCCCGGCAGCGCGGAGGTGAGGTCGAGCTCGACGGCGCAGTCCAGCGGCTTGCGCAGATGCGACCAGAAGAGCAGCCCGCCGCCCAGCAGCACCACGAACCCCACCCGCAGGAGCAGGCCGCCGCGCTCCTTGACCAACTACTTCTCCTCGCTCTCGGGCTCGGGCGCTTCGTCGCTCTTGCGACCCGGGCGGGTCTTCACCCTGGCGCGGATGGTCGGCTCGCCCGACGGCTTGAGCTGGATGCTCGCGTTCACCTCGAGCGTCACGCTGGTGAGCAGCTTCCAGATCTCGCGCTGCAGCGTCTCGCTCTCGAGGAAGCGCCGCACCTCCTGCGAGACGACCCGCGTCACCTCGCCGCGCGTCTTGTCGGCCTGCGCGATCAGGAACGCGAGCGCGTCCTTGGGCAGCTTCATCTCGCCGACCAGGTTGCGGATGCCCTCCTCGGTCATGAACAGCGCGCCCACTCCGGTGAGCACCGCGCGCCTGACGATGTCGGGCACGATGCCGGCGCGCCGGTCGTCGCCGGGCGCGGCGTCGTCTTCGGGAGACGGGGGGAGCGGCGGGTTGTCAGCCATCGGTCACTGTCCGAGGTGAAGGGTGAAGGTGAGGCTCGGCTCGTTGGAGTCGCGACCCTGCCCGTTGGTGGCGAGCAGCCCGACCTTGACCTGCTCGCCTTGCGTGACGCGGTCGAGCACGAACTCCTCGTCCACCTGCAGCGTACCCTTCCTGGTCCCGGGCACGATGCTCTGCGCGGCAAAGAGGTCCCGCAGCGCCACCGACGCCTGCGTTCCGCCATTGATGCGCAGGTCGAGCGCGCCTTTGTCGAGCGTGCCGGTTTGGTCGTCGAAGTCCACCGCCAGCAGGACGCGGAAGGGATCCTCCGGGTGCTGGCAATGCTGCGGATCGCGGCAGCGCAGGTTGGAGAGGTGCGGCCCGCCGCCGCCGCAGCCAGCCAGGAGGAGCAGGAACGCGCAGGCTCGCATCGCGCGAAGCATAGCTCACATCTTCTTGCCAAGCTGCACCAGCGGCTTCGCCTGCCCGCCGCGCGGCACGGCGGTCAGATTCGCCACCGCAACGCGGTCGGCGATGTTCTGCGCGATGCGGATCAGCGCCTGCGACTCGGCCAGCTCCGGGTGGTCGGCGACCACCGGCTTGCCCTCATCGCCGCCGACGCGAATCGCGAGGTTGATGGGCACCCGTCCGAGGAACGGCACCGCCAGCTTCTGCGCCGCCTGCTCGGCGCCGCCCTTGGAGAAGATGTCCGTCTCCTTCTGGCAGTGCGGGCAGATGAAGCCGCTCATGTTCTCGACGAAGCCCAGCACCGGGATCGAGACCTTGTCGAACATGGTCTTGGCCTTGATGGCGTCGGCGAGCGCGACATCCTGCGGCGTGGTCACGATCACCGCGCCGCTCACCGAAACTTGTTGGGCGATGGTGAGCTGGATGTCGCCGGTGCCCGGCGGCAGGTCGAGCACGAGGTAGTCGAGCTCGCCCCAGCGCACGTCGCGCAGGAGCTGGATCAGCGCGCCGTGCAGCATGGGCCCGCGCCAGATCATCGCCTGGTCGGGATCGACGAAGAAACCGATCGAGATCACGCCCACGCCGTGCGCCCGGAGCGGCTCCACCGTCTTGCCGTCGGCGCTCGACGGCTTGGCGCCGAAGAGGCCCATCATCAGCGGGATCGACGGCCCGTAGATGTCGGCGTCGAGCAGGCCGACCCGCGCGCCGAACTGCGCGAGCGCCACCGCGATGTTGGCGCTGACGGTGCTCTTGCCGACGCCGCCCTTGCCGCTGCCGACCAGGATGACGTTCTTCACGCCTGGCACCAGGTCGGGCCCCTGCCCCTTGGACGGAGAGCGGCGCACGTCGCTGGTGAAGCCGACTTCAACGCGCGTTACGCCCTTCACTGCCTGCCGCACCGCTGCGTCCAGCGCGGCCTTGTGAGGCGAGGCGGGCGTGGGCAGCACGAGGGTCACCCGGACGGCGTCGCCGGGCAGCATCTCGACCCCCTTTACCATCGCGAGGTCGCCCAGGGAGCGGCCCGACGAGGGATCCTTCACGTCCTTGAGCGCAGAGAGAATGTCGTCGGAGGTCATGGGCGCGCATAGATGCGCGGCGGGGTTCCCGCTGTCAATGGATCAGCGGCCGGCCCGGCCGCTCGCGCGTCATCTTGCCGCCGTCGAGGACGAAGCGCCCGTTGACCAGCACATGCTCGATGCCCTCGGAATACGCGAGCGGCTGCTCGAAGGTGGCGAGGTCGCGGACGGCAGCGGGATCGAAGACCGCGAGGTCCGCCTTCATCCCCACGCGCAGCACGCCGCGATCCTGAAGGCCCAGGCGGCGCGCCGGCAGCGAGGTCATCTTCCTCACCGCTTCCTCGAGCGAAAACACTTTCAGCTCCCGCGCGTAGTGGCCCAGCACGCGCGGCATCGCTCCGAACGCCCGCGGGTGCGCGCTGCCCTCCTGCGCGAGCTTCCCGTCGATCCCGCGCGCGCCGTAGTCGAGGTCGAACGCCACCCACGGCTGCTTCATCGCCAGCTGCACGTCGTCCTCGGACATCACGAAGCGCGCGACGCCGATGTTGTTGCGATCGGCGGCCACCAGATCCATCAGCGCCTCCGCGGCCGGCTCGCCCAGCTCCTGCGCTACCGCGTCCAGGCGCTTCCCCATGTACTTGCGCAGGTCCGGGTTGATGCAGCCAATCAACAATATATCTTCAGGCGACCAACCCTCTTTCGATAACTCTTCGCTGATCCGCGCCCGGTCCTTCGGGTCGCGCAGCCGCGCCACCATCGCCTCGGTGCCGCCGGCGTGCGCCCAGCCAGGGATGCTGGCGCCGAGGTCGTTCGCGCTGGCGATGTACGGATACATGTCCGCGGTCACGTCGATGCCGGCCGAGCGCGCCGTTTCAATCATCCCGATCACCTCCTTCATTCGCCCCAATTGCGTCTTCGCCACTTTCAGGTGCCAGATCTCGATCGGGATCTTCGCTTCCTTTCCGATGGTGAACGCCTCCTGCAGCGCCTCGGTGATCTTCTTTCCTTCGCTGCGCAGGTGGGTCGCGTAAATGCCGCCGTGCTTCGCCGCCGCCTGCGCGAGCGCGACCAGCTCGGGCGTCTTCGCGAACGAGCCCGGCTGGTAAATGAGCGCGCTCGAGACGCCGAACGCCCCCTGCCGCATCGCCTGCTCCACCAGCGACTGCATGCGCTTTAATTGCTTCGCGTCGGGCTGGATATCGCCCAGGCCAAGGACGACGCCGCGCACCTGCGCCGCGCCCACCAGCACGCCGACGTTGATGGCGGGCCGCGCGCGCCGCAGCCGCTTCCAGTAGCCAGCGAGATCGGTCCAGTCCACGCGGAGACGGTATTTTCGCAGCCAGTCCTGATTCTCCTTGATCCAGGTCGCGTCCATCGGCGCTGGCGAGGTGCCCTCGCCGGTGAGCTCGCTGGTGATGCCCTGGCGAATCTTCGACTCGGCGCGGTTGTCGACCAGGAGGTTCAGCTCGGACTGGCCGAGCAGATCGATGAAGCCGGGGGAGACGACCAGGTCGTGCAGCTCGACGCGGCGGTGCGCGCGCGCCTTCGACAGGTCGCCGATGGCCGCGATGTGGTCGCCGACGATGCCGACGTCGGCGCGGAACCACGGCGCGCCGGTGCCGTCGACGACGCGGCCGTGCAGCAGCAAAAGGTCGAAGACGAGCGCGAGGAGCATCACGGCGCGGCGGGCGCAACCACCACCACGCCCTCCTCGCCCAGCGGGCCGTCCACCACCGCGCGCACCGGCAGCATCCGGCGCGCCAGCGTCGCGAGAGAGATCATTCCCTCGGTGACTTCACTGGTGGTGTAGTGGCAGGACGGCGGCGGGCCAGCGCGCGCGCCGAGGCCGGCGGCGCAGAGAATCGACGGGAGCAGCAGGCGTTCGGCGGTGCGCGAATCGAGCGCGGCGCGGCGCGCGAGGAAGCGGCCGATCTTCTCCGCGACCCGCTCTCCCGCAAGCGATTTCTCCGCCGCGCCGCGCAGGACCGCGGGGACGCCGCCCTCGGGGCCCAGCGCCGAGAAAGAGACGATCGACTGCTCGAACTCGGCAAGCGCGGTGAGCGCCCAGCGGCCGCGCCCCTGCGTGCCCACCGGCAGCGGCACCCGCTCCGCCTCGGCGATCATGCCGTGCTGGCGCAGCGTGCGCGCGGCCTGCTCGCCGGCAGCGACGGCCTCGTCGCGGTTGGCGCCCGCGGTGGCCACCAGCACCCGGACCTGCCGGAGCAGGCCGCGGTGCACGAGATGCAGCGGCGTCAGCGCCGGAGCGGGATCGAGCTGTGCCACCAGTACGCCCTGGTCGCCGTCGAAGCCCGCCTCGGGCAGATCGAGCCGCACCCGCAAGCCGAGCTGCGCCGCGACCGGCGCCCACGCGAGCCGCAGCTCGTGGAAGGTGGGCGAGCCTTCACAATGGTTCGGGCCGTTGAGGCGCAGCTCGCTGGGGCGGCCGAGCAGCGCCAGCGGCCAGGAGAGCGTCCAGAGCGCGCGCGCCACCGCGCCGGGCTCGCGCAGCTCGAGCATGTGCAGGCCGGCGCGCGGGTGCGCGAGCGACAGCTCGATGGGCCCGTCGCGGCCGAGCAGCTCGCGCGCGGCGTCCACCGCCTGCGGGGTCACGCCTTCGCCGAGCCGCACCGCCGCCATCACCAGGGCAGCGTCCGCTCCCGAGAGCGGCCCGACCAGTCGCAGCGGGATGCCGGTGGCCAGCGCGAGACCGAGCGCGCCGTCGAGCAGGAGCTGCACGGGCGCATCGCCGAGCTCGACCGGGGAACGCATTCAGCGGCAGACTGTAGCCCTCCGGGGCGGATGCGCAATCACCGGCTCCACCCGCCGTCCATCGACCAACAGGTTGCGCAACCCGGCGGCCCGCGCGAGCACCACCGCGGACTGCACCTCGTCGGACCGCACGGTGCGGGAGACCACCGGCAGCCGGCTCGCCTCGTGGACCGGCCGGTATTGCGACATGAGGTTCAGCCAGAGCGATGGCGAGATGGCGGCGAGCAGCGGCATCAGGCGCGCAGGCGCCGCGGCCTCACCTGGGAGTACCAAATGCCGCACCAGCAGGCCGCGCGTGGCGAGTCCGTTTTCAATCTTCACATCGCCCACCTGGCGGTGCATCTCCCGCAGGCTCTCGTCGAGCGCCTCGACGTAGCCGCGGCAGCCCGACAGCTCGAGCGCGGGTCCATCGTCTCCGTATTTCGCGTCGGGGAGATAGACATCGACCACGCCCTCGAGGAGCCGCAGCGCCTCCAGGCTCTCGTAGCCGCCGCAGTTCCACACCACCGGCAGCGCGAACCCGTGGACCGCGGCGCGCGCAAGGCCGCCCAGGAGCGCAGGCAGCACGTGCGTCGGCGTGGCGAAGTTGACGTTGGCCGCGCCTTGCTTCTGCAGATCGAGCAGCAGTCCCGCCAGTTGATCCTCCGACGTCGCGATCAGCCCGCGTCGCTCGAGGGAGAAGTCGAAAGTCTCGCAAGAGCGGCAAGCGAGGTTGCAGCCGCCGACGAGGATCAGCCCCGAGCCGCGGCGCCCAGAACCGCTGGCTCCGATCAGCACCGCCTCCTCGCCGAAGTGAACGCCCGCGCCCGCCAGCCAGAGGCCGTCGCCTTCGCTGCAACGGCCGGCGGGTCCGTGGGTGCGGTCCACCAGGCAGTCGTGCGCGCAGAGGTCGCAGCGCGTGTAATGGGCGCGGGCCTCGTCGGCGCGCTGGCGCAGCTCATGCGGCGATAAGTTCACTCGGCGGCCTTGAGCTGCCCGCGCGGCAGCACCAGGAGCGCGCCGCCGGAGACGGAGAGGATCTGTCCGAGCACCTGACCCGACGCATCCGAGGCGAGGTACAGCACCGCGTTGACGATGTCGTCCACCTCGGCGACGCGCCGGTTCGGCAGGGTCGCTACCAGATTGGGGCCGATGCGCTGGAGCGCCGCCTCGGCCATCTGGGTGCGCACCCAGCCGGGCGAGACCAGATTCACCCGGACCTGCGGCGCGAGCTCGACCGCGAGCGACATCATCATCGACTGCAGCGCGCCCTTGGAGGCCGCGTAGTGCGAGTGGCGCGCCTCGCCGCGCTCGCCCGCGGTGCTGCCGATGAGCACCACGCTGCCCTTGGGCCGCAGCGCCGGCAGGAGCTCGCGCACGAGGTAGAAAGCGCTGAAGGTGTTGACCCGGAACATCTCCTCGAGCAGCCCGGCCGTCAGCTGCTCGATGGGCCCGTCGTTCCAGATGCCGGCGGAGTGGACGAAGAGGTCCACCTTGCCGAGCGACTGGCGCGCATACCGCGCCAGGTCGACGCAGCCCTGCTCGGTATTCAAGCTGGCGCGAAAGGGAAAGCCGGCCGAAGGAAAGCGCGCCGCCAGCGACTTCGCCTCCTGCGCGTGCGACTTGTACTGGAGCACGGCGCGCACGCCTTGCTTCATCAGCGCCTCGGCGATGCCGAAGCCGATCCCGGAGGAGGCGCCGGTGACGAGCGCGGTGCGGCCCTTCAGATCTGGATAGAGAGCTTGCATGGTACGGGAGAGAGTAAAGCCCGCACGCGAAAGTCGAAAGCCTTGATCGCCGCGCTCGTCATCTTCCTCGCGACCTATTTTTTCCTCGCCGGCGCGCGGCTGCCTTTTCTGCGGCTCGATCGAGCGGGGGCCGCGGTGGCCGGCGCCGTCGCGATGGTGGCGTTCGGCGTGCTCACGCCGGAGCAGGCGGTGGGCGAGGCGGTGAATTGGGACACCCTCCTGCTGCTGCTCGGCATGATGATCCTGACCGGCGCGATGGCGCGCGCGGGCCTCTTCAACTACGTGAGCTGGCTCGCGCTCCGGCGCGCGCACGGGCCGCGCACGCTGCTCGCCGCGCTGGTGCTGGTCGCGGGCGCGCTCTCCGCGCTGCTGGTGAACGACACGGTCTGCCTGATGCTGACGCCGCTGGTGGTCGCGCTGGTGGACGCGGCAGAGCTGCCGGCGCTGCCCTATCTGCTGGCGCTCGCCTTCGGCTCCAACGCCGGCAGCGTCGTGACGCTCACCGGCAACCCGCAGAACATGCTGATCGGCACGCTCTCGCGGATCTCGTACGCCGGCTTCGCCGGCGCGCTGCTCCTGCCCGCCGCGCTCGCCCTCGCGGCGGTCCTGCTGGTGCTCTTGATCGTCTTCCGCGCCGAGTTGCGGCGCGAGGGGAGGCTCTCGGTGGACGTGCCGGCGCCGCCGCTCGACCGGCTGCGCGCGCTGGAGTGCGTGGGCGTGCTCGCGTTCGTCCTGGGCGGCTTTCTGCTCGGCTACAGCCTGGCGTGGACCGCGATGGCGGGCGCCGCGATCCTGATCGTGTTCTCCCGCGAGCCGCCGCGCGAGCTCTTCTCGCGAGTGGACGGAACGCTGCTGCTCTTCTTCGCTGGCCTCTTCATCGTCACCCACGGCATCGCGCAGGCGGGCATCACCGAGCGCCTGCACGCCGCGATCGCTCCCTGGCTTGGGCAGACTGCGACGCGCCAGACGTTCCTGTTTGGCGCTTTCACCGTGGCCGCCTGCCAGCTCGTCAGCAACGTCCCGTTCGTGCTGCTGGCGGCGCGCTGGATCCCCAAGCTTTCCGACCCGCACCTTGCCTGGCTGTCGCTCGCGCTGGTGTCGACGCTCGCGGGCAACCTCACCCCGGTCGCCTCGGTGGCGAACCTGATCGTGCTGGAGGGCGCCGGCAAGAGGGGCGCGATCCGTTTCGGAACCTTCCTTCGAATCGGGGCGCTCTGCACCTTCCTGCCGCTGCTTCTTTCGCTGGCCGCGCTGCTGTTGGAGCGCCGGCTGGGTTTTCTTTCCCCCTGACGTGAAATAGTGGCGCAACGTTCGCGTAGCAAACTCCGTGCACACCGCTCTCGCCCTCCCCCTGCCCTTGTCCGAGCCCAGCGCCAGAGCTTCGCCCGCCTGCCCTGCCGACGAGCTGGTTTGGGCGCGCGCGGCGGCCGACGGAGACCGCGCTGCCTTCAGCCGGCTGGTCGAGAAACACAAGTGCTCCGTCTTCGGGCTCTGCTACCGCCTGCTGGGCACCACCGAAGAGGCCCGCGACGCCGCGCAGGAGGCTTTCGTGCGGTCCTTCACCGGCATCCGCGACTTCGACCCGCGCCAGCCGTTCGCCGCCTGGGTCCTGCGCATCGCGCGCAACCATTGCATCGACTTGCTGCGCCGCCGCCGGCCCACGCTGGCGCTCGCCGGCCAAGGCGCGCGCGGCGACGACGGCCCCGAGCCCGGCGTCGCGCCGGAGCTGGCCGACCCCTTCGCGCAGGGAGGCGAGCAGGCCACGCAGGAGCGCGAGGCGCAGCGCGACCTCGACCGCGCCATCGCCGGTCTCCCGCCGCGCTATCGCGAGGTGATCGCCCTCTTCCACGTCCAGCACAAGAGCTACGTCGAGATCGCCCAGACGCTCGGCGTCCCGATGGGCACGGTGATGACCTGGCTGCACCGCGCTCGCAAGGAGCTCAAGGCGCAGCTCTCGGAGCATCTCTCATGAGCGCTCCTCTCCACCTCGAGGACGGCGCGCTGCAGGGTCTCGCCGACGGCACGCTGCGCGGCCCGCAGGGCTTCGCGGCCCACGCGCACTGCGACGCCTGCGTCGAGTGCGCCGCCTCGCTCGCCGCTTACTCCGCCCTCGCCACCCAGCTGTCGGCGCTGCACGATCCGGCGGTCCCCCCGGACTTCACCACCGCGGTGCTCGCCGCCGTGGACGCCCGCGAGCTGGAGCTTGCCCAGCGGCGCCACACCTGGTTCGCCGCGCTGCCGGCCGCCGCGCTGGCGCTCTTCGCCATCGTCGGCTGGATGCTCTCCGCCGCGCCCGCCACCCACGTGGACCGGCTGGTGGAAGGGGTCACGGTGGTCCGCCACCTCTTCGGCGCCTTGGCGCCGGTGTTCGACGCCGCGCGCCTGCCGCTCGGCCTCTCCGCCTTCGCGCTCACCGTCGCCATCCTCTTCGTCCTGCTGCGGACGCTGCGCACCGGCCGAGACGCCGCGCCGGTGCAGTCATGATCCTCGCCGCACTCCTGCTCGCCTCCGGCGGAATGCACGGGCTGCTCTACGAGACCCTGCTCGACCGGCTCGAAGCGCACGGCACCCAAGGCGCAATGATCAAGGCCTTCGCGGGGCTCGCCGACAGCATGGTCACGCTCGAGGTCAGCGGGGACGAAAAGGACGACCCGAGCGACGAACCGGACGACTCCGACCAGCTCGAGGTGATTCCGCCCATTCCACCCATTCCGCCGATTCCGCCCATAGCTGCGATTCCGCCAATCGCTCCGGTGCCGCCGGTTCCGCCGCTGGGCCCCGACGCCACCGCCGCCGAGAAGCGCGACGACGCCGCCTCGCTGCCCCACTTCTCCGAGACCGCCAAGGGCGTGGGCACGGTGGACCTGCTCCATCGCATCGCCCGCACTGCCGGCTGGTCGATGACGCTGGTGGGCTCGCCGCGCGACAGGGTGGACATCGACGTCAAGGACGCCGACCCGCGCGAGGCGCTGCGAGGGGTGCTCAAGCAAAGCGGCGCCATGGGCGTGCTCAAGCGCGACCGTCTGGTGGTGGTTGCCTCGCCCGGCAAGAACACCGCCGGCCTGCTCGTCGAGCAGTCCTCGCGGCACGGCAAGCGGCATGGGTCCTCCGGCCCGACCCACGGCAGCGGCAGCAACGACATGGTCCGCATCTTTCAGGGAGACATCACGGTGCCGCAGGGCACGGTGGTCCAGGGCGACGTGGTCTGCGTCGGCGGCTCCATCGAGCTCGAGCCCGGCAGCGTGGTGCAGGGGGACGCGGTCGCGGTGATGGGCAGCGTCACGGTGAACGAGGGCGCGCTGGTGCTCGGCCAAGGAGTCGCGGTGCTGGGCGAGGTGGACGTGCGGCGCGGCGCGCAGGTGATGGGCGAGCACGTGCAGATCGGCCTCGGCCATCTCTTCTCGCGCTCGAAGCGGAGCCACACCTTCCTCTCGGAGCTGGGACCGTTCGGATTCTTCCCCACGCTTGCCCTCTTCGCTCTCACCTACCTGCTCGGCCTGCTGGCGCTGCGCATGTGGCCGGACCGCGTGCGGTTGGTGGGGCACGCCTTCTTCGAGTCGCCGGTGCGCAGCTTCTTCGTCGGCTTTCTCTGCTGGCTTTTGCTCCTGCCGCTGGTGGTGCTGCTCTGCATCTCCATCGTCGGCATCCTTCTGTTGCCGCTGCTGCCGGTGGTCATCTTCCTCTCCATCGTCCTCGGGTTGAGCGCCTTCGCGTTGACCCTGGGCGAATCGCTGCCGGCCGGTCCCGGCCAGCGCTTCGTTCCTCCTGCCGCGCTGGGCATGGGCATGGCGGTGCTGCTGCTGCTCGGGCTGGTGCCGTGGCTGGGGATCTCGCTGCTGGCGCTGCTCCAGTTCTTCGCGCTGGGCGCGGCGGTCGGCTCGCGGTTCGGCAGGGCGTTGCCGCCCCACGTTCCGTAGGCCGCAAGTTTCTGGAGGCCGCGCGCGCTTCGACTAGAGTGGCCCTCCGTGCGCCTCGCCTCCTCCATCGCCGCCGCGCTCGCGCTCGCCGCCTGTCACTCAAACGACAAGGCGCAGCCGGCGCCGCTCGCGCCCGCACCTGCGCCCGTGCCCGCCGCGCCAGCCGGGCCGCAGCGGAGCGACTCCTCCTGCGCCGCCCCCTTCGACGGTCCGGGGGCGCGCACGCAGCTACGGCCCGCGAGCGGCACGCTCCGCATCGGCGCGGTCGCCGGCCTCAAGGACGCCGACGACGACAACGTCGCCCACCTGCGCGCGCTCACCGCCGAGCTCAAGCGCCGCGGCGCCGAGGTGCTCATTGCCGACGGCGACCTGGGCGACAACCCCGACGAGCAGGAGACGCTGCTCGGCGTCCTCGCCGACACCGGCCTGCCGATCCTGGTCGCGGCCGGCAATCGCGAGCTCCGCTCCGAGCTCGACGCCGCCGAGGCCGAGCTGCGCAAGAAGGGCGCGCGCCTCGCCGACCTCTCGCACACCCGCGTGGTGGACCTGGGCGACGCGCTGGTGGTGGGCCTCCCCGGCGCCTTCGAGCGCCGCCAGCTGCGCGCCGACGGCGCCTGCCTCTACGTGCAGAAGGACCTCGACGCGCTGGTGGCGTTCCTCGACCGGCTGCCCGCCGGCGCTCCGCCTGCGCTGCTGGTCGCCGCCGTCCCCCCCCGCGGCCAGGACGCGCGCGCGCTCGACGCCAGCGAGGGCCAGAACCTCGGCGACCCGCGCCTCGCCGCGCTCCTGCGCCGCGCGCCGTTCGGCATCTTCGGGCAAGTGTGGGAAGCGGGCGGCCGCGCCATCGATCTCGCCGGCCAGCCGGTGCACCCCGGCGTCGAAGCGGACCGGCTGTATTTGAACCCGGGCGCAGCCGACCGCACGCCCTGGCCGATGGCCGACGGCAGTACCGCGCAGGGCCTCGCCGCGTTGGTCACCATTCACGGCCGCAAAGCGAGCTTCGAGATCGTCCGCGCGCCTGGTCAGGAGCACGCCCGATGAGCGGCAAGCTGGGGGACATCCTCATCGCGCAGGGTGTGATCGATCAGGAGAAGCTCGCGGCCGCGCTTTCGGACCAGAGCGCGTTCGGCGGCAAGCTCGGGCGCACGCTGGTCGATCTCGGCTACCTCACCGAGGACCAGCTGATGCGCGCGGTGAGCGAGCAGCTGGGCCTGGAGATGGTCGATCTCGACACCGTGGAGATCGACCCCGAGGCGCTCTCCTGCCTGGCGGTGGACGCGTGCGAGCGGTACGGCGTCTTCCCGGTGCGCGTCGATCAGCAGCAGCGCCTGCTCTGGGTCGCCACCGCCGAACCCGACCGCGCCATGCTGCAGGAGGTGGCGCAGA
>JAYWBT010000026.1:0-7562 GCA_043781235.1 Deltaproteobacteria bacterium
GCTTGACCTCCGCCTGGTCGGTGTCGAAGAGGATGCCGCTGTTGAACTTCACCACCAGCTTGTTCCCCTGCTTCTCGACGTAGCCCGACTTGAGATCGCGATCGAGCTTCTCCTTCTGCTTGTCCATGTAGCGACCGATCAGCGCCCCGGAGACGCCGCCGGTGACGCCGCCGAGCGCGGCGCCGATGAGAGCGCCCTTCTTGCCGCCGGCGAGCGCGCCGATGCCGCCTCCGATCAAGGCGCCACCCCCGCCGCCCGCGAGCGCGCCAGTTTCGGTGGAGGTGACGCAGGCCGTGGCGAGTAGGGCAGCAATCAGCGTACCGATGAGCGTGGAACGATGCATTCGTCCTCCAGATGTAGGGTGTCAGCCAGCGAGTTCGCGTAGCACCGCGAACAGCTCGGCCGGAAGGAAAGGCTTCTGCAACTTTCGATTGTGGACACGTTCGAGGAACGCGGCCCTCTCGGCCGCGAAGGCGCCGCCCGAGAGGATGGCCGTCCGCCGGGCGCGCTCTCCGCAACGGCCCCTGCGAGCGGGTAGCGCAGCAGCTGTCCGGCCGAGGCAGGCAACCACCCGCCGGCACCGCTGCCGATCATCCGAGCCGAGCAGAGCATGCATGCGGTCCAGCAAATCGCACACCCGTAACACCAGGGGAATCGCGCGACGTCGCGGCCCGTTCCTCAAGCGAAGATTCTCCTGCTGACACTTCAGATCGGCTGCGTTACGCTTCGTGCCCCGGGCAACCAGCCGGGCGCTCCCGGAGGAAGAGACCCCCCATGTTCTTCCGAAACGACGACAAACGAGATCCCTCCGGCAAGAAGCCGGCGACCCGCACCGTGCCGCTGCTGCCGCTGCGCGACATCATCGTCTTCCCTCACATGGTGGTGCCGCTCTTCGTCGGCCGCGAGAAGTCGATCGCGGCGCTCGAGGAGGCGATGGCGCACGACAAGGACATCCTCCTCGCCGCGCAGAGGAAAGCCAAGACCAACGAGCCCATGGCCGACGACATCTTCACGCTCGGCACTCTCGGCAGCATCCTCCAGCTTTTGCGCCTGCCCGACGGCACGGTGAAGGTGCTGGTCGAGGGCAAGCGGCGCGCGCGAATCACCCGCTACATGCCCAACGAGACGTTCTTCCTCGTCGAGGCCGAGGAGGTCGAAGAGGTCAACGAGCGCAGCGTCGAGCTCGAGGCGCTGGTCCGCTCGGTGCACACCACCTTCGAAGGGTACGTCAAGCTCAACAAGCGCATCCCGCCCGAGATGCTGATGTCGGTCGCCACCATCGACGACCCGGCGCGGCTGGCCGACACCATCGTGGCGCACCTGTCTTTGAAGCTGAATGACAAGCAGGCCATTCTGGAAGAACAGTCGTCGGCCAGGCGGCTCGAGAAGCTTTATGAATTGATGCAGGGAGAGATCGAGATCCTGCAGGTCGAGAAGAAGATCCGCACGCGCGTCAAGAAGCAGATGGAGAAGACGCAGAAGGAGTATTACCTGAATGAGCAGATGCAGGCCATTCAGAAGGAGCTCGGCGAGCGCGACGAGTTCAAGAGCGAATTGCAGGAGCTCGAAGAGAAGATCAAGAACAAGAAGATGTCGAAAGAGGCCATTACCAAGGCCAAGAAGGAATTGCGCAAGCTGAAGATGATGTCGCCGATGAGCGCCGAGGCGACGGTGGTGCGCAACTACATCGACTGGATCATCTCGTTGCCCTGGTATGAGTATACCAAGGACAAGCTCGACATCGCCGAGGCCGAAAAGGTCCTGAACGACGATCATTACGGATTGAAGAAGGTGAAAGAGCGCGTCCTCGAATACCTCGCCGTGCAGGCGATGGTCGAGAAGATGAAGGCCCCCATCCTCTGCTTCGTCGGCCCTCCCGGCGTCGGCAAGACCTCGCTCGGCAAGAGCATTGCCAAAGCATTGGGCCGCAAGTTCATCCGGATTTCCCTCGGCGGCGTGCGCGACGAGGCCGAGATCCGCGGCCACCGGCGAACGTACATCGGCGCCTTGCCGGGAAAGATCATTCAATCGCTGAAGAAGTCCGGCTCGGGCAATCCCGTCTTTCTACTGGACGAGGTCGACAAGATGTCGACCGACTTCCGCGGCGACCCCAGCGCGGCGCTGCTGGAGGTGCTTGATCCCGAGCAGAACCACACCTTCGGCGACCATTACATCGACCTCGACTATGATCTCTCCAAGGTCATGTTCATCTGCACCGCCAATACCTTGCACGGGATCCCCGGGCCGCTGCAGGACCGCCTCGAGATCATTCGAATCGCCGGCTATACCGACCTGGAGAAGCTCTCCATCGCGCAGCGGTATCTCGTCGCCAAGCAGAAGGAGCAGAACGGCCTCGACGAGATCAACATCCAGTTCTCGCGCAAGGGATTGCTCGAGCTCATCCACCGCTATACCCGCGAGAGCGGCGTCCGCGGCCTCGAGCGCGAAATCGCCACCCTCTGCCGCAAGGTGGCCAAGGACGTGCTGCGCACCGGGCAGCGCGCCGAGAAGATCCGCATCACCACCAAGAGGGTGCACAAGCTGCTCGGGCCCCCGCGCTTCAGCTACGGCAAGACCGAGGAGAAGGACGAGATCGGGCTCGTCACCGGGCTCGCGTGGACGGAGGTCGGCGGCGAGCTCCTGCAGACCGAGGCCACCGCGGTCCCCGGCAAGGGCAAGCTCATTCTCACCGGCAAGCTGGGCGAGGTGATGCAGGAGTCGGCGCAGGCGGCCTTGAGCTACGTGCGGTCGCGCGCCGAGCGGTTCGGCCTCGACCGCAAGTTCGCCGACAGCGTGGACATCCACGTGCACGTCGCCGAGGGCGCGGTTCCCAAGGACGGGCCGTCGGCGGGCGTCACCATGGCGACGGCGATGATCAGCGCGCTCGCGCGCGTGCCGGTCCGCAAGGACGTCGCGATGACCGGCGAGATCACGCTGCGCGGGCGCATACTGCCCATCGGCGGGCTCAAGGAGAAAGCGCTCGCCGCGCACCGTGGCGGCATCCGGACCATCCTCATCCCCAGGGAGAACGCGAAGGACGTTCGCGAGATCCCCATGCGGGTGCGGCGCGAGCTGACCATCATTCCGGTGGACCACGTCGATGAGGTGCTCCGCCTCGCGCTGGTGCTGGAGAACCCGGACACCTTCTTCCGCAAGATCGAGTCAGAAGGCTCCATCCCCGGCGTCAAGCTGCCCACCCTCGAGGCGCCGGGCAGCACTCCGCACTCCGCGGCGTAAAAGACTTACGATACCGTGCACGGGCGGCTGGGGCGGTTCAGCCTGCAAGCCGCCCGCGCTCGTTTCCGGAGGAACTCGATGCCGAAGCCGCTCGTCCTCGCTCTCGCTGCCGCCTCGCTCTGCTGCGCCCACGCGCAGCGCCCCTCGGGATTGCAAGAGCTGATCGCCACCGACAGCGCCTTCGCCCGCGCCGCCACCGAGCGCGGCGTGGATGGCTGGATGCAGTACATGGCCGACGACGCGCGCATGCTCCAGAGCGGCGGCGGAGAAGCGCACGGGCGAGACGACATCCGCCGGAGCATGGAGGTGCTGGGCACAGCGGGGAATCCGGGAACGCTGCGGCTCGAGTGGAGACCACTCGGCGGCGAGGAGCACGGCGAGCTCGGTTATACCTTCGGCAATTACGTGGCCTATACGCCGCGCGGCGAGCGCCGGGGCAAGTACGCGACCTTCTGGCGCCGGGAACCGTCGGGGTGGAAGGTCGTGCTCGACATCGGCAACGACGGGGAGATCCAGCGGTAGCGATTCTCGTTTTCCCCGCGGGGATTCAATCGCTGCCGAGGTGGTCAAATCGCCGCAGCCTGCCAGAGCGCGCGGCCGGTCATGACCGACCCGCGCGGCGATGCGTCCTTCACCACGCGGACGATGGCGCGGCAGAGGATATCAATTGGAATGGGCCGCAGATCATCGGCCAGCGCCCGCAGCCCCGGAACGGCGCCCAACATCCGCATCGCGCCGCCGACCAGCGGCGGCGGCCGGCGCGCGTTGCCGTCGCTCGGCTGTGCCCCTGAGTTGGTCGAATCGAGGATCGACGGCCGGAGGATGGTCCAGGGCATTCCCGACCCGCGCACCGCCTCCTCGGCCCGCCACTTCCAGCCGAGATATCCGGTCGCGCCTTTGCGCGTGCCATAGGCGGTCAACAGCACGAAGTGGCGCCCTCCCGCGCGCTGCGCCGATTCCACCAGCTGCACCACCGGCTGGTAATCGGACGATTGGTAGGTATCGCCCGCCGCGAAGCGCTTGCGCATGGTGCCGACCAGGCAGACGACCGTTTGCGCCCGCGCCATTGCCGCGTCCAGGCGGGGCGCATCCGAGAGCTCGCAGATCAGCGCGTCGGGATCCTTGCCCAGCGGGTGACGCTCCGCCGTCTTCGGCCTCACGTGCGGGATGGCTGTGAGCCCCGCAGCGCGCAGCTGCGGGACGAGGACGGTGCCGACCGCGCCGGTGGCGCCTGCGACCAGGATGTTCATCGCTCGAGTCTACTGCCAAAGCCTCTTCCACCACTGCGCCGGCGCCGGCGGAGCGTCCGGTCCCATGCGCTGCGCGATGCTCTGCGGAGACCAGCCGGTCAGCTGGGCGAGCGTCACCGCCTCGGCGCGCCGCCGCGCGGCCAGCTGCTGCAGGTATTGCTGGCCCGAGGCGCAGCTCACGTCGCCGCGGAACGGATGCCGCAGCACGTAGCGCGCCTGGAACGGCTGCTGGTCCCCGGTCGCCTGGAAGAGGAGATCTTCGGGAAAGTGCTCGCCGTCGTAGCGCACGTGCAGCCGCGTGAGCGTCAGCGGCATGCCGCCGCCATGATATCCGGTGACATCGAGCCAGAAAACACCCAATGCGGCGAGCTCGCTTTGCTCGAGCGGCGGCGCGGAGCAAGGGTCGCAGGAGCCCATGTTCCACACATACTCGGTAAAGACGGCCCGGCCGTCGTGCGACCGCAGCGCCTGCGCGAAGGCGGACTTATAAAAGCCGCCAAAGTCCTTCTGCACGAACTCGGGCACGTCCACGTCGCCGGGCATCTGCGCAGTCTGGTAGTTGGTCGATTCCACCCGGCCCTTGCGGGTCATCGCGTAGACGATCAGGTCCTGCGCGCCGCTTTCCGCGTTGGCCATGCCGAGCCGGATGGGCAGCATGAAACGCTCGGAGTCGAAAGCGATTTGAATGGGTCGCAATTGCTGGACGCCGTGCGCTTCTTTGAGGTTTACGCGAGCGACGAAGAACTTCATCTTCTGCTTCACATAGGGCGCGAGCGCGTCGGCGGCCCGCTGCGGGATACGGTAGCCGCTGTCGCGCAGATATGCCTCGAGCCCGCCCGAATCCTTCGCCGACAGGAGGACGATGTCGTATTCGCCGACCGTATAGCTCGCCTCCACCGTCACGCCCATCGCCTTGCGCGTCGCGTACCCGACGCGAGCCCCCGACATCGCAGCCATCGGCGCCATCTTGGCTACCTCCCCGAGCGCGCGCCTCTGGTCGCAGGGATCGGGGTCGGTGTACTCGACCAGCCGCGGCGCCGAATACTCTGCCAGCCGGTCCAGCAGCTTCTTCTCGCCGAGATGGATCTGCTCTTTCTGCAGCACGCTCGGCACCGGGACCACCAGCGCGAACTCGGTCAAAGGCCCACTGTAATCGTTGCCCATGGTAATCACGGTGTGCTGGCCGTCGCGGACGATCGCGACCTGTGACGCCTTGTTGAACAGCTGCGCGTCGGCCTTGCCGACGAAGAAGCCGCAGAAAGCGTCGGCGCGCGGGGCTAAGGAAAGGACAGCGAGAGCGGCGAGGATTGATTTGGACATGACCATTGCTCCTTTGTGATTGAATCGAAAAGCGGCGTCAGCGGCGCGCAGACGAGCAGCGCCCAGACCACGGCGTTGTTGATGAAGTGGAGCTGCAGCGCGAACGCGACGCAGGCGACCGCGACGCCGAACCCGACGCGAGCGAGGCGCGTCCGTGGCGTGGTCTTCGGATCGGAGATCATGAAGAAGGCGAAGAGCAGCAGGCTGCCGGACTCGAGCTGGTGCGCGAGGACGCGCGCCTCCTGGCCGAGCCAGATCACCCGCGAAGCCTTGAGCGCGACGTGGGCGCAGAGGAAGGCCAGGCTGGTGTCGCTGCGGAAGGCGCGATGGACGACGGCGAGGCCGAGCGCGGCGATCCAGAGCAACAGCGCCGCCGACTCCCCCACTGCGTCGGCGAGCACCAGGCGTGCGGGGTAACGAGCATCGCCGCGCAGAGCCCGGCGTTGGCGGGGTTGAGGTAATGGCGGCCTTTACTACGGACGGTAAACTTGGTCGCAATGGCGCTCACCGCCGCCAGCGCGAACGGCCAGGCGAGGTCGCTGCGCAACAGGAGAGTGAGCCCGAAGGCCGTGATCACCGGCGAGAGCCAGCCGTTGTCGCGGACGCGCAGCGCGTAGCTGCAGACTCTCTGGGTCGCGAGGCAAAGGGCGAAGACGAGCGGCGCGTGCCAGACGGGGAAGTCGCGCGCGGCCAGGCCGAAACAAAGGAAGCTTCCGAGAAAGGCGATCTGCAGCCAGCGGGGGTCGCCGCTCAATGCGGCAGGTATTCTATCGCCCGATGCGGCGCAGGAGGGATTCGGCACGCTCTCTCGAACGCGCGGGCCGCGATTGCGATCTGATCGTCATCGCGCCGGGGCCCAGGCGAAGACGATGGGCTTGCTGCGCCGCTGCGTCCGCGGCGTGAGGCCGAGGCGCACCAGCGCGTGGCCCGGAGCTGCGTCCTTGACCAGCACGCCCCGGCGCGCGACGCGCTGCGCCTGCTGCAAAGTCTCGCCGTCGAGCGGCGCGTGGTCGGCGTTCTGCCGCACCAGATCGAAGAGCGGCCCCGCCTCGCCCGCCTGGTCGAACATGGGGTCGAGCAGGACCACATCGAAGCTGCGCGATGGCAGCTGCGCGAGCAGCGCGCGGTGGTCGCCCTGGACCACCTCGACCAGCCGCCCCGGCGCCTCGCCGTGCCGCGGGAGGCGTCGCAGCGCGCAGAGCGTGAAGGCCGCGAGCAGCGCGCTCCTCTCGACGCCGAGCACGCGCGTTCCCGTGGCGTGCGCGGCCACCAGCGCGTCGCCGCCGAGGCCCAGCGTCGCGTCGAGTATCTCGTCGCCGCGCTGCAGGCCCGCCGCGCCCACCAGCGGATCGAGCTCGCCCTTGCTCGCGCGCAGGACGCGCAGGAACGCCATGCCGACGGTGGCGCGGAAGCAGCGTCCCGCGACATAGAGATCGGCGCGCTCGCTGCCGAGCACCAGCACCGGCGTGGCACCCGCGGCCGCGACGAGCGCGTGCAGAGGCTGGCCTGCGCGCGGCACCGCGACCACTCCCGGAAAGCGGGCCGCGAGCTCGTCGGCTTCCGCAGGCGAGCCGCTCGGCGCGCAGGTGACGAAGAGCTCCATCGAGCGCGGTATTCTGCCAGCACGCCGCGGCGTCCGCTCGGTGGCCAGACGGTCCTTGACTTCGCCCGGGCCTGCCGGTAAAACCCGCCCCCGCTTGAGGCCGCTCGGGCGGGTAGCTCAGCGGTAGAGCGTCGGTCTTACACACCGAGGGT
>JAYWBT010000027.1:0-7504 GCA_043781235.1 Deltaproteobacteria bacterium
GGGAGCTGGCGCACGCCTTCGGTCTCGCCGATCCGACGCCGCAGAGCTGCATGGTGTGCCACGGAGGCGAGACGCCTTCGCTGCAGAAGTTCGACGTGAAGGAGGCGATGGGCCGCATCGATCACTGGACGGCCGATCGCGCGGCGCGCAGGAAGCAATCGTCGCTACCGCAGCCCCCGCGCAGGTCGCAGCCGACGGCGCCCCCGCGCACCCAGCTCGCGGCCTGCCTGCGAGGCAAGTCGTGAGCGATCCTGAAGAGCTGGTCTCGGTCGGGCCCGCGAGCGGCGCGGTCAGCGAGGTCGCGAAACTCCCGCGGCTCAGCGAAGAGCAGTCGCACCAGCTGGTGGAGCTGGTGTGGCGCTTCTTCTGCTCGCTGCGGCTGACGCTCGCGAACCTGCTGCTGCTGTTCCTCGCCATGATCGCCGGCACCTTCGTCAACCCGGCGAACGATTCGCTCACCAACATCGAGCGCGCCTTCGCGGGGCGCACGACGCTGCTCGGCGCCTACCGGTGGTTCGAGCTCTACGACCTCTTCCATTCGTGGTGGTTCACGCTGCTGCTCACCTCGCTGGCGCTGAACCTGATCGCCTGCTCGTTCGAGCGGCTGCCGCGCATCTATTACCTGGTGCGCTATCCCGAGCGGCGGCTCGACCTGGTGACCGGGCTGCGCTGCAAGCTGCCCGCGACCGCGTCGCCGCTGCAGCCCGAGGTCATCGCGGCGCAACTCCGCGCCCGCGGGTACCAGGCCGTCGTCTCGGGCAACGACATCTTCGCCGAGAAGGGCCGCTACGCGCGCTTTGGCGTCTGGGTGGTGCACGTCTCGCTCCTGCTCATCCTCGGCGGCGGCATCATCGGCCGCCTCACCGCCTTCGAGGGAGTGGCCGAGGTCCCGCAGGCCGGCGGCACCGTCGACAGCTTCATCGAGAAGCGCCCCGACGGCAGCGCCTTCAAGCACAAGCTCGGCTTCCTGGTCCGCTGCGACGACTTCCGGCTCAAGGAGTTCGAGCCGGGCCGGCCCAAGGCGTTCGAGTCTGACCTCTCCGTGCTCGAGGAGCGGCCCGACGGCACGCCCGGACGCGAGCTGAAGCGCGAGACCATCTCCGTGAACCACCCTCTCAAGTGGGCGGGCCTCACCTTCTATCAAGCCAGCTACCGGCAGCTCGACGAGGGCATGAAGGCGAAGGTGAAGCTCCTCGACAAGGTGGCGCGGACCGGGCGCGAGCTGCTGGTGGGTGCGGGCGACAAGATCGGCGCCGCCGAAGGCCTGACCTACCAGCTCACGGACTACCAGGAGGACTTCGCCTCGCTGGGGCCCGCGGTGCAGGTGCTCCGCACCGAGGACGGCAAGGCCGGCGGGACCAACTCGTTCTGGGTCTTCTCCAGGGCGCCCGACTTCGATCGCGACAACCGCGACGACCGCTTCGCCTTCCAGTTCGACCGGCTCGCTCCTTTCTTCGCCACCGGCCTGCAGATCGCGCGCGACCCCTCGACTCCGGTTGTCTATACCGGCTGCTTCATGCTCTTCCTCGGCATCGGCATCGCTTTCTACACCTCGCACAAGCGCATTTGGGCCAAGGTGCAGGACGGTCGCGTGGCGCTGGGCGGCGCCGCGCACCGCAACGCCGAGTCATTCTCGCAGGAGTTCGACGACCTCTGCGCCGGGCTCGGCCTGCCGCTGCCGCAGCGCAAGGTGGCAGACCTCGCGGCGGCGGCCTGATGATCGTCCTCTCTGCCGAGTTCGTGAAGTCGGCCACCGAGCCCGAGCACTACCCGCCCGCCGGTCCCGCCGAGGTGGCCTTCTGTGGCCGCAGCAACGTCGGCAAGTCCTCCTGCCTCAACGCGCTCTCGAACCGCAAGGCGCTGGCGCGCGTCTCCGGCACGCCCGGCCGCACGCGGCTGATCAACTTCTTCGACCTGAAGGTCGCCGAGAAGACGCGCACGCGCGAGTGGGAGATTCGCTTCGCCGACCTGCCCGGCTACGGCTTCGCCGCGGGGCCGCGCGACGACCGCAAGGAGTGGAAGAAGATGATCGATCGCTACCTGGTCGAGCGCAACGAGCTGCGCGCGCTGGTGGTGCTGGTGGACGGCGAGATCGGCCCGCAGCCGAACGACAGCGAGATGCTCGAATGGGCGCGCAATCTCGGGCGCAAGATCATCGTCGTGGCCACCAAGCTCGACCGGATCGCAAAGACGCGGCGGGGCGCGCAGCTCGACAAGATCTCGGTGCAGCTTGGCGTGCCGGGCGTGATCGGCTTCTCGGCCAAGGAACACTTCGGCGTGGAGGAGCTGTGGCGCGCGCTGGTCTCTGCCTGACGATTGCGTTGCTCGCTTGCGGCCTGGTCCACAAGGACGTGGACATCGCGCAAGACTTCCTGGCGGGCGGCGGGGCGCCGTCGGAGGCTCAGGTCGATCTGGCGGCGCCACTGGTCGCGTCGCAGGGCGATCTCGCGCACCTCTCGGCGGTCACCATCCGCGCGGCGCGCATCGACGCGACCGACGGACTGGAGCTGAGCTTCATCTCCGGCGCGACGCTGACCCTGCATGGGAACGGTTTGCCCGACCTTCAGGTAGCGACGCTGCCGTCGCCGTCGAGCACCACGCGCGCGGACCTGGTGGTGGACTCGAGCAAAGACCTCAAGCCGTATCTGTCGGCGGGCTCCTTGTTGATTGCGAAGCTCACCTACTCGCCGCGGCCGGTGGACGCCCGCGGCCTGCGCCTGACCATCACCGTGCGCGGCTCGCTCTAGAGGTCTTGCCATTTACGAGCAACGCGCGGTCGCGCGTCTCCTGATCCCGCTCGCCGCTAGGGGCTGTACGTCAACGTCAGGTGCGGCACCAGGTGCAGTTGCAGATGGGCGGCCCCGGGGGTGGTGCTCCCGGAGATCACCACGTTGAACTGCCCGGTGCCCTGCAGCGCGGTGAGCACGAACGTGTTCAGCGCGGCGCTACCGGTGAGTGTGGTGGTGGCGTTCTTGGCGATGGCGAAGTTGGTGAGCGCCCCGACCTGCACGTCGTTGGCCGCGGTGGTGGCAACCCCCGGCCGCAGCGCTACCGTGCCGGTGATGCTGTTGGCGCCGTTGGTGCCGCCGCCGCTACCGGTGGTGGTGGTGTCGGTGATGGTGATGTCGAGCGAGTCCAGGCTCAGCGCCTTCACGTGCGACTTGTACTGCTGCACGGTCGTGTTCGACGACAGGTCGAAGGCATAAACGCCGTTGACCGAGGTCCCGGTAGCGTCGAGTTGCACGTCCTTGGGGGTGTTGAAGCTGAAGTTGACGTCGGGGAGCGCGCCTCCGCAGGCGGTCAGAGCGGCGGCGCCGGCCACGCCGAGCAGCCGGCGAGCATTGCGAGCGATCGGGTTCATGTTGGCCTCGATTGAAGCTGGGTGTCTTCGGGTTCCATTCGCGGCCCGTGCATAGCATCGCCGCGCTGGATCTGCTACGCGCTGGCGTCTGTTGCGGTGGGTCCTCGGCGAAGCTGCAAAAGGAGCGAGCGATGAGTGGCGTGCGAGTTCTGGTGGGTACAAGAAAGGGCGCCTTCATCCTGACTGCGGACGCAAAGCGTGAACGATGGGAGGTCGCTGGCCCGCACTTCGCAGGCTGGGAGCTTTACCACCTCAAGGGTTCGCCCGCTGACCCGAACCGTCTCTATGCGTCGCAGTGCAGTGGCTGGTTTGGACAGACGATCCAGCGCTCCAATGATGGCGGCAAGACCTGGGAAGCGGTCGGCAACCAGTTCAAGTACGAGGGAGTTCCCGGTACCCACCAGTGGTACGACGGCACGCAGCGTCCGTGGGAATTCAAGCGTGTCTGGCATCTCGAACCATCGCTGACCGATCCGGATACCGTCTATGCCGGAGTGGAAGACGCCGCTTTGTTCCGCACCACGGACGGCGGCCGCAGCTGGCATGAGCTCTCCGGACTGCGCCTCCACGCCTCGGGGCCAAAGTGGCAACCCGGCGCTGGAGGCATGTGCCTGCACACAATCTTGCTGGATCCTGGCAACCCCGAACGAATTTTCGTCGCCATCTCGGCCGCGGGCGCCTTTCGCAGCGACGACGCCGGCAAGACCTGGCGGCCGATCAACCGTGGTCTGCATTCGAAATACATTCCCGATCCGAATGCGGAAGTCGGCCACTGCGTCCATCGCATCGCGATGCACCCCTCACGTCCCAGCGTCCTGTTCATGCAGAAGCATTGGGACGTGATGCGCAGCGACGATGCCGGCGACTCGTGGCACGAGGTCAGCGGCAACCTGCCGAGCGACTTCGGCTTCCCCATCGACATTCACGCGCACGAGCCGGACACCATCTATGTGGTGCCCATCAAGAGCGACTCCGAGCACTTCCCGCCCGATGGCAAGCTGCGCGTCTACCGCAGCCGCACCGGCGGCAACGAGTGGGAAGCGCTCACCCAGGGCCTGCCGCAGCGCGATTGCTACGTGAATGTGCTGCGCGACGCGATGGCGGTTGATTCGCTCGACTCGTGCGGCGTGTATTTCGGTACCACCGGCGGGCAAGTTTACGCATCCGCAGACGCTGGCGACAGCTGGGCTCCCATCGTCCGGGATCTTCCCGCCGTCCTGTCCGTCGAAGTCCAGACGCTGCGATGATCCCCGTCCTGATCCGTGTCGAGCTACCGAGACCATTGCAGGTCCTCGCGCGTCTCGACCGGGAAGTGGAAATCGAGGTGGAGAGCCCAGCGACGCTACGCTCGGTTCTCGACGCGCTCGAAGCGCGTTATCCGGTTCTTCGCGGGACGATTCGCGACCAGGTAACGCTCAAGCGCCGCGCGTTCCTGCGCTTCTTCGCCTGCGAACAGGACCTCTCTCACGAACCGCCGGATGCCCCGCTCCCTGACGCGGTCTCGACCGGCAAGGAGCCTCTGCTGGTCATCGGGGCCATCGCCGGCGGCTAGCTTCACGAGCAGCACGGCCGGTCATGAACGCCGGGGCCCGTTCACCGCTGCCCGTTCGCTACCTCACGCTTTCAGCACTCGTCCGAGCTTGCCCAGCTCGCTCTCCCAGCCCATGACCGCCCGCTGGGTCCACAGGTCATCGTGCATCGCTTCAAAAGTCAGCACCATTCGGACGTCGTGCGCGCCCGGATGAAATTCGACCAGAGTCGCCGCAGTGTACGGCTCGACGCCCGGAATGAAGTCGGCCAGATGCTCGTACGCGAGAAGCCGGCGCGGGGCGACTTCGGTATAGGTGAGTCGCGCCTCGGTGGTCACAGGCATCCCGGCTTTCTTCATGAATTCAATCTGCGCCGGAGCGATGGCGATCATGTCGTACTGCAGCTGTCCGCCGGCGCGCAGGTCGAGCTCGCGGACCTTCACGGCAAAGCCGTCGGGGCCCCACCAGGACTCAATGCCTTCCTTCGTGGTCCAGAGATCCCACACGTCTTCAATGGCCGCCTGGTAAACCCGTTCCATCGTGATCTTCCGCCGCGGCGCTGTCTGCTTCGTCATCAGGCTTTCCCCTGGCGTTGACCGACAGTTCGAGACTTCTGCCTTCTGTCCAGGGCCGCGGCGAATCGGCCGAGGCGGGCATCCCACAGAATTCGATACCGGGCGACCCATGCGTCGAGCTCGCGGAAGGGCTGCGGGCGGAGCGAGTAGAGGCGCACCGGGCCTTGCGGGCGGACCTGCACGAAGCCGGCCTCGAGCAAGATGCGGAGATGCCGCGACACGCCGGACTGGTGGATATCCACCGTGTCCACGATGTCATTCACGGCCCGCTCGCCGCCCCGGAGCGCCTCGACGATGCGGCGGCGCGTAGGGTCGGCCAGGGTCTCGAAAACGTCGGCATGCATGAGTGCACATATGCATAGCAGTGCATATTACAGTGCGTCAAGCCCGGAACGCGCTACCGTCATCGGGCCATCGGTCAATGCGGAGCAAGCTTCGCGTCCAGCTCGACGATCGCCGGTGCGGCCAGGCCGCCATAGTGCCCGTCGATCTCTTTGATTCGTGCGCGAGCGCCGTCGCGATCGTCGCGTGCAAGCGCGGCTTCGGCGTCAGCCAGCTTCGAAGACAATTCTCGCGCGAGGTTCGCATTACACTGCGCGAGCTTCGCGGCATCGACCGTGGACGGCTGCTCCAGCGCATCCAGCGCGCCGTCCAATGAGGCGGCGTCGAGCGGCTCGTGCCCAAGCCGTCGCGGTTCCTGGACCGCGAGATTGAAGACGCACCAATGCCTCATCGAGTGCAAGCTGACCGCATCGTCGTCGAGGTTGACGTCGTCGTGGCGGCCGGTCACGAAGACGAGCCTCGTTTGCTGGAACTTTCGGAACAGGTCGGCGGGCGGCAAGTAAATCCCTTGCTCGCCGCCGATCGGATCACTGCCAGCATTCAACAAAGCGCCGCGGAACACATCGGGATAGCCCAGGGCAATCATCTCGGCCACGCGCGAGCCACCCGACAGGCCGCCCACATAGACGCGCTTCGGGTCGAGTGGATACCGCGCGCGGATATTCTCGTATGCCAGCAATGCCAGCGGCAGGCGTCGATCGAGGAGCTTGACCTCGTTTCCGGAATTCGCGGCGGCGACGAAGATCAGCCCGTGCCGGTCGAGCGGCGGCCGCCAGCGGTCGGGCTTGGTCGCCTCTTCCCAGGGCGCCACGAACACCAACAGGCCATAGCCGCTTTTCGGCGGCGCTGCGGCTGGAACGTAGACGACGAACTTCTCTTGCGCCAGATCGATCGGCTGCTCGCGCAGCTCCTGCCCTCTGGCGGAAAGCATTTGCTGTCCATACCGGACCGTCAATGGCGGCAAGGTGCGACGCGCGATTTCCGCACTACGGGAGAGCGGCGAATATCCAGTGAAGGTCACTTCCTGCTGCAGACTCGCGGGCCAGGGGGGCGCTGCGGAACCGTGGGCGCACCCGCACAGTGAAAGCAAGAGGGACAGGAGGGCGGCTGCGGCCTGTCTGTTACCCCTCGACTCGGCTCCCATGGCGTTCTTCCGGCAGAAGTTTAGAGCATTTCGAGCAGGGCGCGGAGCGAGACGAAGGCCCAGTCCTCGCGGACTCCAAGCTCCACGCCGAGCTCATCGAGCGCCTTCTCGAGCAGCTGCGTATCGAGCAGCAGCTCCAGCTCGGGGCGCGTGCGGGGAATGGCCAGCGCCCCGCCCATGCCTTCGAGATACGAGCCCAGGAAGGTCGCCGTGACCCAGGTCGTCCACAGCTTGGTCCACGGCTCGGCGGTGGCGCGGTCCGCCTCGCGGACGTTGGACTCGTCGCGCAGCGCCATCGACGCCGCATAATCGAACGAACGGATCATCGACGCCACGTCGCGCAGCGGCGACCGCTTGCGGCGGCGCTCGGGCAGGGGACGCGTCAGGTCGCCGTCGAAGTCCACCACCACGAAGTCCTTGCCGGTCCAGAGCACATTCGCGAGGTGGTACGCGCCGTGGATGCGCTGGCGCTGCGCCGTCATTCGCAGCGAGAGCAGCGGCTCGAAGCGCTTGTAGAGATCCTTCTCGCGCGCAAGGAACTGCTGCCCGAGCT
>JAYWBT010000028.1:0-7491 GCA_043781235.1 Deltaproteobacteria bacterium
TCAAGAGCCTGGCGTTCGTCGCCTTCGTGGTGCAGACCGCGGTGGTCACCCGGGTGCTCTTCCTGGTGCCGTTCGATGGGAGGCGGCGCTTCGAGGAGCTGAGCGCGGCGGTGCGCCAAAACCCGCGCGCGCGAGTCCGCTTCTTCCAGCGCTTTCTGCTCGTCTGGTGGGCCACCGCAGCGGCGGTGATGTTGAGCCTCCTGCTGGACGGCGCGCATCCGCGCACCATCGGCCTGCGCAAGCTGCATGGAGCCGAACCCTGGCTGCTGCTTGCGGCCTGCCTCTTCTTCCTCTTGGTGCCCCTCTGGCGCGCCCGTACCCCGGGACCCTATCGCGACGCGGTCGCCTCCCAGCTTGCGCGCGCCAAGGCGCTCCTGCCGGTGACGCGCGAGGAGCGCTGGTTTTTTGCGGCGGTCAGCATCACCGCGGGCATCTGCGAAGAGCTCGTCTTCCGCGGCCTTCTGCCCGCCTACTTCGACAAGTTGGTGCCCGGCGCCCCCCTGCTCGGCGCGGCCACCTCGGTCTTGGGTTTCGGCTTCGCACACTTCTATCAAGGCGCGCGCGGCATCGTGATCGCGACCCTGCTTGGGCTGGCGCTGCTCTACATTTCGGTGGCCACCGGCTCGATCGTCCCGGCCATGATTCTCCACGCCGCGAACGACCTCCGCATCCTCGCCCTCGTCGCGCTGCTCTGAGCTTGAAAGGGCCCGCTGCGCGGACTAATCTCCCGCGCCCTTCCCAAGGAGACCCCATGGAGACGACGAGCCGCGTTCGCGAGATCCTCAGCTGGTACCCGTCGGACAACCCAGGCACCAAGACCAACCTCGCCCGGATGCTCAACCATGGGCGGCTCGGGGGCACCGGCAAGATGGTCATCCTCCCCGTCGATCAAGGCTTCGAGCACGGGCCGGTCCGCTCGTTCCAGCCCAACCCGGCCGGATACGATCCAGAGTTCCACATCAAGCTGGCCATCGACGCGGGCTGCAACGCCTACGCGGCGCCGCTCGGCGCGCTGGAATTCGTCGCCGGCAAGTACCCGGGCGAGATGCCACTCATCCTCAAGCTCAACAACAGCGACAGCCTCTCCAAGGGCCACTCGCCCTGCTCGGCCGTCACCGGCTCGGTGCGCGACGCCGTGCGCCTCGGCTGCGCGGCCATCGGCTTCACCATCTATCCCGGTTCGGCCGAGCGAAACACGATGTATGAGGAGCTTCGCGAGCTGATCGAGGAGGCCAAGGACTCGGGCCTCGCGGCGGTGGTCTGGAGCTATCCGCGCGGCGAGGGCATCACCGACAAGGCTGGCGAGACGGCGGTCGATGTGGCCGGCTACGCGGCGCAGATCTCCTGCCAACTCGGCGCGCACATCGTCAAGGTGAAGCCGCCCGCCGAGGCCATCTACCAGCCCGAGGCGAAGAAGGTCTTCGAGAAGTACAACCTCCCCATCAAGACCCTGGCCGACCGCGTGAAGCACGTGGTGCAGAGCTGCTTCGCGGGCAAGCGCATCGTCATCTTCTCGGGCGGGGAGACGAAGAGCACCGCCGACCTGCTCAACGAGATCCGTGGCCTGCGCGACGGCGGCGCGTTCGGCTCGATCATGGGTCGCAACTCGTTCCAACGCCCCCACGACGAGGCGGTCAAGCTGCTGCAGGACGTGATGGACATCTTCGCCGGCAAGTCGTAGCGGAGGCCGTCAGCGCTCGGGCGCGTCGGGCACCGGCGGCGGCCGCAAAGCCTCCCACTGCACAGCTGTCGGCAAGAGCGTGATCTCGCGGATCTCGCCCGCACCGCCCTCGGGCACCTCGACGCAGGGGAACTCGCCGCAGGCAAGCTCGGGCAGCGCCACCGGGCCTTCGCCCACGCTCAGCTCGGGATGCACGAGCCCAACCTGGCAGCGCTTGCCCGGTGGCACGAAAAGCATTGCCTGGTTGTCGAGGATGCTGATGCGCGTCTCCCAGGAGGCAGCTGCTTCTCCCTTGGAAAGATCGGTCTTGCAGACTGCGCGCACGGCGAGCGGCGCCCGCGGCGAGCCAGTGGGCCGCGCGATCTTCACCCGCACCCGAAACGGCCGCTCGAAGGTGGTGACCCAGATGGCCGGCGAGCGCGAGACCACGGTCGCGAGCCCGGTCCGCAGCCGCGCCTGGTAGCGCAAAGGCGCCTCCACCTGACAGCGCCATGGCCCCTTGACGAGGCCCGGCCACTTGGCCTCGCCGAAAACGTCGGTCTGGCCCGCGAAGCTCTGCGCGCCATCGGGCGAGGTGCAGCGGACTTTCGCAAAAGCCAGCGCCTCCTTGCTGTCGTCCTGCACATGCACGACCAGGGCCCCCGGCGCTTGCACCAGGACGATCAGGATCGCGATCACCGCAACGAAGGTCACCACCACGACGGCTGCCTCGAGCCGCCCCGCCAATGGGCCGCTCCAAAGCTTGAGGTTGAATTCGCGCCGTTGCCGCCCCTCGTTCGCGCCACCAATGCGGGGCGAGGACGACCGACGCGGCCGAGCCGCCACCTTTCGGGGTCCCCCGGGGGGCGCGCTCTCGCCCGTCACTTCGCCAGCAGCGCTTGCTTCATGGCACGTACTCCGCGCGGTTGTTGTCGGTCTCGAAGACTTCCACCTTGCAGATGCGCACCCGGGCGTCGTCGAGCTGCCGGCCCAATTCCAGGCAGAGGTAGCGCGCCAACTCCTCGGCGGTGGGGTTGAGCCCGCCCTCCTGGAACGGCGCCACCTGGTTGATGTTCTGGTGGTCGAACCGGCTGGTTGCCTCGATGGCGGCCCGCTTGAGCGCCGCGAAGTCGTGCACGTAGCTGGTTCGATCGAGCTCGCTCGCCTCGGCGTGGACCAGCACCCGGTAGTTGTGGCCGTGCAGCTTCTCGCACTCGTTCTCGCTCAGGCGGACCTGATGCGCGGCGCAGAACCAGAGCTGCTTGGAGACCCGATAGATCGGCACGCGGCGTGTGTAGCGAAAGCGAAGCGGACCCGCAAGAGCAAGCGGGACGAGCCCGGCGGCGGCGTTCAGGCCGAAGGCTCGTCCATCTTGCGCAGGAAGCCCCAGCGCACCAGGATCTGCCTGCCCTGCATCTCGAGCAAGCCGCGCCGGGTGAAGTCGCTGAGCGCGCGGCTCACCGTCTCGCGGCTGGTGCCGATGAGGCCGGCCATCTCCTGCTGGGTGGGCCTTTCCTTGATGAGCAGGCCGCCGTCGACCGGCTCGCCCTGCTTCTGCGCGAGGTCGCGGATGGTCCGTGCGACGCGCGCGTAGACATCGAGCAGCGCCAGGTTCCCGATCACCTCGTCGGCGTGGCGCAGGCGGCGCGACATCTCGGCGAGGATGGCGCGGGCGGTGGTCGGGTGCGCGGCGAGATGCGTCTGGAAGGCGTCGCGGTCGAGCGCGAGCAGGTGCGACTCCTCCACCGCGACCACGTTGGCCGAGCGCGGCTGCCGGTCGAGCAGCGACATCTCGCCGAAGAAGTCGCCTCCGCGCAAAATGCTCAGGATGATCTCGCGGCCCGTCTCGCCGTAGAGCACCACTTTCACCTTGCCCGAGGCGATGATGAAGAGCGCGTCGCCCGGCTCCTCATGGCTGAAGATGACCGCGCCGGCTTCTGCCGAGCGCGGGCGGATGCGGCCGGCGAGATCGGCGAGGTCGCCGCTCGAGAGATCCTTGAAGATCGAGACCTGCCGCAGGAGCGCGACGGTGTCCAAGAGAGAGCCTCGGGTCGGCGGAGGGAGCGAGATCGACCGCGGAGTTTCGCAGCATCCAGCTGGGGTGACAAGCGCCAACCCTCCGGTGCCGCCCCTCCTCTGCTTGACCAAAGCGTCTCGCGCCGCTTACTAAGCCCGCCTATGCGAGCGACCATCAACGGCGAGCCCCAAGAGCTTCCCGAAGGGCTGACCGTGTCGGCGCTGCTCGCCCACCTGGGCCTGCGCGCCGAGCGGGTGGCCGTCGAGCGCAACGGAGCGGTGGTCAAGCGCGCGCAACACGCCGAGGAGCGGCTCGCGCAGGGCGACGCACTCGAGATCGTCTCGTTCGTAGGCGGAGGATGAGCATGGACGAACTGGTTCTCGCGGGGCGGGCTTTCAAGTCGCGGCTGATCGTCGGCACCGGCAAGTATCGCGACTTCCCCACCATGAAGGCCGCGCTCACGGCGAGCGGCGCCGAGCTGGTCACGGTGGCGGTCCGGCGCCTCGACCTGACGGCGCGCGGGGAGAATTCTCTCCTGCACTGGATCCCCGAGGGCATGCAGCTTCTCCCCAACACGGCCGGCTGCTTCAACGCCGACGACGCCGTGCGCACCTGCCGCCTCGCGCGCGAATTGCAGCTGGGCGGGGAAAACCCGCTGGTGAAGCTGGAGGTGCTCTCCGACCAGAAGACGCTCCTTCCCGACGGAGAGGAGACGCTCAAGGCGGCGCGGCAATTGGTGAGCGAAGGATTCCAGGTGCTGCCGTACACCAACGACGATCCGGTCTTGGCGCGCAAGCTCGAGGACGCGGGCTGCGCGGCGGTGATGCCGCTCGGCGCCCCCATCGGCAGCGGGCTCGGGCTGCGCAACCCGTACAGCTTGATGATGATCCTCGAGCACGCCAAGGTGCCGGTGATCGTCGACGCGGGTGTGGGAACGGCAAGCGATGCTGCCATCTGCATGGAGTTGGGCGTCTCTGGACTGCTGGTGAACACGGCGCTCTCGGGCGCGCAGGATCCGGTCTCGATGGCCACCGCGATGAAGCTCGGCGTGCAAGCGGGGAGGCTCGCGTTCAAGGCGGGGCGGATCCCGCGGAAGCTCTTTGGCAGCGCCTCGAGCCCGCTGGGCGGCGTGATCGGGCAGTAGGGGCTGGGGTCGATCGGGCTGTGGTAGAGGAAGCGGGTGCGCCGGCTGTACTTGATCACCCCGGATGGTGACTCGCTCCCCGCGCTTCGCGCCGCACTTCCGCTGCTGCCCCGCGGGGAGGTTCTCGTGCAGCTGCGCCAAAAAAACGCGAGCGCGTCCGAGCTCTACGCCGAAGCGCGCAGGCTCCTGCCGATCTGCCGCGAGCACCGGGCGCCGCTGCTGATCAACGACCGCGCCGATGTAGCGCTCGCGGCCGGTGCCGACGGCGTGCACCTGCCCGCAAGCGGCCTGCCGCCGCGGGCTGCGCGCGAATTGCTTGGAGCTCGGGGGATCATCGGGGTCAGCTGCCACTCGCCCGAGGAGGTCGCTCGCGCCGCCCTGGGTGGAGCTGACTTCTGCGTCTTCGGGCCGGTCTTCTCGACGCCGGGCAAGAGCGCGCGAGGGCTTTTGGCGCTGAGAGCCGCGGTGCGCGCTGCGCCCATTCCCGTGCTGGCGCTGGGCGGGGTGGACCCAGGCAACGCGCGGGCTGCGCTCGAGGCGGGCGCGCAGGGAGTTGCCTGCATCCGCTCGGTGCTCGGCGCCCTAGACCCGGCCGCGGCGGCCCTCGCGCTCTGGAAGGCGCTGGCGCCGTGAGCCGCTTGCCGGCGATCACTGGACCTTCACTGAGGCGTCACTGCACCTGCACTGCGACTTCACTTCACCAGCGCAGCGGCGTCGCCCTGCTCTGCGCGGCCGCCCTCCTGACCAGCCCGCGCCCCGCCCTGGCCGACGACTCGCGCTACCAGGACTTCCCGGTGGGCTCGCGTGCGACTGCGCTGGGCGGGGCTTTCGTCGCGCTCGCCGACGATCCCTCGGGCCTCTTCTACAACCCGGCCGGCATCTGCGACGCGCGCAGGCTCAACGTCAGCGTCTCGGCCAGTCTCTACGGCATCGAGCGCCAGAGCCGCGGCTCCTTGGGCATCGACCGCAGCACCTTTTCGCTCGCGACGCTCAATACACTGAACGTCATCCCGGGCGAGGCGGGCCTCCTCAAGGGCGTCGGTGCGCTCGACGAGCGGGGCACACCGTGGGCGTTCGGTTTCGACGTGACCGTGCCCAGCTTCCGCTCCTACGGCAGCGATCAGACCAGCCCCGAGGAAGTCCACACCCGGGTGCTCGACCGGACCTTCGACCTGGCCGTGGGCGCCGGCTTGCGCTGGAACCAGAAGCTCAACCTGGGCTTCGCGTTGCACTACGTCCTGCGGCTGTTCGACAACTCGGAGGACGCGCTGGTCCTGAGCGGCGATCCGAAAGAGCCCACGCTCGGCGTCTACCACGCGACCGCGTCGTTCCAGAACGGCAACCTGGTCGGCCTCGCCGGTGCCAAGTACCGCCTCGACGAGCGCTGGATCCTGGGCGCTGCGCTGGGCCTGCCCGGCATCCCGGTTCACTCGGCGGGAACGGTGCGGGTGCAGGACGAACTGAGCGATCCCAATGCGCCCGCCGGCAGCCGGACCGCCGCCAACGTCTTCAACACCAGTGAGGTCGAGAGCCGCACGCCGGTGCCGCTCCTCCTGCGCCTGGGCTTCGCCCGCATCGAGGCGCACCGGTGGACTGTCTCCAGCCAGCTCACCCTGCACGGGGGCGCGCAGTACGATCGCTTCACCGTCCCGGCGAACGTCGCGAGCCGGCTGCGGCTGCAGAATACGGTGCAGCGCGCCTTCGTCTTCGACCTCAACGCGGGTGGCGAGTACCTGATCAACCCGGAGTATTCGTTCGCGCTCGGGCTCTTCACCGACCGCAGCGGAGCGCCCGCGCTCGACGTCAGCGCCGACGGCGCCCTGAAATCTGCCTCGAGCCATCTCCCCCGCGTCGCGCTCTACGGCGGCACGGCCAGCTTGGGCCTGATCGGCGCTCACGCCATCTCCCGCCTCGGCATCTCTCTCTCGTACGGCACCGGCGACGAGGCGGTGCCCAACGATCCGACCGGCACCCAGGACCCGACCGGGTACCGCATCGCCTCCGTACACCAGCTCTTCCTCTACGTCTTTTTGGCGAGCACCTTCCGGTACTGACCAAGGCTCGCCGAGAGAAATGTTTTGCGGGAGCTAAGGCGGAGCCCCGACCTGACGCCCGAACTCTGCGCTGCGCAGACTGTGCCCCAGGTGATGCGCGAGGAAAAGAGCCAGCGGCCGCGCGGCCTGCACGCAAGCTTCCTCGAATCTGCCCGCAGCGGCCGGCCGGCCCGAGCCGTCGGCCGAGACCGGCGCCTCCGCAGCCGCGAGCCCGCCGCCCTGCAGCTGCTCGAGCGCAGCCCGTGCGCCCACCGTGAGCCGTGGCGACCCGGCTTCCGCGCAGCGCGAGCAGACCACCCCACCCGCCGCCGGATCGAACGAGACCCGCCCCGGCGGCACCTCGGCGCCGCAGCGTGCGCAGGCGTGCAATTCGGGCGCAAGTCCAGCGCAACCGAGAGCGCCCAACTCCAGCGCGCGCAGCCGGGCACTCGTCGCCGCGCCCAAAGAGAGCTGCGCAAGAAAGCCCAGGCTCAGGGTGAGGAGCTGGTCGGCCGGCTCGTTCGGGCGAGTCATGCCATGCACCAATTCGACCGCGTAGCCCGCGTGCGCGATGCGGTGCAGATCTTCGCGCAACCGCGCGTGCGGCTCGATCACCCGCGCCTCGCGCAGCATCCAG
>JAYWBT010000029.1:0-51824 GCA_043781235.1 Deltaproteobacteria bacterium
CGGAGATCGAGGAGATCATCGGCATCGACGCCTCCAAGGCGGTGCCGACCAGCGCCAAGGAAGGCATCGGCATCGAGGAGCTGCTCGAGGAGATCGTCCGCGAGGTGCCGCCGCCGTCGGGCGACCCGCAGGCGCCTTTGAAGGCGCTGATCTTCGACAGCTGGTACGACAGCTACCGCGGCGTGGTCATGCTGGTCCGCGTCGTCGAGGGGACGCTGCGGCCGAAGCAAAAGATCATCTTCATGTCGAACAAGCGCGAATACGAGGTCGCGGACGTCGGCGTGTTCGCGCCCAAGGCGCGCGGCAAGACGGAGCTGATCGCGGGCGAAGTCGGCTTCGTGGTCGCGAACGTCAAGGTGATCCAGGACGCGAAGGTCGGCGACACGCTGACCGAGCCGACCCGGCCGACCGAGACGGCGTTTCCGGGCTTCAAGGAGATCAAGCCGATGGTGTTCTCCGGGATCTTTCCGGTGGACTCCTCCGATTACGAAAACACCCGCGACGCACTGGAGAAACTGAAGCTCAACGACAGCGCCTTCACCTACGAGCCCGAGACCTCGCAGGCGCTGGGCTTCGGCTACCGCTGCGGGTACCTGGGCCTGCTGCACATGGACATCGTGCAGGAGCGGCTCGAGCGCGAATACAACCTGAACCTGATCACCACCGCGCCATCGGTCGTCTACAAGATCATCCGCAAGGACGGGCGGGCGGTGACCATCGACAACCCGGCCAAGCTGCCGGAGGAGGGCGAGATCGAGACGCTGCTCGAGCCGATGATGCTCGCGCACGTCTACGTGCCCAACGAGTACGTCGGCTCGGTGCTCAAGCTCTGCCAGGACCGGCGCGGCACGCAGAAGGACATCAAGTACATCGGCACCAAGCGCGTGCAGATCACCTACGAGATCCCGCTCGCCGAGGTGGTGTTCGACTTCTTCGACAAGCTGAAGAGCCTGACGCGCGGATATGCCTCATTGGATTATGAGCCGCTCGGATATCAGGCGGCAGATCTGGTCAAGCTCGATATCCTGATCAATCAGGAAGTGGTGGACGCACTCAGCACCATCGTGCACCGCGAGCGCGCCTATTACCGCGGCAAGGCCATCTGCGAGAAGCTGAAGGAAGAGATCCCCAGGCAGATGTACGAAGTGGCTATCCAGGCGGCGGTGGGGTCGCGGGTGATTGCCCGCGAGACGCAGAAGGCGATGCGCAAAAACGTGCTCGCCAAGTGCTACGGCGGCGACATCTCGCGCAAGCGCAAGCTGCTCGAGAAGCAGAAGGAAGGAAAGAAGCGGATGAAGGCGGTCGGCTCAGTGGAGATCCCGCAAGAGGCATTTCTCGCCGTCCTCCGGGTGGAAGAATGACGGCCTTGGCGGACCAGAGCAAGGCCACGGCGCAGGCCCGGAAGGAGGCGGAGCTGGTGGCCGCTGCCGACAAGGGCCCGCGCGCGTATTACCAGGCCGCCGGCTACTCGCGCATGCTCGGCATCGTCGGGGCCGCGGTGGTGATCGCCGCCTTCGCGCAGTACCGCCTGCGGCACCAGGATTACCTGATTGGATCGCTCGCGGTCTTCTTCGCCGTCTTCGTGCTCTCGATGATCGGCTCGGCCACGCCCTGGGGCGTGCGCAGCCGGGCACGCAACGAAGCGAAGTCGCTGCGCCGCTCGGGCGCCCGGCTCCAGCGCCGCTACGGAGGCAAGCTGTCGCCGGCCGCCGCCGCAGAGGTGGAGCAGGCCATCGAAGGGGTCGACACCGCGCTCGCCACCGGCGCAGGGACGCCCGCGGTGGAGGCGCGCACGCGGCTCGACCAGAGCCTCGACAAGCACCTCGCCTTCGCCCGCAAGAGCGCCGCGCGCGAATACACCGAGTCGATCGGCGGCGCCATCCTGGTGGCGCTGCTCTTGCGCGCGTTCATCTTCGAGCCGTTCCACATCCCCTCGGGCTCGATGATTCCGACGCTGCTGGTGGGCGATTTCATCTTCGTCAACAAGATGTCCTACGGCCTGCGCATCCCCTTCAGCGATCCCGCGACGGTGCACAAGCTCGGCGAGAAGGCGCCCGCGCGCGGCGACGTGGTGGTGTTCATGGTGCCGCAGCATCCGGAGGTCGACTACGTCAAGCGCGTGATCGGGCTGCCGGGCGATCGCATCGACGTGAAGGAGAACGTGGTCTTCGTGAACGGCGTCGAACAGGCGCGCACGGCGGTGGGCGATTACACCTATACCGAGCACTCCGAGTACTCCGACGGCGACGTCGCCATCACCTCCGGCGAGTTCATCGAGGATCTCGGCAGCCGCAAGCACCCCATCATCGTCCGCAAGGATCCGGCGTACTCGCGCTCGGGCTCGTGGCTGGTTGGCCCCGGCCGCGTCTTCATGATGGGCGACAACCGCGACAACTCCGCCGACAGCCGGGTCGAGGGCGGCATCGGCGAGATCCCCTTCAGCTACATCAAGGGGCGCGCGTCGATCATCTGGATCTCCTTCGGCGGCTCGATGGGGATCCGTTTCGGGCGCCTCTTCCACGGCGTGAACTGATGCCGCGGCCGCGCGGCTTCACCGTCGTCACCTTTCTGCTGCTGCTGGGCCTCGGCGCCGGCATCTTCTGGGCGCTGACGTACGGCGAGGCTTACCTCGACAACTTCGAGGTGAAGTCGATCCTGAGACAGGCGGCGAACATGGCTTACCAGGAGCCGTCGGACAAGAAGCTGCACGAGTTCGTCTTCCGGAAGCTGCACGAGAAGTTCGACATCGAGGTGCAGGAGCCGGGCGGCAAGCTGGGCAAGGAGCTGCTGATCGACGCGCCCGACGAGAACCTGCGCATCGAGCGCAGCAAGGTGCCGGCGCGCATCGACCTCTGGCTCACCTACTCGCGCGACGTGCGGCAACCGCTCACGGGGCAGATCAGGACGGTGACGTTCAATCACCACGCCGAGCTGGATCTCTCGCCGACGAAGTGGTGAGGAGCGACTGGGCCGACCGCCCGCTCACTTGTGGTGGTCTGTTTGATGGTCTATATTCTGACCATCGAGGTAGTCCGAATGAAGCCCATCCAGGTGGCCGAAGACATTCTTCCGATCGCGAACTTCAAAGCCCGCGCTTCAGAGGTCGTGCGGTCACTGCGCAGCCGCGGTCGTCCGGTGATCATCACGCAAAACGGGAAGCCCGCTGCGGTGATGCTCTCGCCCGAGGACTTCGATCGGCTGACCTACGGGGAACGATTCCGCCAAGCCGTGCGAGAGGGGCTCGCCGACGCGGAAGCAGGACGAATCGTATCCGATTCCCAGCTCGATGAAGCCGTCGAGCGGGAGTTCGGCAAGCCGAGGCGATGAGTCGGCTGCGATGGACCGCCCGGGCCCACCGGGACCTGCTCGAGATCGGCCGGTTCATCGCCAGAAACGATCCCCAAGCCGCCGGCCGCTGGGTGGCGGCACTGCGGAAGCGGGCAGGCGCGGCCGCTGCGGTGCCAGGAACTGGCCGCCGTGTTCCCGAGTTGGACGGGGACGACGACGTGCGGGAGGTTGTGTTCCGCGGCTATCGAATCGTCTACCGGGTTGAAAAGGGCGGCATCTCGGTCCTGGTGGTCTTCGAGAGCCACCGGCAGTTTCCGGGGCAGGCCGGCAAGTAGGCCCCTCGGGCCTCGCGGGGCTTTGGGGAACCGGCGGATGCCCGCTAGTCGCCCCGCTAGACGCTAGACGACGCTGAGGTGAGTCGCGAGCAGATGCACCGAGAGCGCATTGGTTTCGTCCACCAGCGCGCAGGTGAGGTCGGACCCGAGCGCGGCCCAGCGCGCTGCCGGGAGCCGGGTGAGCGGGCGTCCCTCGGCCGCGTCAAAGAGCGCTGTTCCGCTCCGCTGCAGGAGCACCATGCCGCGCTGGAGCAGCGCCTGCGCCGGGGCGGAGGTGTCGCCGGTGGGCAAGCTCCAGCGCGCGGCGCCGCGCTCGTCCAGGCGCATCGCCGCGCCGCCCGCGCCGGTGACGATGACGGTGGACCCGCGGTGGCCGTGCTCGTCGGGCTCGTCGGCGACGGCGAGATCGGCCGCCCACGGCAGCAGCACCGAGAAGCGCGGTGTGCCGTCCACCAGCGAAAGCCCGTGCACGCGGCCGGCAGCGATGAGCAGCGCAAGGTCGGCGGCGATCTGCGGATCGCTC
Source organism: Deltaproteobacteria bacterium (assembly GCA_043781235.1). Lineage (GTDB taxonomy): Bacteria > Myxococcota > Myxococcia > Myxococcales > 40CM-4-68-19 > JANYKT01. Next base: position 4,147 of record JAYWBT010000029.1, read on the forward strand.
GCGCCTGGCGGCAGCGGGCGCTCCCAGAGCAGCTGTCCCGAGGCGGGGTCGATGGCCGCGAGCGAGGTCGGGCCCAGCACCAGCGCGCGGCCCGGCGATCCGGTGAGCGAATCGAAGCGCCCGCGCTTTCGCCAGAGAACGCTGCCGTCGCTCGGGTCGAGGCCGGCGAGCACGCCCGAGGCGAGCACCAGCACCAGCACGCCGTCGATCGCCATTGCCGCCGAGGGCGCGCCGCCGGGGAGCCGGGCCCGCCACGCGAGCGCGCCCGCGTCGGAGACGAAGGCGACGCCCTCGCCGGGCAGCGATCGCAGCACGCCCCCCGGCTGCGGCCAGAGCTGCGCAGGATGCGATGCGTCGCGCATTCGCCTTCGCCAGCGCACCTCGCCGGTGTGCGCGTCGAGGCGGACCAGCGCGTCGCCGGCCTCGGCGTAGAAGAGATCGCCGTCGCGCAGCGCCGCGCCGGGCGCCGCTGAGACGCGCCACAGCCGCTCGCCGGTGGCCGGCTCGCGCGCCTCGATGGCGTCGCCGAGCACCAGCACGAGCGGGCCCTGCGGCAGGAGCAACGGCGCGCGGTCGAGCAAAAGCCCGGGCTCGCCCCACGCCTCGCGGTAGAGCAGCCGGCGGATGCGGCCCTCGGCGAGCGGCGCCTGCAGCGGCCGCGGCGTCTGCGACGGCGGCGGGGCGCTCACCAGCTGCGGGGCGCGGCGCAGGTCGCCCGAGGCGAGGTCGCGGCAGTGGCGGAGCAGGGCGCGGGCGCGGGTGCGCAGGTCGGTGAGCAGCTCGTCGGGCGCCTTGGCCGCGGTCCTTAGCGCGCGCTCGGCGAAGGAGTGCGCAGCGCCCGCGATGGCGAAGGCGAGCTGCGACGGGCTCGCCTCGGCGGGGTGCTTCCAGCCGTCGGCGCGGACCTCGTCGCGCGTCAAGTCGCAGCGAAGCTCGACCGAGCCGAGCGGCAGCGTGAAGACGCGGTCGCCGCCCTCCCAGGCCTCGACCAGCGCGACCGCATCGCGGACCGCGTTGCGCAGGGTGAACAGGAGCGGCTCTTCGCACGAGAGAGCCGGCGCGTCCTTCACCCGCAGCGTGACCGTGCCGCGGCCCAGGTGCGCGGCGAGCGGGGCGTGCTCGACCTCGCGGCGGGCGGCGATGCGGGCCATGGTCTCGGCCGGCGCGGAGATCTCGCAGCGCACGTTGGCGCCCGACGCGGACGCCGCGAGGGCGCGCGCGGCAGAGGCGGGCCAGCCCGTGCCGAGCGCGAGGGGCTTGCGCGAGAGCGTGCGGCATCCGGCGGCCAGCCGCTTCGCGAGCGGCGTCTTCTCCAGTACGGGGCTGATGGCGAGCAGATCGAAGACCAGCCCGCGCGCGGCGGCGAGCGCGGCGGCGCGCAGCTTGGTAAAGTCGAGCAGCAGCCCGGACGCGAGCAGCCGCGCGGGTGGCGCCAGCGAGATCAGCGTGGCCAGCACGTCGTAGCCGCGCGCCTCGAGCACCAGCTCGGTGGGGCCGGGGCCGATGGTCGCCTGCGCCGCCGGGCTGCCCTGGCCGAGCCGCACCAGCGCCTGCACCAGCTCGTCCACCGCCACCAGCACCTGCGCCTCGCCGACGCCGGCGGCGATGTCCACGCCGTCCACCTCGAGGCCGAGCACGTCGAGGATCTCCGCGCCGGTGAAGGCGCGCGCGCGGGGCGCGGTCAGCGCGCGCAGCTCGCCGAGGTAGCTCGGATTCAGCCTCCAGGAGCGGCCCGGCCGGATGCGGATCACGGAGCGAGCCTAAGTGCGTTGACAGTTGGTGCGCAAGCCAATACGATCCCGGCCCTTTTCCACTGAGCGGAGGGAAGCTTCCACAGCCCCGCCGCCTGGAGATCTACCGATGACTTTCACGGAAGCCGCTGTCGAAGTGCTGCGTCGTGCCGGCAAGCCCCTCCACTTCAAGGAAATCTCGGAAGCCGCCGTCCGCGAGAATCTGCTCTCGCACGTCGGCCAGGATCCCGGGGTCACCATGGGCCAACGCCTCGCCGCCATGGCGAAGCGCGAGGAAGAGCGCAAGGTGGTCGCGGTCGCGCCCGAGGGCACTTTCGCGCTGACCGAGTGGGGCGTTCCTCAAGATTTGGTGGTCGAGCCGGTGGTGCCGCTGCTGCACCCGGCGGAAGACGGCGAGGCGCAGTACCGCCCGCGCGAGCGCGAGCCGCGGCCCATCCACGCGCAGGCGCGCAAGCGGATGGAGGTGCTGCAGGCGGAGCACGAGGAGGGCTCGGAGGAGGTCGAGGCCGAGCGCCGCCGCGCCCAGGGCCGGCCCGAGAAGGGGCAGAAGCGCTTCCCGCCGCCGGCCGAGGTGGTCTTCGAGGCGCTGGCGCAGAAGCAGAGCGGGGCGCCGCTGGCGGAGCTGGCGCAGCAGCTGCTTTCGCGGCAGCTCCTGAGCGACGCGCTGGTCCACGATCTTCCTTCGCTGGTCACCGCGCTGCTCGAGGACAACCGGCGCCGGACCGAGGCGGGCCGCAAGCCTGCCTTCATCGTCGATGGCGACCGCGTGACGCTGGTCGAGTTCCCGCCGCCGGCCGCCATTCCCGAGCTGGTCGAGCGCGCGCCGCAGACCTCGCTGGGACGTCCGATGACCGGCGCGCAGCTGGTGGCCGAGGGCCGCCGCGCGGTGGTGCGCGCGCTGCGACGAAGGCTCGCCGAGCTGGAGACGGCGGGGTTCGAGCAGCTTTGCGCGGCGCTGCTGGAGAAGATGGGCATGCGCGATGTGCGGATCGCGAAGCGCAGCAAAGAAGGCCCTCTCTATCTCGCGCGGCAGCGGCGCGGCGTCTCGGATCTGCGCGTCGCGGTCAAGCTGGTCCGGGGCGCGCGCGAGATCGGCCGGCAGGACGTGCAGGAGCTGCGCAAAGACCTCGCGCACTACAGCGCGCAGATGGGCCTGGTGCTGGCGGCGGGCGAGGCGGGCCGCGAGGCGCGCTCGGAGGCCAGCGCCGCGGGCCAGGCGCCGGTCGCGCTCTACGCCGGCGACGCGCTGCCCGAGGAGATGATCGAGCTGCACGTGGGCGTGACCGTGCAGCTGGTGGAGATCCCCGACGTGGACGAGGCGTTCTTCGCCTTGGCCGCGAAGGCGCAGCCGGGGCTTGTCCGCGACGAGAAGGTTCGCGACGAGAAGGTCCGCGAGCGCGAGGACCGGCCTCGCGAACGGCAGCGCGAGCGGTCGCAGGAGAGCGAGCACGAGCAGTCGCCCGAGCCAGCTGCCGAGGAGCCGCCGGCGCAGGCCGAGACGCCCGAGGCCGGGAGCGCGCAGGCAGCCGAGCCCGCAGCGCCCGTGGAGGTTGCGCCGCAGCCGGCCGCCGCCGGGAGCGCTCCCGAGGATCCCCAGAAGGAGGGCCGCCGTCCGCGGCGCGGGCGCGAGGAGAAACCGCGCGCGATGACCGCGGCGGAGCAGGCCTGGGGCCAGCCGGCGGGGACGCTGCGGATGAGCCACTTCCCGATGGCGGCGCCCGCCGAGGGCGCAGCCAGCGGCGCTTCGAGCCCGGGGCCGGACGAAGCGGTCGATACGGCGCCGGCGGCCGCGGACGTTTCCCCAGCGCAGCCGCCGTCCGGCGCAGAGACGGGCAGCGCTCCGGACCAGCCGGGGGAAGAGACCGGCGCCGCGTCGCCGCAGCCTCCCTTGGCGGAGGGCGAGTAGCCCAGCCGACCGCCGACAGCTTTGACCCGGCCGCCGCTGCCGCTTAGCATCCAGAGAGCATGCGTCCCCTTCGCGCCATCGCCCTCGCGACCCTGTGTGCGGCCTGCAAGGCCACCCCGCCGCCCGGCGCGATCTCGGTCGGCATCCTCACGGTCTCCGACGCGAACCTTGCCGGCAACCCCGAGCTGTCCGAGTCCGCCGCGCAGGTGCGCCGCGAACTGCAGACGGCGCTGGAGAGCACCGGGCACTTTGCGGTGCGCGAAGGAGGAGAGGCGCGCATCCGGCTCGAGATCGATCAGGCCCGCCGCGTGCTCGCGCCCATGCCCAACGTCGCAGCGGGGCAGATCGCGCCCGAGCGCGAGATGGCCGACGTGGCGCTGAGCATCGAGATGACCACGCCCGGCGCGGGCGGCGAGACGGAGCGCCTGCTTGCGGAAGGCGAGGCGCGGCGGCCCACCGGCGCCGACGAGGCGCTCGACCCGGCGTCTCGCGCGGCGGCGTTCGACGCCTCGCTCGACGCGGCTCTTCACGAGGCGGTCGTGGCGCTGAGCTACCAGGTCGAGGCGCGCAAGAAGACCGACGGCGCGCTGGTGGCCGACCTCTCCTCGCCCGATTCGCGGCTGCGCGACTACGCCATCCGGGTGCTCGCCGATCGCCGGAGCCCCGCTGCCGTGCCCAACCTGGTGCTGCGGCTGCAGGACGAGAACGAGGACGTGGCGCGCCGGGCGGTGGGTGCGCTGGTGGCCATCGGCGACCGGCGGGCGGTGCGGCCGCTGATCGAGATGACCCGCAAGCGCAGGCCCGAGCAGGTGCGGCCCATCCTCTATGCGCTCGGCAGCCTGGGCGGCAGCGAGGCGGAGGCGTTCCTGTTCACGCTGGAGAGCGGCAGCCCCGACGAGGAGGTGCGGCGCGCGGCGCGGGACGCCTTCGCCGACCTGAGCGGCCGCAAGGACGACGCCGCCCGCACCGAGGCCGCGCGCAAGTAGGCTTCGAAAAGCAAACCGCAAAGGCGCGAAGGCGCGAAGGCGCGAAGGCGCCAAGGGCTGGGGGTCTACGTTGGTTGCTCGATCGATCGTCGTCACCGGCATGGACGTGGCGCAAACTGCTGATCCCCGCACGGGCGTGAGGTGTGCGCCCAACCGGCAAACAAAGCTTCGCGTCTTCACGCTTTCGCGGCTGATGTTGCTTCTAGCCGCGCTTGCGGCGTGCAAGAGCGGGCCGGTGGTGAAGGCCGCGGCGGTGGATGCGGGGGCTGACCAGTATTACCCGCTGGCGGTGGGGAACTCCTGGACCTACGACGTCGGCGGCGGCCACCAGGAGAAGATCGAGATCGTCGGCCGCGATGGCCCCTGGTACCTCGACGATCACCGCGGCCGCTTCCGCTACGAGCCGGACGGCGTGCGCGACGCCGATCGCTACCTGCTGCGCGCTCCGGTGGAGACGGGCGCGAAGTGGAGCGCCGTGGACAATCTGGTGGTGCAGCGCTTCGAGGTCGTCTCGACCGACGCCAGCGCCGTCACCCGGGCGGGCACCTTCACCCGCTGCGCGCAGGTCCGCAACGAGCAACCGCTGCCCAAGGGCGGCAAGTTCGTCACCGAGTGGACGTACGCGCCCAAGGTCGGCCTCGTCGAGCTGCGCACCAGCGTCCTCGCCAAAGACGGCACGTCTCAGGATCAGACGCACCTCGAGCTGGTGGCGGTGCACCTCCAGTGAGCTGTGCTAGTAACCGCGCGTGGCTCCCTACCAGCATCGCGTCCTCTACGGCGACACCGACCAGATGCAGATCGTCTATTACGCGAGCTACCTGCGCTTCTTCGAAGGCGCGCGCAACGAGTGGATTCGCGCGCTGGGGCTGACCTACGCGCAGATCGAGTCGCGCGGCGTCTTCCTGCCGGTGATGGAGGCCGCGGTGCGCTACCTGCGGCCGGCCCGCTACGACGATCTGCTCGAGATCCCGGTGACGGTCACGCACACGCGCGTGAAGATCCGCTTCGATTATGTTGTTCACCGCCAAGGCGAGCCCGCAGCGCTGGCATTGGGACATACCCTGCACGCCTGCGTCGGCAAGGAAGGCCGGCCGACGCGCGCGCCGGACTGGCTGTTGCAAGCTCTCGAGCCCAAAAGCGTGCGGGCGACTGCGATGACAAAGGAGCCATGATGGATCGGAATATTGGACTCGAAGCGGTGCGGCTCACCGAAGCGGCAGCCATCGCCTCGGCGCGCGTGATGGGGCGGGGCGACGAGAAGGAGGCGGACCAGGCCGCGGTGGACGCGATGCGGAAGGCGTTCAACGAGCTGAACATCCGCGGCACCATCGTCATCGGCGAAGGCGAGCGCGACGAAGCGCCGATGCTCTTCATCGGCGAGAAGGTGGGCCGGGGCGATGCGAGCGATCCCGAGGTGGACATCGCGCTCGATCCGCTCGAGGGCACCACCATCACCGCCACCGGCGGGCCGAACGCGCTCTCGGTGATCGCGATGGCCGACAAGGGAAATCTCCTCAACGCGCCTGACACGTATATGGAGAAGATCGCGGTCGGCCCGTCGGCGCGCGGCGCGATCGATCTCAACAAGACGCCCTCGCAGAACCTGCGCGCCATCGCCGACCGCAAGGGCGTCTACGTCGATGACCTCACCGTCGTCATCCTGGATCGCCCGCGGCACGAGAAGCTGATCGCGGAGGTGCGCCTGGCCGGCGCGCGCATCAAGCTGATCGGCGACGGCGACGTGGCCGCGGCCATCGCCACCTGCTTCCCCGAGACGGGCGTGGACGTGCTGATGGGCACCGGCGGCGCGCCCGAGGGCGTGATCGCCGCGGCGGCCATCCGCTGCGTCGGCGGCGACATGCAGGGACGGCTCGCCCCGCGCAACGAGAAAGAGATCGAGCGCGCGAAGAAGATGGGCATCCCCGACGTGAAGAAGATCTTCGTGGCCGAAGAAATGGCGAAGGGGAACGTGATTTTTGCCGCGACGGGGGTCACCTTCGGCGACTTCCTCAAGGGCGTGCGCTTCTTCAAGGGCGGCGCCGAGACGCAGTCGGTGGTGATGCGCTCGAGCACCCGGACCATCCGGTACATCGAGACCACGCACTACTTCGAGCACAAGCCGAACTTCAACTTCTAGGGGAACCGCCTGGGCACCGCGCGCAAGTCGATCGAGATCGAGGTCCCGCTCGAGGAGCTGTTCGACCTCGTGCAGGACTACGCGCGCTACCCGGAATTCCTCACCGAGGTGAAGGCCGTCCGCGTGGGGCCACGGACCGGCAACAGCGTCGAGGTGACCTACCGCCTCGACGTGAAGCTGAAGGAGATCGAGTTCACGCTGCGCCACGATGCGCAGCGACCGCACCGCATCGACTGGACGCTGGTGCGCGGCGAGTTCATGAAGCTCAATCGCGGCTACTGGACGTTCGAGCGCACGCCGTCCGACGGCACGCGCGCGACCTACAGCATCGAGCTGTCGCTGGGCCAGGTTCCGGCCGGGCTGGAAAAGGCGCTGGCCGAGCGTGGACTGCCGAATCTGTTAGCCGCCTTCAAGGCGCGCGCGGAGAAGCTGCGCCGCGGCTGAAATGGCCGTGCGGCGCACCGCGTAGTGCGGACCGGGCGTCCTCTCCGTATGTTGACCGTAGACGAAGGTCTTGTTACAGTGCTTGAGAGGGCGAACAGGCCCTCGGACGGTCAGGAAGAGGAAAGCGGAGAGGTTTTCGGAGCTGCGCAGTTGGGAAGAAACGATGATGCCTGCTTTGCATCGATCAGGGTGGACCTGAACGGCGATGTGACCCAGGGAGGTGCTCATGCTCGACGCGTTCATCATCGAGGAGATCCGACGCCGCGAACTGGAGCGCGAGAACCATCGCCCCCGGCTCGATTTGCCCCTTCCCGAACCCACGCGGCCCCAGCGCGACACCACCGAGGAAGATGACGTTCCTCAACGTGGCGTAGTCATCATCGATTATTCCATCCCCGCCTCTCCCTAGAGGCGGTCGCCCGGCGGAAGTGGAGCCGAGCTCTCGGGGCCCCCGGCACCAGCCTGGGGCCCCGAATCATTTTGCGGCTCGGCGGAGCCGAGGGCTACTTCGCGATCTCTGCCCAGCGCTCCCTGAGCTCGGCCGGCGACCAGGGCTGCGCACCGTCCTTGGTGACCCCCGCCGTCTCGGTCATTTTGTAGAGGAAGACCTTGCCGCCCTGCACGCCGACGATGGCGCCGGTGATGTCCGCAGCCAGATCGCTCGCGAGGAACACGGCGACTGGCGCGATGTGCTGCGGGCCCAGGTTCTCCTGCGTGAAGGCCTTCATCATCTGAAGATCTTGCGTCATGCGCGTGAGCGCGACCGGAGCGATGGCGTTCACGGTGACGCCCATGCGCTGGAACTCCATCGAGGCGGTGCGCGTCAGCGAGTAGATGCCGCCCTTGGCCGCCGCGTAGTTGCCCTGCCCGAAGTTGCCGAGCAGCCCCGAGAGCGAGGTGGTGTTGACGATGCGGCCGCCCTTGCCCTGCACCTTGAAGATGCGCGCCGCAGCCTGCGTCATCAGATACGTGCCTTTCAAGTGCACGTCGATGACGAGGTCGAAGTCCTGCTCGCTCATATTGAGCAGCGTCTTGTCGCGCAGGATGCCCGCGTTGTTGACCACGATGTCGAGCTTGCCGAACTTGTTGAGCGCGCTCCACACCAGACCGTCGGCGCCCTCACGCGTGGCGACGCTGTCGTAGTTCGCCACCGCGTCGCCACCCGCGGCCTTGATCTCCGCGACCACCTTGTCGGCCATCTCGCCGCCGCGCCCGCCGCCATGACGATCCGAGCCGAGATCGTTGACCACGATCTTCGCGCCTTCTTTGGCGAAGAGGATCGCGTGCTCGCGGCCGATGCCGCCGCCAGAACCGGTGATGATCGCGACCTTGCCTTCGAGCATGCCCGCCATTGTCGATGCCTCCCGGTGAGAATGAGCGTCTCCTAGCAGGAGCCGCCAGCGGCTGCAACGCCCGGCCAGGAGCTTTGTCGCGGGATTCGGCGGCTATTCCCGCTGCGCCGCGGCCAGCTGCGCGCGCGCGGCCTCGAGCTCCTCCTTGAGCTGCTCGATCTCGAGGTCGCGCCGGGCAAGGATCTGCTGCGCGTGGCTCACCTCCATCAGCAGGCCGCGGATTTGCAGCATCAGGCGCGCCTCGGCGGTGGGTGCGACGGTTGGAGGCGCGGGGCGGGAGGGGTACGACGGAGACGACGCGACACCGGAGGGCTGCGGTACACTGGAAAGAGACGGCGCCCCTGCCGCTGGCGGCGGCGCTGCGCGCGGGGCCTGCCTCTGAAGGGCCGCTGTCGGGGGCGTCGCGCGGGGCGCCGGAGCGCGAGAGGGGAAGCTCTCAGCGTCGAGCGGCGCGGCGTCGTTCGCCTCCTCCACCATCGAGACCTGCTGCCAGAGCGGCGTCTCGGTCTCGAACGGCATCCCGTCGTCGAGCTCGAGGGGCGGCAGCTCCATCTCGCCGGGACCGAAGCTGACCGACTCCGGCGCCGGCTCGGGCGCGCCCAGCTCGCGCAGAAGCGTCAGCAGCCGCTCGCGCTGCGTCTCGTCCATCTTGCCGAAGAACTGCAGGCCCATGCCCGGCGTGATCCTGGCGAAGCGGCCCGCGAGCGGATCGATGCGGCTGGTCACCCGTACGAAGAACGACAGCCCGCGCTTCCATCCCGGCCGCACCAGGTCGACCTCGAGCTGCGTGCCGACGTCGAGCACCTGGTCGGTGCGGACGAAGAGGCCGCCGATCGAGATGTTCTCGACCTGGCAGGGATGGCGACCGGTCGGCCCTCGCAGGTGCGCAACGATTCCCTGGGCGCGCACGCGCGGATGTCTGCGGCGATTTTCGGTCATGCGCTCCGTAATGTAGCAGACCGCCTTGAAGGTCTGGAGGCGGCGTGCTAACCGGGCCCTCCCGATTGACGGAGGCTGACGCATGACCGAGATCATCGACGTCCACGCGCGTGAGATTCTCGACAGCCGCGGCAACCCCACGCTGGAGTGTGAGGTGACGGTGGCCTCCGGCTGCGTGGGCCGCGCGGCGGTGCCGTCGGGAGCTTCCACCGGCGAGCACGAAGCGCACGAGCTGCGCGACGGCGACAAGGGCCGCTACTCCGGCAAGGGCGTGCGCAACGCGGTCGAGAACGTGCGCAGCAAGATCGCGCCGCGCGTGGTTGGCCACGACGCCGCCGATCAGGAGGGCCTTGATCGCCTGATGATCGAGCTCGACGGCACGCCGACGAAGAAGTCGCTCGGCGCCAATGCCATCCTCGGCGTCTCGCTGGCAGCGGCGCGCGCGGCGGCGGTGGCGCAGGGCGCGCCGCTCTTCCGCTACCTGGGCGGAGTCAACGCGCGCACCTTGCCGGTGCCGCTGATGAACATTCTGAACGGCGGCGCGCACGCCGACAGCAACGTCGACATCCAGGAGTTCATGGTGGTGCCCTGGGGCGCGCCCACCTTCGCCGAGGCGCTGCGGATGGGCGCGGAGATCTTCCACGCGCTCAAGTCCGTGCTGAAGGGCCGCGGCTACGTCACGGCGGTCGGCGACGAGGGCGGCTTCGCGCCATCGCTCAAGTCGAACCGCGAGGCGCTCGAGGTGATCGCCGAGGCCATCGGCAAGACCGGCTACCAGCTCGGCGTCGACGTGGTGCTCGCGCTCGACGTCGCGGCGAACGAGCTTTACAAGGACGGCAAGTACTCGATCGACGGCAAGCAGATGGATGGTGCCCAACTAGTCGAGTTCTATGCCCAGTGGTGCAAGGATTTCCCCATCGTCTCCATCGAGGACGGCTTCGCCGAGGACGACTGGGACGGCTGGAAGCTCCTGACCGACCGGCTCTCTGCGAACGTCCAGTTGGTCGGCGACGACCTCTTCGTCACCAACACGCAGCGGCTGAAGACCGGCTTCGAGCGCGGCGTCGCCAACGCTGTGCTGGTGAAAGTGAATCAGATCGGCACGCTCACCGAGACGCTCGAATGCGTTCGAATGGCGCACCAGAACGGCTACCGCACCATCATGAGCCACCGCTCCGGCGAAACAGAGGACGCCTTCATCGCCGACCTCGCGGTCGCGTGCGACTGCGGGATGATCAAGACCGGCAGCGCGAGCCGCAGCGACCGCATGGCCAAGTACAACCAGCTCCTGCGCATTGAAGAAGATCTGGGCCTCTCTGCCCGCTTCGCCGGCAAGGACGCCTTTCCCCGCGCCCGCAAGTAATCCCGACACCCGGCGCTTCAGGCAAACCGCGAAGGGAAGGGAGCGGTGGGCGGTCCCCTGAAGAGGAGCGTGTGCTGCAAAAAAAGAGCGCGGCGGGACCGAGGTCCACGCCGCGCTTTCGTCAGCCGCCCCACGCGGCCACCGAACTGTTTTGAGGTATTTAGGCGGTCTGGCGCAGCGGCTCGCGCTCCTCGCCGGGAAAAAGCTCTTCCATCAGCTCGCCCAACTCGGCCTCGAGCTTCGCCTTGGCGCGGATCTCCAGCTGGCGGGCGCGCTCGCGGGAGAACCCGAAGTGCTCGCCCAACTCCTTCAGCGTCATCGGCTTGTCCTGCATGATCCGTTGCTCGATGATGTAGCGCTCGCGCGGGTCGAGACGGCCCAAGGCCTCCAGCACGCGCTCCTGGACGATGTGGCGCTCCTCGTTCTCGGCGATCTCGACGTCGGGCATCTCGGCACCGTCGGCGACGAAGTCGACGTGCGAGCTGCCGCCGTCGTCGCCCATGGGCGCGTCGAGGGAGAGGTCGCGGCCTTCCATGCGCTGCTGCATCTCGAGCACCTCCGCCGGCTTCACGCGGAGCTTCTTCGCGATGGCGTTTTCGTTGGTGCCCTTGTGCGCGCCGTTCGGGGCGCTGTCGATCTTCTCCAGCTCCCGCCGGGTGCGAGCCAGCGAGAAGAATAGCTTGCGCTGCGCCTGCGTGGTCCCGAGCTTCACCAGCGACCAGCTTTTGAGGATGTAGTTCTGGATGAAGGCGCGGATCCACCAGACAGCGTAGGAGATCAGCCGGATGCCCTTGTCCGGGTCGAACTTCTGCACGGCCTTCATCAGGCCGATGTTGCCCTCCTGGATGAGGTCGGCCATCTTGATCCCGTACGAGCGGTACTCGTAGGAGACCTTGACCACGAAGCGCAGGTTCGAGGTGACCAGCTTGTGGGCCGCGTCGAGGTCGGCGGCCTTCGCAAAGAGACGGGCGAGGCGCTGTTCCTCGTCCACCGTCAGGAGGGGGTATTTGTTGATTTCAGCGAGGTACATGGCGAGCGAGCCATTGCTCGACTGAAGGGTGGACTGGTTCATGGTGCCTCCGGGATGGCGTTGACTGACGGGGGTTGCACTCAGCAAGTGCGATGCCAAATTTAGGTAGGGCAAGGAAGTCGCCTGATCTCGAGGGAGTTGCGCGCGGCGGCCAAGATGTACGCGGGGGCCTCGCGGTAAGAAGTGCAGGCCCGCCTGCTCGGCAAGACTGTAACTTTTGAGCAGGCGTCCGCTTGCGTACTGCTAAGGCAGTATTTAGGTTGGGCCGATGCCACCTGCCGGCAAGAGACGCGGCAAATACCTCGGATTCGTCGCTCACGAGATCAAGAACCCGCTCGCCACGGCGCTTTGGTCATGTGACCTCCTCAAGCGGATGGAAGGCCCCGACCGCACCGGGCCACGCGCAGAAAAAATGATCGACGTATCGCTGCGCGCCCTGCGGAGGATGCGGCGCTTGATCGAGGACTACTTCATGATCGAGCGCCTCCAAGAGAACGGCTACGACCTGCGGAGGGACAACGTTTCCCTCAAAGACCTCGTCGATGGAGCGATGCAAACGCTCGGCGAGAAGGACGGGTTCCAGACGGAGGGATGGTCCGCGGACATCCCCGACGTCACGGTCCAGGGCGACGGCGATCTGCTGCGGCGCTGCTTCCGGCTGGTGTTCGAGCACATGGCTCGCGGCGGGCCCGAGCCCAGGCTGACCTTGCTAGGCCATCGCGCGGGCTCGAGTTGCACGCTGCTGGTCCGCGCGGACGCGATACCCTTACCTTTAGTGCCGCCCGATCCAGAGGAGCGGCCGTCGGGCGACACGACCGGCGGCGTACTCGGGTACGCGCTGGCAGAACACATTCTCGCGGTGCACGACGGGAAGCTTGAAGAGCGGGACGGCGCCTTGCTGGTGACGCTGCCCGCCGTCTGATGAATAAAGAGCCCCGGCGCCCGCTGCCGGAACCACAGCGGGCACCGTGGCTGGAAGCTACTTCTTGTCGAGATTGTCGAGGGTGTCCTTGATGCCCTCGCGCAGGTTGCCGGCGATATCCTTCACCTTGCCCTTGGCCTGATCGAGCTTGCCCTCGCCCTCGAGCGAGCGGTCGCCGCTGACCACGCCCGCTGTTTCCTTGATCTTCCCCTTCACTGAGTCGAGCCCGCCTTCCAAGTTCTTCTTGTCCATGGTGTGGCCTCCTGTGGAATGAAGTTGGGCACCGCGGCAGACGAAAGCAGGCGCCAGGGGCCATCCTGCCTGGCGGGCGTCCTGAGCCGCCCGGGCGTCCCCAGCCGTGGCGGCGGCACGCTCGGCGTCGGCCTGACTCAGAAATCGTCGACACGCTACTGGCGCGAGGCGACCGCGGTTGGGCCGGCGAGCAGCGTCTTGTAGGCGGCGAGCACAGCCTTCGGGTACACCGACAGCTTCTTCGAGGCCCTGCTGTTCGGGGTCAGCGAGCGCGCCACACCCGGGCCCGCGTTGTAGGCGATGAGGGCCATGCTGATATCGTCGTCGAACCGGTGCAGCAGCTGCGCCAGATACGCGGTGCCGAGCTCGATGTTGAGCACCGGGTTGAAGAGGTGCGCCGGGCGCAGCTTGTTCTCGCTGTCCTTCGGCATCAGCCACTGCGCGGTCGGCGGCATCAGCTGCATCAGGCCGCAGGCGCCGACGCCCGACACCGCGAAGGGATCAAAGCGGGACTCGACGTGGATGACCGCCGCCACCATCAGCGGATCGAGGCCGTTGCGGCGCGCCTCGCGGACGATGGCCGCCATCACCCGTTGCCGCTCTTCGCCCCAGAGCGCGGTGGAATCCTTCATGAAGCGGCCGACGCCGAGGCGCTCGGCATCCTGGTAGTCCGCGACCTCCTGGGCCGCGCCCGAGTCGGATAGCGCCGCGATGCGGGTCTTCGCTTCGGCCAGCGCCTTCTCCGCGGACGCCGCGCGCTTCTCGGACTTCTGCGCGCTCTGCAGCGCGGCCGACGCGGTCCAGGTCAGGCTTTCGAGCTGCCGCTGGTGCTCTGGGTTGGGCGACGCGAGCAGCCCCAGGGACGCGCCCGCGCTGGCTGCGCCGACCGCAAAGATGAACGCGATCCCCAGACCGCGCCGCCGGCTGGCTCCCCCCCGACGGCCAGCCGGCGTCGCCTCTCGAACGTCGTCCAGAGCCAGGATCCCCGCCCCCACCACTGTCGCCGACGCCATCCCGTCCCCCTTTTTGCCCGACCCCCGCCCCCGCCACCCAACCCCCGACATTTCCAACTCTCGCTCGCCGCTCTTGAGCACCGGGCGTGCCAGCGGGTCGCTCACTCGGTGGCTCGGCCTGAGGGTGGGAAGATTGCTTCCCAACCTGACGACCCTTCGGGAGCGGATGCGTCGCCGCACGGGACTTGCGAGCCGTCCAGGTGTCCGCCAGCGCGTGGTACGACAGCGGCCCCTGCTGGCGATCTGTTCATTGTTGACCGTCGCGGCCCTGGGCCTGCAGGTCGCGCGCATCGTCGAGGCGGCGCCGTCCTCGTTCGAGCTGCTCAAGGCCGGCAACGAGCGCGCCGACGCCGACGGCAACCGGACCTGGGACTCGAAGGTGTCGCTGCTGGCGCGGAAGCCCTGCGCCATCTGGCAATATAAGGAAGCCAGGCGATATGCCCCCAGCCACCGCTGCAAGCTCGTCGATTTCGCGCCCTGCGCGGAGGCGCACGCGCGCTTCAGCGGCGCGCTCCGCGAGCTGTCGCGCGTGCTCGGCGCCGGGTGGAAGCTGGAGGAGGATCGCAACGAGACCGGCATCGTCCGCACCTCGCTGCGCAGGAAGCAGGGGCCGGTGGTGATGGTGGACTTCGTGCCGCTGCAGGGCCTCGGCCGCTGCGACGTGAACCTGAACGTAGACGCCTACCAGGAGGGGACCGCGCGCGGCGGCGGCCCGGGTTGATCGTCGTCTGCCCTTGTGCTAGAAGCCCCGACCCCCTGCACGAAGGGGAATCGCAAAGCCTCCAGGCAACAGGGCCTTCGACCCGCCAGCCGGCAAAAGCCTGAGCTGTGGTCGACGCGGGGCAGAGCAAGGAGCACGCACATGAAGGGTCTCATCGGAACCAAGATCGGCATGACCTCCGTGTTCGCAGAAGACGGCACCTCGCAGCCCGTCACGGTCGTCGAGATCACCCCCAACCTGGTCTTCGGCCACCGCACGCAGGAGCGCGACGGCTACACCGCGCTGCAGCTCGCGTCCGGTGAGCTCTCGGCCAAAGGCGAGAAGCGCGCCAACAAGCCGAAGCTCGGCGAGTACAAGAAGCGTGGCCAGAAGGCGCACAAGGTTATCAAGGAGTTCCGCGTCGACGCCAAGGCGCTGGGTGAGCACGCGGTCGGCAGCGCCATCACCGTGGACCTGTTCAAGAAGGGCGAGGCCATCGACGTCACGGCGACGAGCCGCGGCTTCGGCTTCCAGGGCGTTATGAAGCGCCACCACATGAAGGGAGCCGCCCGCGACAGCTCGACGGCTCACGAGCTCCACCGTCACCCGGGCGCCATCGGACAGCGCAAAACGCCGGGCCGCGTGTTCCGCAACAAGCGCCTGCCGGGACACATGGGCACGGAAACGGTCACCATCCAGAACCTCAAGGTCGTGGACGTGATCCTCGAAAGCCACTTGCTGCTCGTCAGCGGCAGCGTGCCGGGCCACGACAAGTGCCAGGTGATCGTGCGCCCCGCGGTGAAGGAGCAGTAAGAGTTGAGAGTTGAGAGTTGAGAGTGTTGTTACGACGCTTTTAACTCTCAACTCTTAACTGTGAACTCTTAACTCACTCACTCAGTCCGCCAGCGACAACAGCACTTCGTTCGCCGAGATGATCTGCCGCTGCAGCAGGAAGCGCGAGTAGTCGAGGAAGGGCAGCAGCGCCCGCTGCGAGAGCGCGAGCTGCTGTACCTCTGCGAGCGTCTTGCCGGACGTCAGCGCCTCGCGCACCGCATCGGTCAGCTGCAGCGTCTCCACCACCACCGCGCGGCCGACGTAGCCCGTGCCGGCGCACGCGTCGCAGCCCACCGGACGCGGCAGGAGCTGCTCGCCGCGGTCGACGATCCGGCGCGACACCAGGCTCTCGAGCAGCGCCGGCGCGGCCGGGTCGAGCTTGCGGCACGCCGAGCAGAGCTTGCGCACCAGCCGCTGCACGATCACCAGCGCCACCGACTGTCCGATCAGCGCCCGCGAGCACCCCAGGTTCTCCAGCCGCTGCAGCGCCGCCATGGTGTTGTTGGCGTGCAGAGAGGTGAGCAGCAGGTGGCCGGTCATGGCCGCCTCGAGCGCCAGCACCGCGGTCTCGTGATCGCGCGTCTCGCCGACCACGATGACGTCCGGATCTTGCCGCAGCATCGCGCGCAGCACCGAGGCGAAGGTGAGCCCCGCAGCCGCGTTCACCTGCGTCTGCACCACGCCGGGCAGGCGGTACTCGATCGGATCCTCGACCATCAGGATGTTGGTGTCCGGCCGGGTGATCTTCCGCTCGTTCAGGATTGAGTACATCGACGAGGTCTTGCCCGAGCCGGTGGGGCCGGAGACGATCAAGCCCCCGTAGGGGCGGTTCAGCGCGCGGCGGATGGCGGCCAGCGCCTGCGGCTCGAAGAAGATGGAGTCGAGCGGCCGCGTGCTGTTTGACGCCTCGAGGATCCGCAGCGCGATCTTCTCGCCGCGGTTCGCCGGCAGCGTCGAGACGCGCAGATCGATCTCGCGGCGGGCAGCGTTGATGCCAATGCGGCCGTCCTGCGGCGTGCGCCGCTCGGTGATGTCGAGGCCCGCCAGCACCTTCACGCGCGCGGTGAGCGCCTTCATCGACACGCTCGCGGGGACCAGCTCGCTCCAGTCCTGCAGCACGCCGTTGACGCGGAAGCGGACGCGCGGCTGTTGCGCGGTGGGCTCGATGTGGATATCGGACGCCTCGCGCTCGATACCGGCGGCAATGATGCGGTTGACGAGCTTGATGACATCGTCGCCGACCGCGCGGGCGTCGCGCGCCGTCTCTCGCTCCGACTCGGCGATGGTCTCGAAGACCAAGGTGTCGGGGTTCACCGTGGGAGCGCCGCGCAAGCGGGCGGGCCGCGAGTCGTCGAGCTTGAGCCGCACGATGGCCGCGTTGAAGTCCTCGAGGCCGATGGCGACGACCGACAGCTCGACCGTCACCAGCGTGCGCTTGAGCTCGCCGAGCGCGCCCTGGTCGCGCGGATTCACCATCGCCACCGTGAGCCGGTTGCCGACCAGCTTCGCCGGCAGCAAACGGTGCAGGCGGATGAGCTTGGTCGGCACCATCGAGAGCACCGAGGGCTGCAGATCGAAGTCGCGCAGCTCGGCATAAGGGATTGCGCCGGCCGGCAGGGACTCGTCCACGAGGTCGGGCCGCTGCACTGGCTGCGTCGCGACGGCGGGGTCGAGCGTCTCGAGCAGTTGCGCCTCGATGTCCGTCATCAGCTCGGGCGCGCCGGGGTGCTCGACCTTCGCGAGCGCGACCAGCCGCTGCGCGAGCCGCTTTGCCACCTGCTCGCCGAAGGCGCCCAGCCGCTGCAGCATCGACTGCGCATCGCGCGCCGGCAGCCAGAGCACGCGCGACGGCTCGGAGGCGATGACGAAGCACGGACTCGGCTCGCCGAGCAGCGCGCCCACCTCGCCGAAGTGATCGCCTGGCTCGATCTCCTCGACGGTGAGCAGCTCGCCGCCCGAGGACGGCAGCAGCAGCTGGGCGCGGCCGGAGAAGAGGATGCCGAGGCCGTCGTTCACCTTGCCGGCGCTGACGATCTCGCTGCCCTCGGCGCACTCGAGGCCCTGCACCAGCGCCGCCACCTTCGCCACCACCGCCTTGTCGCAGTTACGGAACAGCGCGGATTTGGCGAGGAACGGCCCGATCTTTCCAGCCGGCACCTTGACGCGGATGATGCCGTCGAGCAGTTGCGGCTGCTCGCCAGTTTGGTCGGACGCCTCGGGCGCGGCCGGCGACTCCAACCCGGGCAATGCCGACAGCGGCGGCGGGGCAGACGCTGTCGGAGGGACGGACGGCGCCACTGGGGTAGTGGCCGGGGGCGTCGACGGAGCCGGCTCGATCGGAGAGGCCATCTGGACTGCTTCGATAGCACGGCTCCCGCGCCCAGACGAGCAAAGCAAGGTGTCGGTCAACCGACGGGTTGGCCCGATCCGGCTTGGGTGGTACGAGAAAGTCCGTATGCTCAGCCGAAGGACAGGCCAGCTTTTTGCGTCTCTCCTCTGGATCGCGTGCGGCTGCAGCAGCAGCAAGAAGCAGCTCGGCCTGCTCGGCGCCGACTGCCTCGCCGATCGCGATGCCGCCTGCTCGACGGGCCAGTGCCTCGCGCTCGACTCGAGCACCGCCTACTGCACGCAGTCGTGTCTCGCGGCCGCCGACTGCCCGCAGGGGTTTCTCTGCGCGCCGGGCACCAGCGGGCAGGGCAAGATCTGCCAGGCCGTGGGCGCGGGCGGCGTGTGCGGCGTGGAGGACGACTGCCCCGCGGGCCTCAAATGCGCCGCGAACCTGTCGCGCTGCTACATCCCGGTGACGCGCTCGTCGTGCGGGCCCTGCACGAGCGATCTGCAGTGCGGCGCCGGCGGCAGCTGCCACGCGGAAGGCGACGAGCACTTCTGCGCCAGCGCGTGCGGCGCGGGCGGCGCCTGCGCGGCGGGCTACCTCTGCGGCGCCGCCGAGGGCGGCATGCGCTGCCTGCCAAAAAATGGCAGCTGCCGGGGAGGGCGGCCGCTCTGCGCGCCTTGCGCGGGCGATCTCGAGTGCGGCAAGCCCGGCGATCTCTGCGTGCGAAATCTCCAGTCGCAGGAGACCTTCTGCGCGGTGAAGTGCGCGACCGCCGCCGACTGTGCCAAAGGCTTCTCCTGCATCGATCTGTCCGGCAAGGGCAGCGGTCCAAGTGACTGCGTGCCCGACAGCGGCACCTGCGCCGGCTACTGCGACGCGACCGATCCCGCCACCACGCAGCGCGAGTGCGGCCTGGGCGCCGCCTGCGATCTCGCGAGCCACCTCTGCAAGCGCAGCACCGATGGCTCGCTCTGCGCGTCCTGCAGCAACGACGACGACTGCACCAGAAAAGGCGTCACCGCGCGCTGCGTGGTCAATCGCACGCCCGGCTCGCCGCACCTCGGGGAGCAGTTCTGCGGCAGCGACTGCTCGTCGAGCTGCACCGGCTCGGGCGGAGCAGGGTGCGTCGCCGACGCGAGCAAGTGCTCGGCGCAGTTCACTTGCAGTGGAATCAGCCCCGGCGGCGCGTGGCCGTTCCAGTGCGTGCCGTTGCGCGGCTCCTGCCAGAGCGGGTTCGGCAAGCTCGGCGACTCCTGCGAGAAGAGCGGGGCGGGCGACTGCGGCAGCGCCATCTGCGCGCACGGACCCGCGGCCAGCGCCGCCGGCCTCTGCGCTCCCACCGGCGGCTCGTTCGGCGACGACTGCTCTGCGGGCAGCCCGCCCTGCCAGGAGGGCCTCTGCCTTGACCTCGGCACCGTGCAGCTCTGCACGCGCGCCTGCGCTGCGACCCACACCTGTGTCGCCGGGTTCTCCTGCCAGTCCGGGACGCTGCGGCAGAGCGACGGCACGCTCGGCGCCGCGGTCAACGTCTGCTTTCCCGACGGCGGCGGGAGCGCGGGCTCTTCCTGCGCCTTCGGCCCGGCGGCCTGCAAGACGCACCTCTGCTTGAAGACGGACAGCGGCAACGTCTGCACCCAGCCCTGCAAGGTCAACGCGGACTGCCCGGCGCAGTGGAGCTGCGGCGAGGAGAGCATGCCCAACGGCGATCGCGTCACCGTCTGCCTGCCCCCGGGGCTCACGCCATGAAGAGCGTTCTCGCGCTCGCGTTCGCGCTCGGCGTTGGCAGCCTGGGCAGCCTCTTCGCGTGCGGCAACGATCGCTTGCGCCACGCCGCCGAAGGCGTCGAGGTGGTCGGTGGCACGCCCGCGGTGGATACGGGGCTGCCGGGCGTTGATCGCGCCGACGGGGGCAGCGGCAACATCTATGGTCCCGCTGCGCCGTACCAGGTGGACAGCTTCATCCAGCAGCAGCTCTCCAAGGTCGACATCCTCTGGATCATCGACGACTCGCCCTCGATGCTGAAGAAGCAGGAGCGCCTGGCATTGAACGCGAAGAGCTTCATCGAATTTCTCGCGGCGCAGCAGGTGGACTATCACCTCGGCGTGACCACCACGGACACCTTCAACCCGCTCGAGAGCGGCCACCTGAACAACAACGCCGGCCAGCCTCAGCCGTGGGTGAGTTCCGCGGACGGTCAGAATGCAGAAGGCTACTTCGTCAAGAACGCCGCCGTCGGCGAGATGGGCAGCGGCGACGAGAAGGGTCTGCTCGGCGGCCTGTTCGCGCTCACTGCGCCGCTGTCGCCCGCGGTGCCCTCGTCCTCGTCGGGAAACTGCGTCACGCGCGCGGGAGGCGCAGTCGAGTGCTTTCTGCGCCCGGACGCCGCGCTCTACACCATCCTGATCAGCGACGAGGAGGACTCGTCCTGCTCGCCCATCAAGCCGTACCCTGCCCCAGACGCCACCGAGGGCTGCGCTGAGGACGCCATCGGCGCTGCAGGCCCGGGCGGTCATGGCTCGATCGAATACTGGTCTCGCTTCTATAGCGGCATTAAAGGGCTGACTGGCACGTCGCGCTTTGCCGCTATCACCGGCGTGGACTCCAAAGACTGGAAATGCAGCGAGGAGTTCGCTGGCATTTGCGATAGTGGCACTCTTTACGTTGATAGCGGCAGCCTCAATGTCACCGCCGCCTGTTCGTCCGGCTCCCATCCCGATTGTTCGCAAGGCTACCCCGGCGATAACTGCTGCGCGGCCCTGTACAAGTGCCAGAACGCGCTGTTCTACAAATCGCAGTGGTGCACCTCCCCCGCGGTGGTTGACCACCCGGGTGGCAACATGATCGCGCCCTATTATTCCGTCGCCGGCGGCTGGCAGGGCTGCGAGGCCGCACACGTCGATCCGACCAGCAACCAAAAGGTGATCGACTTCGTCGCCTATTACGCGCCCCGCTACGCGACCGTCGCGACCAATACCGGCGGCATCGCCACCAGCATCTGCGACGCTGACTACACGCCCGCGCTCTCGAAGCTCGGGCTGCAGGCGAGCGGGCTGCGCTCCGACTTCCCGCTCTCGCGCACGCCCATCGCCACCTCGATGAGCGTGACCGTCGATGGGCAGCTCCAGTCGCCCCAAAGCTTTTCGTACCTCGGCTGCGAGAACCAGGTCGCGGTCAACGTCATCCGCTTCACCGACAGCACCCGCCCGAAGGCCAACCAGAAGGTCGCGGCCAGCTACAACGTCAACGTGCGCGGGCTGACATGCCCTTGACCTTGCGCGCAGGTGCCGCGCTCGGCGAACCTCGTCCGCCGTCAACGGAGTCCGACATCCATGCGCGTTCGCAGCACCTGCTCTGAACTGCTCGCCAGCCGCGTCCGGGTCGCCATCCGCGCCGCCGTCCGGGTCGCCGTGGGCGTCGCGGCGGCCGTCGCCATCGCCAGCGGCGCCGGGGTCGGCGACGCGCGCGCGGAAGACACCATCTATGGTCCCGACGGCGCGCCCACCATCGTGCAGCATAAGCTCCATGCGATGACCGGCCGCTGGGAGCTCGGCCTCGCTGGAACCATCGCCACCAATACCTCGCTGGTGGACCAGTACGGCGCGCTCCTGTCGCTCAGCTACCACCCGAATGAGTGGCTCGATCTCGGCGCCGACGCGCTGGGCGACTTCTCGCAGCTGTCGGGTCTGAGCTACGCCATCCGCGCCGACCTGCGCCCGCGCGCCAAGGGAACCTTCAAGGACGAGTTCGCCAACGCCGGCCAGCTGCGCCGCGCCGCGTTCGGGGTGGTCCGGCTCGCGCCCATCTACGGCAAGCTCAACCTGGCCAGCGAGGTGAGCATCCATTTCCAGGCGTATCTGCTCGGCGGCGCAGGCGCCGGCTACCTCCACCACGAGTCGGTCAACCTCTGCGCGCAGCCCGGGACCGCGCAATGCGCCGACGGCCAGTTCCAGACCAGCGACGCGACCAAGCCGATGGCCGAGCTGGGCGGCGGCTTCCGCTTCTACCTGGGCGACCGCTGGAGCTTCCGGACGGAGGTGCGCAGCGTGCTCTTCCAGGACTCCTACCGCGAGCAGAACGACGTGACCATTCCCTCGAGCGGCGCCGACCATTCGTACCTCGGCCTCATCGTCCTCTTCGTCGCGGGCGTCTCGGTGATCTTCTGATGGCGACCTCCCTGAAGGCCCTCTCCTGCCTCCTGTTCACCGCCTCGGCCGCGCTGGCGCAGGCCGCGCCGCCCGCCGCCGCGCCGCCGACCGTCGGCGCCGACGACAGCGAGGTGCAGCGCATTCACGTCATCGAGAAGCGGCCCTTCACCGAGGCGGGGCGCTGGGAGCTGACCGTCTCGCTGCCGGTGCAGGTCAACCCCAAGTTCACCGTGCACGCGGGCATCACCGGGGAGCTCGCCTACCACCTCCGCGAGAACCTGGCGGCCCAGGTCGGCGTCACCTGGTTTCCCATCGCGTACCAGAGCACGCTCTCGGAAGAGCTCTTGACCAAGGCGGACGAGGCGCCGTTCTCGGCCGAGGCCTTCCTGCTGCAGGGAGCGGCGCTCGCGGGGCTCGAGTTCATGCCCGTCTACGGCAAGCTCAACGTCTTTGACGGCAAGATCCTGCGGCTTGGCTTTTACCTGAACGCGGGACTCGGCGTGGGCAAGACCCGGCTGCAGCTGCGGCCCAGCAGCAGCCCGATGGGCCGGTCGTACGGCGACACCGGCTTCCGGCCGGTGGCCGCGCTGGGCGGCGGGTTCCGCGTCTTCATCACCGAGCGGCTGACGGTGCGGCTCGAGCTGCGCGACTTCGCCTACTCGGGCTACGTCTCGAAGGTGAACGGCTGCAGCTATGCCGACGCCATCCTCATCCAGGCCGCGGCGGCGCAGAACACCCTGCCGGCGCGGGTCGCGTCGGGGTGCAACCCGCAGGCGTTTGGCGATTCATTCGCCGCCATCAAGCTGAACTCGGCGGGCGCGAAGGATCTCCTCAAGCCGCCCGCCTCGGCCGAGGTGATCAACAACATCGCCTTCCAGGGCGGCCTCTCGTACCTCTTCTAGGACTCCAACCAATGATCCCTTTCCCGATCAACCGCGAAGGCACGAAGGCGCGAAGCTTCGTTTTTGCTCTGCTGTTGCTGGCTGCCGCTGCGTCGAGGGCGCAGGAGATCGATACCCTCAACAAGGCGATCGAGAATTACAACGACGGCAAGAACCGCGGCGCCGCCATCGGGTTCTACCAGGTCGAGGAAGGCTCGACCGTCGAGGACAACCGCTTCAAGGCCGAATATTACCTGGCGCAGTCGCTGAACAAGCTCGGCCTCGGCTTCAGCTCGTTCTTCTATTACGGCCAGATCATCAAGGCCGGCCCCTCGCACCCGTATTACTTCAAGGCCATCGAGGGCGCGGTCGCGGTGAGCGAGGCCTACCACGACGAGATCCTCGGGCCCAACGTCCTCAACAAGGCCTACAACGACCAGTTCGGTCGGCTGCCGCCCGACACGCTCGCGAAGATCAATTACTATATCGCGCTGCTCGGCTTCCGCGCCGGCAAGTATGCCGAGGCGGAGCAGTTCCTGCTGGGCGTGCCGCCGGAGTCGAGCGCCTTCGCGCAGGCGCAATACCTCACCGGCTTGCTGCAGCAGCGGCGCGACCCGGAGAAGGCGATCAAGACCTTCCGCAACATCCTCTCGATGGAGGGCACGCACTATCGCGACCTCGACGACCTGAAAGAGGTGGCGCACCTCGCGCTCGGCCGCACGTATTATGCCCTGCAGCACTATGAGCAATCGTCGGCCGAGTATTCGCAGCTGCCGCGCTTCTCGCGCCATTGGGACGAAGCGCTCTTCGAGGGCGCTTATGCGGACCTGCTCAATGACGACCCCGGCTCGGCGCTGGGCAAGCTGCACAGCCTGCACTCGCCGCACCTCTCGGACGAGTTCGCGCCCGAGTCGCAAAATCTCGCCGCCATCATCTATCACCAGAATTGCCTCTATGCGCAGGTCCGCGAGGTGATAGCCCGCTTCAATCGCGACTACGTGCCGATGAAGGAGTCGATGAAGGCAATCCTGGAATCGAATCCTCCGGTCGAGCAATACTGGCAGATGGTGGCACAGGGAACCGGCTCGCGCCTGCCCGTGGCGGTGCAGCGTCACCTGGCCAAGAACGAGCGCGTCGAGGCCATGCTCGGCTACCTGGCGCGGCTCGACCTCGAGGCGGAGAAGATCCGCAAGGACGACGAGCTGGCCCGGGCGCCGCTGGGCGTGGACCTGCTCGACCTCATCGCCAAGCAGAAGGCGCTGGTGGGGCAGGTGGCGGGCAAGTTCATCAAGGGCCGCCTCGCCGACCTGGCCCACCTGATCGAGGTGCTCGAAGGCGACAAGGAGATCATCGGCTTTGAAACGACCAAGGGCGAGAAGGACGTGCTCGACCAGAACGTCAACCTGCACGGCCTGCTCGCCAGCCAGAAGCTGTACCGGCCGCCGATGCCGCCCGCCGGGCACGAATACTGGCCGTTCGACGGCGAGTATTGGCCCGACGAGATTGGCTATTACAAGTACACGCTGAAGAACGCCTGCGCGCAGAAGAAGAAGGAAGAGTGACACCCATGCGAGCCACCACGATTGCCGCCATCCTGATCGCGCTCGCACCCGCCGCCCGCGCGGCCTCGGCGATGAAGCTCAAGCCCGCGCCGAAGGAGATCGATT
This sequence comes from Deltaproteobacteria bacterium, assembly GCA_043781235.1. Taxonomy (GTDB): domain Bacteria; phylum Myxococcota; class Myxococcia; order Myxococcales; family 40CM-4-68-19; genus JANYKT01. The sequence continues at coordinate 28,804 of JAYWBT010000029.1, forward strand.
CCGCCAACACCGGCCCCGCCCACTTCAGGGTGCCGACCAGCGAGGACGACGTCGCGCGCGACCTGGCCGCCGACCGCAAGCGCGACGAGCTGATCGAGGAGCTCAAGACCATCATCCCGCGCATTCCCGAGAGCGAGCGCAAGGCCGACCTCTACTTCCAGCTCGCCGAGCTATGGTGGGAGAAGTCGCGCTACGTCTCGCTGCAGGAGGTGAAGAAGTACGACGACGCTTTTGCGGACTGGTCGAAAGACCACCACAACAGCGATCCGGAGCCGAAGGTGTCGACGCGCGAGTCCGACGCCTGGCGCAAGGAGGCGCTCAAGCTGTACCAGACGATTCTCAAAACCTATCCGTCCTATCCGCGCAAGGACGAGGTGCTCTTCGTCGTCGCCTATAACCTGTATGAATCGGGAAACAAGAGCGAGGCCATCCAGAGCTACAATACGCTCATCAAGCAATACCCCGGCAGCCGCTTCGTTCCCGACGCCTACGTACAGATGGGCGAGCATTACTTCACCGCGAACGACCTCTTGCGCGCGCGCGCCGCGTTCGAGAAGGCCGCCGCCTTCAAGCTGCCCAAGCTTTATTCGTTCGCCATCTACAAGCTCGCCTGGTGCGATTACAACGCGCAGGAGTACAACGACGCGATCGGCAAGTTCAAGGAAGTGATTGCTTATGCGGAGCAGCAGCAGCAGGAGAAGCAGGGCTCGCGCGACCGCATCCAGCTGAAGAGCGAGGCGCTGAAGGACATCGTCCTCGCCTATGCGCAGATCGACGCCATCGACAGCGCGACCGCCTATCTGCGTGAAAAGGGCGGGACGCAGGCGCTCGATTACATCAACAAGCTGGCGGCGACCTTCTTCGATACCGGCAAGTTCGACCAGGCCATCCGCGTCTACCAGGCGCTCGAGGCCGAGGCGCCCACGCATGTGCGCGCGCCGGCGTGGCAGCAGAAGATCCTGCTGGCCTACGACAAGCTCAACAAGCGCGACCGCGTGGTCGCCGAGATGAAGCGGCTGGTGGCGGACTACGGGCCGCAGAGCCCGTGGGCCAGGGCGAACGCCGGGCAGAAGGGCGCCATCGCCGAGGCGAACGAGCTGGCCGAGAGCGCGCTGCGCGAGCTGGTGCAGGACTATCACCAGGAGGCGATCAAGACGAAGAGCGTCGCCACCTACAAGCTCGCGCGCGACATCTACAAGCAATATCTGGAAACCTTCCCGGAATCGGAGACCGCGTCTGCGATGCGGTTCTATCACGCCGAAATCCTCTATGCCCTCGAGGACTGGGAGCCCGCGGCCGAGCAATACCAGAAGGTGGTGGACAGCGACCCGAAGGGGCAATACGCGCAGAAGGCGGCCTACGACACCATTCTCGCGCTGGAGAAGTCGGTCGCCATCGCCAAGGGCAAGCTGAAGCGGCACGAGCTCGCCGACGCCACCCGCATCGACGAGCGCAAGGCCAAGGGCCAGGTCGAGCAGAACCGCGTCATCAAGCTCGAGAAGATGACCAAGGACACCGAAGAGCAGCCGATTCCGGAGAACGAGCAGAAGCTGATCGCGGCCTGCGAGAAGTACCTCACCGTCGCCGGCCACTCGAAGGACGAGATCGTCATCCGCTACAAGGCGGCGTTCGTTTATTACGACCACCGCCATACCGTCGAGGCCGCGAAGCGGTTCGGCGACATCATCCTCAAGTGGCCGAACGACGTCTGGTCGCAGAAGGCCGCCGATCTTTCGCTCGATATCCTCAATACGAAGGAGGAGTGGCTGGCGCTCTCCGACCTGGCGCACAAGTTCCATGAGGATCGCCGGCTGGCGCCGCTCAACAGCGAGTTCGAGAAGCGCGTCGCCCGGCTGGGCGAGGGCGCGAAGTTCAATTACGTGATGGAGGTTTACGAGAAGAAGAAGGATTACCCGCTCGCGGCAAAAGAGTTCCGCGAGTTCGTCAAGCAGTACCCGCACAGCGAGCACGCGCCCAAGGCGCTCTACAACGCGCTGGTGATCGCCGACAAGGCGGACGAGCTGGACTCGGAGATCGCGGCGGGCGAGCAGCTGCTCAGGAATTACCCGAACGCCGGCGAGGAGATCATCAAGCTGACGGTGCCGGCGCTCGCCAATGCTGATGAGCGTTCGGCGCGATATCCCGAGGCAATCAAGTGGTACGAGGAGGCGCAAGCGCGCTGGCCGGGGGACCCCAAGGCGCCCGACTGGCTCTTCAACGCGGCGCTCTGGCGCGAGGGAATGGCCGACGACGCGGGCGCGCTGGCCGGCTGGCAGAAGTACCTGAAGCAGTATGGCACCCGGCCAGACGCGGCCATGATCGCCTTCAACATCGGCCTGCTCCTCGAGCGGCAGAAGGATTACCGGAAGGTCTCCGACTATTGGTACGGCTTCCAGCGCGAGTGGTCGCGGGCGGCGACGCCGGGGCAGCTCCTGCTCGCGCGCTACAAGGAAGGCCTGGCCATGCGCGACCTCAAGGCCAGCGACCCGAACGTTCCGGTGGTGATGGCCGAGGTGGCGCAGAAGTTCCGCGCGCTGCCCGACAGCGAGAAGCTGCCGCCGGTGGTGGACGCCGCGGCGCACGCGCGGTTCCTGAACATCGACAGCGCCTTCGACGATTTCCTCAAGATTCACTTCAATTACACCCGCCAGGCGGAGCTGGTGTACGTGCTCAAGATCAAGAACCTGCGCCTGTCGCGGCTGCTCGAGGCCTATACCGACGTGATTCGGTTCGGCAGCCCGCGCTGGAGCGAGGCGTCGCTGACGCGGCTGGGCGAGGCTTACCGCAACTTCAACAAGGGGCTGCTCGAGGCGCCGATGCCGCGCGGGCTCGACCCCGAGCAGCAGGACCTCTACCGCACCACGCTCGAGAATCAGGCGCTGCCCCTCGAGGACAAGGCGACCGACGCCTTCGAGAAGGCGGTCCAGACGGGGCAGAAGACGCAGGTATACTCGGAGTGGGTGGTCAAGGCGCAGGACTTGCTGCACGACTACAAGCCGGACGAATACGGCGAGGTGCACAAACCCGCGCTGCTGGACAGCGACTCCTCGAAACCCGTCGCGCCCGATCTAACCCCCAGGTCCGGCAGCGGAGGCTATTGAAATGGACACCGAATCAATCGATTCCTCCGCGAACCTTCGCGCTCTCTACTTCTCCGCGGTCGCAGTTGCGTTGTTGTCGGGGTGCGCGGGTAAAGAGGTGGTGAGGCCGGCCTCGCCGGCGGCGCCGCCGGCGATGAAGCTCCTCGAGCTACCGCCGGCGATCAGCCATCAAGAGGCGCGCGAGGCGATGGCCGCGGGCGACTTCCAGGCCGCCCGGGAGAAGCTCGACGTCTACCTCGCCCGCGAGCCGAAGAGCGCCGCGGCGTGGTTCGACGCCGGCTGGATTGCCGAGAAGCTCGGCGACGTCAAGGCCGCTGCGGCCGACTACCAGAGGGCGCTCGTCAACGAGCCTGCGCACCTCGGCGCGGCGCTGAACCTGGTCCGCCTTGACCGCCTGCAGGACAAGATCGCCGAAGCCGACCAGGTCGCGCGCGCCGCGCTGGTGAAGCATCCCGACGAGGCGCTTTTGCTCGACGTGCTCGCCTCGCTGCAGCGCCAGCAGGGCAAGCTCGACGAGGCGGCGGACACCATCCGCAAGGTGCTCGCGCGGCATCCGCGCGACGCCGACGCCTACAAGAACCTGGCCGCCGTCGAGGCCGATCGCGGCCATCTGCGCCTGGCCGAGTCGGCGCTCAACAACGCGCGCAAGCTCGACGACAAGGACGCCGGCATCGTCAACAGCCTGGGCTTGCTGGCCATGCGCCGCGAGGACACCGGCGCGGCGCGCGGCTTCTTCGACGAAGCCACCAGGCTCGACCCGGGCCTCGCAGCGCCATGGGCGAATTTGGGCGCGCTGGCGCTGCGGTACCGCGACTATCCCGCCGCCGAGCAGGCGTATGCGAAGGCGGTCACGCTCGGCCTGGGCCGCTGGGACACGCACCTCGCGCATGCCTGGGCGCTCGAAGGGCTCAAGCGGCCCAAGGATGCGCGCGCCGAGTACGAGAAGGTGCTGGTGGTGCGGCCGCAGCAGGAGGACGCGCTCTACGGCCGCGCCAACGCGCTCAAGCTCGAAGGCGATCTGCCGGCCGCGCTCGAGGCGTTCAAGGCTTACGCGCAGCTTCCCAGGGCGGCCAAACTGAAGGAGGCGCAGGCGCAGGTGGCGTCGATCGATCTGCGCCTGAAGAACCCGCCGCAGGCCGCGAAGCCGGCGGCCGTGGCGAAGGAGCGCACGGCGGGAGCGTCCGAAGGCGAGGTCGATCTTTCCAGGCTGCCGATCGGCACCGACACGGGGCCCGCCGCAACGCAGCTCCCTTCCGAGGCGCCCGACGCAGCGCCCGCGCCGGCCCCCGCTGTGCCGGCGCCGACCGCTCCGGCTCCCAAGGGCAACTTCGAGAAGCCTTCGGCTGCGGTCAACGCCAGTGCGAAAGCGCAGCGTTGAGAAGGATGAGAGCCTGACACCAGGGCAGGCGCCAGGTCGGTCGGCTGATGGTTGCGCGGTATCATTGATGGTAGCGGTTTTCTGCAGGAGGTCTTCCGTGTCGTTCAAGCTGCTCGCGCTCGTGGTCCTGCTCGCATCGCTCCCGGCGCTCGCCGAGGAGGGCAGGACGAAGGTCGTGCAGGAGGCGGACAAGGTAGTGGTGCGCAAGCGCACGGTGATCGACTTCAACGACGTCACCGTCGAAGGCGAGCTCACCAAGCCCGAAGGAAGCTACCTGCTCAACCGCAACAAGACGCGCTTCCAGTCGCTGATCAAGCTGCGCGACAACTTCAACCCCGAGCTGCAGAAGTCGGCCGACAACCTCTAGGACACGCACCCATGGCACCGAACAAGCGCTCTGAAGAGAAGACGCAGCCGGGCGTGCCGATGCCGGCGCCGGGGGAGGTCCGCCCGCTCGCGCTCGACACCATCTCGCGCGCCGAGCCGCCGCTGAAGGCCCGCCGTCCGACGCTCGCCTCGACCCTGAGCGACGCGGCCGCGGCCAGGCTGCTGCTCTCCGACGATCTGCCGGCCGAGGAGCGGCCCCGCCCGGGCGATCGCGTGCTGCTGGTCGGCCTGGTGTGGGGAGGGTCCACGCTGATCGAGCTGGAGCAGATCGCGCGCGGCGCGGACCTGCCCGCTGGCCGTCTTGTCGACCTGCCGGCCGCGCACCTGGCCAAGAACTTCCGCATCGTCAGGCACCTCGGCGAGGGCCACCTCATCACGCTGCCCGCCGAGGTGAACACCGAGGTGCACCGCGCCGGCAAGGTGACCTCGCTGCAACAGCTGACCACCGAGCAGAAGGCGCGGCTGGTGGAAGCGCCCTTCAAGGGCTACGCCATCGAGGTCGAGAACAACGACCGGATCGCCGCGCAGGTGGCGCCGCAGCTGACGCTGGTCGCGCGTTACGTGCGCTCGGCGAACCAGCGCGACAAGTCGTTCATCGAGCAGCTCGACATTCCCTTCGCCAGCACCGTCATCCTCGCGCTGCTGGCGCTGGGGCTGTTTTTCCTGATGGTGTCGATCGCCCCGCGCACGGAAGAGGGCAGCGAAGGCGACCTGACGCGCAAGGAGCAAGTGCTGACCCAGTACCGGGTGAAGCTGGCGCCCGAGCCCGAGCAGCCCAGGTTCAAGGATCTCGCCGGCCTCAAGGAAGGCGAGAAGGCCAAGGACAAGGAAGGCAAGCTGGGCAAGGAAGAAGCGAAGCAGAAGGAGGCCAGCCCGTCGAAGAAGGGTGCGCCGGTGGTCGATCCAGACAAGAGGGAGACCGACCGCAAGAAGATCATGAAGCTCGGTCTGGTCGCAGCGCTCTCGAAGATGGGCGCGGGCGGCGGCAGCGCGGCTTCCAACGTGCTGGGGCCGGGCGGGCTCGGCAGCGGCATCAACAACGCGCTCGGCGGCGTCAAGGGCGGCGCGGGCGCGGGCGACGCGTACGGCGTCGGCGGCATGGGCACGCGCGGCACCGGCGCGGGCGGCGGCGGCAATGCGCTTGGCATCGGCGGCCTCGGCACCAAGGGCTCTGGCAGCGGGCGCGGCGGCTATGGCGCCATCGATCTCGGCGGGCGCGGCAAGGACGAGACGATCTTCGTCCCCGGCCGCACCACGGTGGTCGGCGGCCTCTCGCGCGAGGTGATCAATCGCGTGATTCAAAAGCATTACAATGAAATCAAGTATTGCTACGAGAAGGAGCTCACCCACGACCCGGGCCTCTACGGAAAGATCACCTTGCTGTTCGTGATCGCCGGCGACGGCCGCGTCGGCGATGCGCTGGTGCAGCAGACCACCATGTCGAGCGAGCCGGTCGAGAGCTGCATGCTGAACCACGTCAAGCGGTGGACGTTCCCGGCCCCGCAGGGCGGCGGGACCGTGCAGGTCACCTATCCGTACGTCTTCAAGAGCAGCGGGCAGTAGGAGCCACCTTGGGCAAGAACCACCTCTCGAGCCTGGTCCTGGCGGCCGTAGCGAGTCTGGCCTCCGCGGGCGCGCGGGCCGAGCCGGTGGGGCCGGCCACCGGCCTCGATGAGAAGCCGCGCCGCGGGACTTTCGTCGAGACCACGCTCGGCTTCTTCACCTCCATGGGCGGGAGCCGCCCGTTCTCCAACGGCCAGCCCTACCTCGGCATCTCCGCGGGGCGCGAGGTGGGCGAGCAGGGCTCGGTGTTCGTGGCGCTCGGCATCGGCGCGGTGAGCGCGTCGTGCTACCAGCTTGCGAGCAACGGCGCGGACTGCCAGGCCGCCGACTCGTTCGGCGCTACCTTCGCCGAGGTCGGCGGCGCGTACGGCGTGCCGATGATGGCCCGCCTGCTGCTCTCCCTCAAGCTGGTGGGCGGTCTCACCAACCTGAGCCCCGGTCCCGTGCGCGACGGCAACAGCGTGCCCGACAACCTCTTCGGCTTCCACCTCGGCGGCGGCGGCGCGCTCGACTACGATACGCGCCTGGACCACTTCGCCGTCGGCATCGACGCTCTGATCCGCTACTCGCTGGTGCGGTACACCGTGGCGGGCGGCTCGTCGCAGACGTTGGGGCTGCCCACGCTCGCGGTGATGCCGAGAATCCGCTACGTGTTCTGAGAGCCCGTTATTCTCTGCGCTGTGAGCCCCCCGCCGATGAGCGACATCGAGAGCCGCGAGCTGGATCCGATCCGCGGCGACTTCGCACGCGTGCGCGATCGCCTCAAGCTCAGGCTCTATCCGGCCGACCTCGGCGCCGACGGCGCGATTGTCGCAGCGAAGGTCGCCGACGGCCTGCAGGCGGTGCTGGTGTTCGATCTCCCCAGCGCCATCGCGCCGGTGCGGCCCGCCGACCTGCGCGCCTGGGCGATGCCCGCAGAAGAGCTGATCGCGCTCGCGCTCGAGAACGTGCGCAGCCAGGAGCAGGTGCGCATCGACCCGATGGACCTGGCCGAGGCGCGGCTCTTCACCGTCTCGGGAGCGAGCCTCTTCGTCGCCACGCTCGGGATGGCGGTGGAGGAGCTGCTCGGGCCGTCGGAGCTGGGCGCGCTCGTCGCCATGCCCAGCAACCACATCGTGCTCTGCCACTCGCTCCTGGGCCGGCGCACGGCGCAGGAGGCGTTCGAGGCCATGGCGGCCATCGCCGCGCGCGTGCACGCAGCCGGGCCGCACGCGCTCAGTCCGCTCCTCTACCGGCGGCTCGGCAGCGAGATGAAGCCGGTGGCCGACGCCTCGGCGCTGCTGGCGCTCCTCCCATGAAGAGCGCGCTCGCTCTCCTGATCGCGCTCGGCTGCGCGCACCCTGGCTCCGCTGCGCAGGGCCGCGCTGAGACCGGCGAAGTCGAGACCGCGATTGGCCGGCTGCTCGACGACTGGCACGACGCGGCCGCGCGCGCGGATGAAGACCGCTACTTTTCGCACTTCGCGCCGGGCGGCGTCTTCCTCGGCACCGACGCCACCGAGCGCTGGGACGCGGTCGCCTTCCGCGCCTTCTCGCACCCCTACTTCGCTAAGGGAAAGGCGTGGACGATGGTGCCCTCGCGCAGGCACGTCGCAGTGGACGGCGATCACGCCTGGTTCGACGAAGCGCTGGAGACCACCTACGGCCCCTGCCGCGGCAGTGGGGTGCTCCAGCGCATCGGCGGAATCTGGAAGATCGCGCAATATAACCTCACCCTGACCATTCCGAACGGGCGGGTGCGCGAAGTGCAAAAGCTCCTGGCGCCGCCGCGCTGACGCGGCCGGCAGGTCGGGTCGCGCTCAAGAGACATCGATGGTGCGACCTATTGCGAGCTTCAATGAATAGGACCGAGAGAAGCAGGCTGGCTGCGGACGTGCCGCACGGGCGCTGCAGAGCCCAGACCGTCAGAACGAGCCGCATTCTCCTTGCTGTTTACATTCGCTCTCTGGGACGGAGAGTCGAGTCGCGCCGCGCACCGTCTCTTGATAGTTGCCCTTGGCATGCACCGACAGCGAGCCGAGAACGTGGGGTCGAACCTTTTCCGTTGGCTGGCGATGGTAGCGGCGGTATCCCTCGCTGCGTGTGCGGGCAATCAGGTTTGCCCACCGTGCCCGTCGGCCGACGTCTGCATCTCCGGCGGCACCTGCGCTCTCTCGTGCTCGCCTGACGGAGGGACGCCGTGCCCGCCAGGGCAAACGTGTCAGCACACGACGGCCAACTGCCAGGGGACGGGTTGCACTTCAGCGCTCGTCTGGGCCTGCCTGCCCTGACTCCGGCGGGCTTTGGAGCGAAGGGACTAGCACGCGGTTACGCGGACACGGTCGCGACGTATGGCGGGACCTTCGGGACCAACAAGCTGATCAAGCTGAAGATCCCCGGCGCGCAGATACCGGCAAGCCCGTATTTCATCAGCACCAGCATGGTCAAAGATTACTCGGACACGTTGAACGAGCGCTCGCTCGCGGTGAAGGAAGTAATCATCCAGTCGGACGGCTCGGGCAACTTGGACGGGTGGTTCGTGTGCGTGAATACGACCACGGGCGCCGTCGTGGACGCGACCAATCTCGGCGCGCAGGTCAACATCATGATCGCAGCGACCGCGACGACGTTCTATGCGTTCTGAACCGCGGCCCTGATCGAGGGCGATCAGCACGGGCGAGGCGTCGACGTGAAGGAGAAACGCCCGCCGTATGGGAGTGCGCCTAAGCCCGCCTTTAGGTGCTGGACTAGATGAATCCGGCGTCCGGCGTTAGTGTGCAACTCGGCCAAACTCCTATCTGGCGGCGCTGTGGCCGTGGCTAGGGTCTGCCCGTCGACCATCACGGTCACGGAAAAGCGACCATCGCCAACGGCATTGATCTGAATTGACGGCTCCGGCGGGCCCTTGAACTGCGCGGTTGCCCAATCATGCACATGCCGCCGCATCTGCTCGACGGTCATCATTGCCGAGAGCATAGCATCCAGCCCCGCGCCGCGGCCCTTTGGAGTGGCGGCGCTTTTCTTTTTGGTCACTGTTCCACTGCGCTGCTAGAGTTTGGCCCATGAAACCTTTACTGATGCTGGTCTTCCTCCTCGCTTCCTCCTGCTCCGCGATTAGAGCTCTGGCTAGGGAGGACAATGCCCCCCCGTCGAACGCCGAGATCAAGAAAGCCCCGCCCGAAGCCGTCACACTCGCTGCGAACAACGGGCTGCCGAATCCGAATGAGCTGATCTGCGCCTTCGAGAAGGACACCGGCACCAACATCCCGGAAAAGACCTGCAAGACGCGCTGGCAGCTCGATGAAGAGCGCCGGGAAGCTCACGACTGGATGGAGAACCACATCAAGAACTGCGGGATCAACTGCGGCCACTAGAGGATCGGCTTGCGCTGACCGGCCGGCCGCCGGGCTCAGGGACCGATAAAAAGCGTTCTGTTCACGGTCCCCCCTCGTCTCCAACGGCAGCGCAGCAGAGCCCTTTGCGCTGGGCTTCGCATCAGCCGCCCAAGGTCAGGGCGGAGGTGTCGGTCCGTTTCACGCGCGGAGTCTTACACCCGAACCTTCGCGTTCGATTTCTGGCTCTCACCGGCAGAGGAGAAGCAATGTCCACGTTTCCCGGCGGCCAGAAGGTCGAGCTGGAGATCGAAGTGCCTGCGGACTTCCCGGAAAGGTATCGCCAGCCGCTCGCCGGCAAGGCCGAGGGCGGCACGGTCAAGAGGGCCATCGAGGCGCCCCCCGGGTCGCCCCTTTTCAATGCAGGACCCACCAAGGAGTCAGCGATGAAGAAGATGATGTTGGCGTTGTGTCTGTCCGCAGGTTTGGCGACGACCGCAATGGGCGCGGGGCAAGCGGCGCCCGAGGGCCCCCCGATGACCACCGAGCAACGGCAGCAGATGGCGGGCGCTCACGAGAAGATGGCCGCTTGCCTGCGCTCCGATCGTCCGGTGGCGGAGTGCCATGAAGAGATCATGAAGAGCTGCCAGGAGACCATGGGGAAGGCCTGCCCGATGATGGGTGGCATGGGACACAAGGGCCGCGGGAGGATGCAGAAAGGCAATTGAAGCAGCGATCCCCAAAGGCGAAATCACCCATCATTCATTCGATGCAAGTCATGAAGGCGCTCGTCTATCACGGCCCGGGAAACGGACGCGACGGGATCGTTGGGCCGAAGCGCCCAGATCGAGATGGTGGCGGAGCATTCTGGACGGCTACCGCTCCTTGCCGCGCATGGCGCGGAACATCTGCTTGATGTTCTCGCGGTCGAAGTCGGTGGCGTAGCTGAACTCCTGCCCGTTGCGCAGCCATTCGCCCCCGTCCACGGTGAGGCAGTCCCCCGTGACGTAGCCCGCGCCGTCGGACATGAGATAGGTCGCGGCGTCGGCGATCTCGCGCGGCGTCCCGAAGCGCTTGAGCGGCACGCGATTCCTCGCCTGTTCTTCCATCGCCGGGTCCGGCATCAGCCGGCTGAACGCGCCCTCGGTCGGCACCGGCCCGGGCGCGATGGCATTGACGCGAATGCCGTAGGTCGCCCACTCCACCGCGAGCGAGCGCGTCATCGCGAGAACGCCCGCCTTCGCGCACGCCGACGGAAGCACGAACGCCGAGCCCATCCACGCATAGGTCGTGACGATGTTGACGATGGACCCGCGCCCGCCGGCGATCATTTTCTTCCCGAAGGCGAGCGTGCAGTTGAAGGTGCCATTCAAGACGATGTCCACCACGGTCTTGAAGGCGTTGGGCGACAGCTCTTCCGATGCCGCGAGAAAGTTCCCGGCGGCGTTGTTCACCAGACCGTCGACGCGATCGAGCTTCGCTGCGACCTCGGCCACCGCGGCAGCGTCGCGCACGTCGCAGGCGACCGCCGTGCCGCGCCCCATCTGGGCCACTACTTTATCGAGCTTCTCTTTGGTCCGGCCCAATATCACCGGGTGCGCGCCCAACTCCGCGAAGCGCAGCGCCATCGCCGCGCCCAGCCCCGAGCCGCCGCCCGTCACCACGATGACACGGTCCTTCAGCAAGTCCGTTTGATACATGGAAGCCTCCCAAGTAGAAGGGGGCGCACTATGAAGTCTCCCGCTCGCAACCTCAAGACCGGCGACCTGCTCACCGCCCAGCGCACCTTCACCGCCGATGACGTGATCGCTTTCGGCCGCATCTCGGGCGATCGCGGCCGCCACCACCTGGTGCTCGACGGCAAGGGCCGCCTGATGGTGCACGGCCTGCACACCGCCACGCTCGCCACCGAGATCGGCGGCAGCATCGACTTCGTCGCGCGCGAGATGGTCTTCGACTTCCAGCGGCCGGTCTTCGCCGGCGACACCGTGACCTGCACCTGCACGCTGCTGAGCGTCGAACAGCAAGAAGGCCGGCGCGCGCTCGAGGTGAAGATCGTCTGCCTGAACCAGCACGGCAAGGAAGTGCTGCTCGGGCGCACCAGCGGCGTCGTGCTGGAGGAGGCTTGATCGCGCTGTTGCTCGCGGGCGCGCTGGCGAGCCAGGCCCAAGGCTCGATCCAGCCACCCGCGCGCGCCACGGCGCCCTCGGGCCGGCTGGTGGTGCTGGTGGTGATCGATCAGCTGCGCTACCAGGACCTGCTCTGGCTCGCGCCGGAGTTGGGTCCGAAAGGGTTCGGCGGCGTCGGCCGGCCCGAGCCGATGCGCTACGACACAGTCGTCACCGAGACGGCCGCCGACCACGCGGTGCTGACGACGGGCGCGTACGCCGACTTGAATGGCATCGTTGGCAACCGGTTTTATACCGGGGATACGCGCCACGAGTCGGTGGAGGACCCAGGCTGCCCGGTGTGGGGCGCGCCGCAACTGGGCCGCAGCGCCGCGCTCCTGCGCGTGCCGACGGTCGGCGACGCGTTCAAGCTCGGCACCAACGGGGCCGGGCGCGTGGTCACCGTCGCGGTCAAGGATCGCAGCGCGCTCTTCCTCGGCGGCACCTCGGCGGACCTCGCGCTCTGGCTGGAGGCGGCGACCGGGCAGATGACCTCCAGCGTCTGCTACGCAAAGGAGCCGCCCGCCTGGCTCGAACAACACTGGCGCGAGCACCCGATCTCCGAGTGGAAGGACTGGGTGTGGCGCGAGCTAGATCCCGCCGCGGTCGCCCGCTACGCGCCGCAGGCCGAGACCGAGGGCGCGGCGTCGGAGATTGGCCCGCGCTTTCCACACCAGGTCGGCAAGGGCAGGGTGGACAAGGCGCTGATCGTCTCGCTCAAGTCGACGCCGGCCGGGACCACCATCGCGCTGCGCGCTGCGCGGGCGGCGGTCGAAAATCTAAAGCTCGGCGACCACGGCTCAACCGACCTGCTCGGAGTCGCGGTCTCGGCGGTGGACGGCGTCGGCCACCAGTTCGGCACCACCGCTCCCGAGCGGGTCGATGCGGTGCTGCGCACGAACCAGGAGGTGACCGCCTTCCTCGACTTCCTCCGCGCGCGCCTGGGGATCCGGCTCTCCATCGTGCTGACCGCTGACCATGGCGTCACGCCCATCGGCGCCGATGAACGCAGGCTGCGCGCGCCCGGCGGCAGCATCGATCTGGAGGCGATGATCCGTCGCGTGAACGACGCGCTCGATCAGGCCCTCGGCCCGCGGCCGGGCGGCTGGGTGCTGGCGGTGGACGGGAGCGCCCTGTCGCTGCACCAGCCGCATCCGCCAAAAGCACTGGAGGTCGCCGCCGAGGTGCTGCGCCGCGAGCCGGGGCTTTGGAAGGTGGTCCTCCCCGACGAGATCGCACGCGAGCTGCCGGCGATCCGCCACGCGGTGTTTCCAGGGCGCAGCGGCGAGATCCTGCTGGTGCCGCGCCCGCTCTGGACGCTGAAGAAGCCAAAGGACGGCGCAGACCACGGCTCGCCCTGGAACGACGACGCGCTGGTCCCGCTCGCGGTGCAAGCCCCCGGCTGGAAGCTGCGCAAAGGCGGCCGCGTGCTGGATGCCGCGCAGGTCGCGCCCACCGTGGCCGCGCTCTTGGACACCGCGCCGCCGGCCGCCGCCCTGGCCGACCCCGCCGTGGAGCGCGACGAGTGAGCATTTGCGAGCTGGGCGCGACGACGGCGCGGCGACGGCGCGTTAGCTTCAGAGGCCAATGAGCATCTTCGGCTACAAGTACAAGAGCGGTTCGCCGCTCCCCTCCTACGTGGACGAGCTGATCCCCGCGCAGCTCGCCGCCATGCGGGTGGCGTGCCTGCTGGCCGCTCCGCTGCTCGTCGCCTTCTCGGTGCTCGACCGCATCGTCGCGCCGGCGCTCTGGCTGCAGCTCCTGGGCGTCCGCGTGATCGCGGCGGGGCTGCTGCTCTTGATCGGGCAACAGGCGCGCACGCCGACCATGCCGGTGCTGTCGCTGTCGGTCGCAGCCAACGCGGTCATCTGTGGCACCATCGAGCTCGCCATCTTCGGCACCGGCAACTTCCACAGCCCGTACCTCTACTCGACCATGACGGTGCTTGCGGGCATCTCCATCCTGATCCCCCTGCGGCCGCGGCAGGCGGTGGCGCTCAACCTCGAGTCGCTGCTGATCGTGCTGGGGCCGCTCCTGCTGGCGCGGCGCGGCCCCGCGGACGACGTGTTGTTCGGCGTGGCGACTTCCTATCTGGTCACGCTCGCGATCACCAGCGTCGCCGGCGCCGGCATCCAGGACCGGCTGCGGCGCCGCGAGCACCTGGCCCGCGCCGAGTTCGCGCGGCACGCGGGGCTGCTCAACCTGGGCACGCTCGCGGGCGGGCTCGCGCACGAGCTGTCGAACCCGCTCAACGCGCTCTTCCTGCAGGCGGACATGATGGCGCGCGATACGGCCAACGCCCCTGCGCGGGTGGAGAAGATGCGCGGCAACATGGAGCGCATGCGCAATATCCTCGAGGCGATGCGCAACGGCGCGCGCCTGTCGGGCGGCGAGCGGCGGCCGGTGGAGCTGGCGCACGAGGTGGATCTTGCCTTCACCCTCATCGAAGGCAGGCTGCGCAACCGCGTCGCGATGGTGCGTGCCTACGCGCAGCTGCCGCCCGTCTATTGCCAGCCCACTCTGCTCGGACAGGTGCTGGTGAACCTGCTCGCCAACGCCGCCGACGCAGTGGCGAATACGGCGGCGCCGCGCCTGGCCCTGCGTCTGCGGCGGGAAAGCGACGAGGCCTTGATCGAGGTGGAGGACAACGGGCCGGGCGTTCCCGAGGAGCTGCGCAGCAAGATCTTCGAGCCGTTCTTCAGCACCAAGGGCGACCAGGGGAACGGGCTCGGCCTGTGGATCTCGTCGGAGATCGCGCGGCTGCACGGCGGGACGCTGACGGTGCACTCGGGACCTTCGGGTGGAGCGCTCTTCCGCCTCGCGCTGCCGATCGACCCCCGGGGCGGCCCGCCCGCCATCGCGACCCCGGCTGAAGTCCAGCCGGCCGCGTGAAGCAGTTGAGAGTTGAGAGTTGAGAGTTGAGAGTTGAGAGTTTGAGTCAGGAGCGACTGTCAACTCTCAACTGTGAACTCTCAACTTTCCCTAGAGTAGCCCGTCGACGCGCTTGCGCTCGCGATCGAGCCGGTAGCGGTCCCCGGCCTGCAGCCTCTTCTTGCGCAGCCGGATGCTCTTGGGAGTGACCTCCACCAGCTCGTCCTCGTTGATCCACTCCAGCGCCTTCTCCAGCGACATCTCGCGCGCCGGCGTCAGCACCACGTTCTCGTCCTTGCTGACGGTGCGGATGTTGGTCAGCTTCTTCGCCCGGCAGACGTTCACGTCCAGGTCGGTCGGGTGCGCGTTCTCGCCGCAGATCATGCCCTCGTACACCGGCACGCCCGCGCCGACGAAGAGGTCGCCGCGCTCCTGCAGGTCGAAGAGGCCGTAGGCGACCGTCTCCCCCTCGCGGTCCGAGACGATGGCGCCGTTGCTGCGCTTGGGGATCTTGCCCTGCCACGGCTCGTACCCATCGGACTGCGACGACATGATGCCTTCGCCGCGCGTGATGGTGAGGAACTCGTTGCGGAAGCCGACCAGCCCGCGCGCCGGAATGCGGAAGTTCAGCCGCACGCGCGACGAGCCGATGTTCTGCATCTCCACCATGCGGCCCTTGCGCGGCCCCATGCGCTCGGTGACCACGCCGACCGAGGTCTGCGGGACGTCGCAGACCATCAGCTCCATCGGCTCGTGGATCTCGCCGTTCATCTCCTTGGTCAGCGGCACCGGGTTCGAGGCGGTCAGCTCGAAGCCCTCGCGGCGCATGGTCTCGATGATCACGGCGAGCTGCAATTCCCCTCGGCCGATGACCCGGAAGGCGTCGGGCGTTTCGGTATCGAAAACACGGATCGAGACATTTCGATAAGCCTCGCGGTGCAGCCGCTCGCGCAGGTTGCGGCTGGTGACGTACTTGCCTTCGCGGCCGGCGAAGGGACCGTCGTTGACCTTGAAGATCATCGACATGGTCGGCTCGTCGACGTGGATGCGCTCGAGCGGAATGGGGTGCTCCGGGTCGGCGATGGTGTCGCCGATGGAGATCTCCTCGATGCCGGCGAGCGAGATGATCTCGCCGGGGCCGGCCTCGGGGATCTCCACTCGCTTGATGCCGTCGAAGGCGAAGATCTTGACCACCTTGCCCTTGGCAAACACGCCGTCCGCCTTGCAGATGGTGACGTTCTGCCCAGCCTCGACCGAGCCGGAGGAGAGCCTGCCGATGGCGAGGCGGCCGACGTAGTCGTCGTAGTCGAGGTTCGCGATCAGCATCTGCAGCCGGTCGTGCTCGGTGGCGGCGCGCTTTGGCGGCGGGATGGTCTCGAGGATGGCGTCGAGCAGCGGCTCGAGCGTCTTGCTGCGCGCGCCGGGCACCTCGCCGCTGTGCGGAGCGGCGCCCGGGGCCGCGCTCTGGCCGACCGGAAGATCATCGAAGTCCGACAGGCGCAGCGAAGCGCGGCCGGCGCGCGCGACCGCGTAGATGACGGGGAACTCGATCTGGTGCTCGTTCGCGCCCATGTCGATGAAGAGCGCGTAGATGGCGTCGAGCACCTCGGCCGGGCGCGCGTCGCTGCGGTCGACCTTGTTGACCACCACCACCGCGGGCAGGCCGAGCGCGAGCGCCTTGCCGAGCACGAACCGCGTCTGCGGCAGCGGGCCTTCCGCTGCGTCCACCAGCAGGAGCACGCCGTCCACCAGGCGCAGACCGCGCTCCACCTCGCCGCCGAAGTCGGCGTGCCCGGGCGTGTCGACGATGTTGATCTTCACCCCGCGATAGTTCACCGCGGCGTTCTTCGCCATGATGGTGATGCCCTTCTCGCGCTCGAGGTCGTTCGTGTCCAGCGCGCGCTCGACCATGGCTTCATTGGCGCGGAAGACGCCGGTCTGGCGGAGCAGGAAGTCCACCAGCGTAGTCTTGCCGTGGTCGACGTGGGCGATGATGGCGATGTTGCGAATGTGCTCGCGGGCAAGCATTTGAGGCTCTCTGATTTAAGGGAGCGGCGTCATAGCGCGATGCGCGCTTCGAGGCAACCGTTTGGGGCAGGGTGCGCTCCGTCGCTCGCCAAACGGGTGACCGCTCCAGCGCGGACCCAAGCGTGTCCCGGCGCCCGTGACCGGTGCACGGTCTGGCTCTGCGGTGCGAGAAGGTTGCTCATCGCGGGCCGCTTCCCTACTGTGCCAGCGTGGGCAAACCAGACGCGAAACCAGCGCAGCCGGCGAGCTACGCGGATATCGAGGTCCTCTCGCCCAACCTGGTCGGCGAGATCCTCGCAGGGGAGTTGGTGGTTTCGCCGCGCCCGGCGCCGCGGCACGCCCAGGCGTCCTCCTCCCTTGGCGTGTTGCTGGGCGCCCCCTTCGGGTTCGGTAGCGGCGGCCCTGGGGGCTGGCGCATTCTCGACGAGCCCGAGCTGCATCTGCGAGCCGACGTAGTGGTGCCCGACCTGGCCGGTTGGCGATCGGAAAGAATGCCCACGCTGCCCGCGACGCCGTTTTTCGAGCTCTCACCCGATTGGATTTGCGAAGTGCTCTCGGACTCGACGCGTCGCCGCGACCGGGTGCAGAAGCTACCCATCTATGCGCGCGAGCGCGTCGCTCACGTCTGGCTCGTCGATCCCGAGGCGCGGACGCTCGAAGTCTACCGCCTCGATGGCGAGGGCTGGCGGCTTGCGGGCTCGTGGTCCGACACGGACAAGGTCCGCGCCGAGCCGTTCGACGCCGTCGAGCTGGATCTGGCGCTGCTCTGGTCATGACGGCGAAAGCAAAGCGCGCTCGCCGACAGGCGCCCATTTCACCGGACTCCATTCTCAAGCTCAAGGTAATGCTCGCGGAGGTCGAGCCGCCGGTCTGGCGCCGCATCCTGGTGCCGGCTTCGGATACCTTGCTGGAGCTCCATCGCGCGCTGCAGGCCGCGATGGGCTGGACCGATTCGCACCTGCACCGGTTCGAGCTCGCGCAACAGCGCTATGGCCTCCCCGAAATGGGGGACGATGGCGTCGCCGACGAGCGGAGCCTGCCGCTCTTCGAGGCGTTCGAGGCCGCGGCCGAGCTGCTCTACGAATACGACTTTGGTGACGGCTGGAAGCACCGCGTCCGCCTGGAGCAGGTCCTCCCGGTGGACCCGCTCTTGCGTTATCCGCGCTGCATCGACGGCGGGCGCGCCTGTCCGCCGGAAGATTGCGGTGGAGCTCCCGGATATGAAGGCTTTCTCTCGGCTATTTCCAATCCGCGCGACGAGCGCCACCAGGAGCTGGTCGAATGGATCGGCGGCCGCTTCGATCCGGAAGCATTCAATCTGGCAGAAGCCAATGCCCGGCTCTCGACCCTCGCCTCGCCAAAGCGGCGCAAGTCGCGCAGCGCGGGCGCGGCGAGCAAGGCGGTGGTGGCGAGCAAGCCCGGCCCGGCCGGATCCTTTCACCACCTCGCCATTCAGGTGACCGACCTGCCGCGCGCCGAGCGGTTCTATTGCGACGTCCTTGGACTCCAGGTCAAAAAGCGCTGGCTCTGGAACGACGGCCGACCCGGCGAGCGGTCGATCTGGCTCTCGCTTGGCGACGGGTTCATCGCGCTGGAAGCCTGCGACCAGCCCGTTCCCACTCGCGCCTTCCGCGACCCCCTCGCGGGACTGCGCCTGTTCGCCATCACCATCCCCGCAGCCGACCGCGCGGCCTGGGAGCAGCGGCTCGGCGTGGCTATTGTCCATCGGACCCGGTTCACGCTCTACGTGCGCGACCCAGAGGGGAACCGCATCGGGCTGTCACACCATCCCGACGAGGTGAAGTGATGGAACACGTCGATCGCAGCGAGAGCCCGCTTGTGCGCCGGCTGGTCGAGCAGGGCGTGCGCGACCCGCGGGTGCTGGCGGCCTTCGCGCGGGTGCCGCGAGAGGCTTTCGTGCCGGCCAATCTGCAGGCGCAATCCGAGGACGACCGGCCCCTCGACATTGGCTGGGGGCAGACCATCTCGCAGCCGTTCATCGTCGCCGCCATGACCGAGGCGCTGCAGCTGACGGGCAAGGAGCGTGTGCTGGAGGTCGGTACCGGCAGCGGCTACCAGACCGCCATCCTCCGTGAAATGCTCGACGCAGGCGAGAAGGTCCGCTCGATCGAGATCGTCCCCGAGTTGCTGGCCCGCGCCGGCGCCACGCTGGCCCGGCTCGGCTACCGCGACGTCGAGCTGCGACTGGGCGACGGCGCCGAAGGCTGGCCGGAGGCGGGGCCCTACGATGCCATCCTGGTGGCCGCCGCGCCGCAGGAGGTCCCTCCGGCGCTGCTCGAGCAGCTCGCGCCCGGCGGCCGGCTGGTCATTCCCGTCGGTCCGACGCCAGACCGGCAGGAGCTGCAGCTGTGGCAACGCTTGCCGGGGACGGGCGCGCTCGAGCACCGCGCGCTGATGCTCGTCCGCTTCGTTCCGCTGATCGCGCGACACTGAGCCAAGGTGCGCCGCTTGACTCGCCTGCCACGGCCTGGCTGGGAGTGGCGCTGCTCCACCTCCGCTCGCGCCAGCTCGTCCCGTGCGCATCAGGCGCCCGTCGCAAGGATCAGCGTCGCGGGGGGCGTAAAGGGTATATGGAAAGCATGATCTGCCCGCTGTGCGAGACGGAGAATCCGGACGATGCGGCCGAGTGCGCGAGCTGCGGCAAGGCATTTGCGGCCGCGGTGCAGGTGGACCTCCCGGTGGTGGTCGTTCCGGGCCTCGAGCAGACGCTGTTCGACGCGGCCGACGGCGACGACGCCGGTCCGGTCGAGGCCGTGCCAGGCCTGGAGCAGACCATGGTCGCGCGCCGCGACCTGCGCATCCCCGAGGAGCGCGTCGAGGGCATCGAGCCCACGCAGATCGAGCTCGACCCCGAGGCGCCGCAGTTCTGGAGTGGCGCCGTCACCGAGTTGGAGCTCGGGCGCGAGGTCGACGACGGCGCCCGCACGCCCGCGCCGAAGGACGACGGCACCTGTCCGTGGTGCCATGTGCCCGCGACCGGGCTGGTCTGCGACAGCTGCGGGCGGCGCCGCTCGCGTTACTCGGCCGCGCCCGTGCAGGCCGCCGCCACGGCCAGCGACGAGACACAGCTCTGCCCCGCCTGCTTCGCACGCGTGCCCGTCGGCCCTCGCTGCGTCGAGTGCGGGGTGCGCCTCGCCGCAGACAGCCTGCTCTGAGTCCGATTGACTTGCCAAAGCGGCTCGCGGTACCACGCGCGCCGATGACGCAAGCGCAGGAACGCGAGCTCCGCGATGAGCTCACCCAGCTCTCCGCGGCCGCGCGCGTGCGCCGCTCGGTGGACGCGTTCGCGCGCGCAGCGCTCGAGGGGTTCTGCTGGGCCGTGCTGGCCGGCATCTGCGGCAAGCTGCTCTGGGACTCGGCGCAACCGCCGCTCTTCCTCTACCCGCTCGCGCTGCTCGACCTGCTGCTCCTCTGCGACGCCGCGCACAGCTTCCGGTATGCCCGCCGCGAGCTCGCGCGTGAGCTGCGGCTCGAGGCGCGGGTGCGCCAGCTGCGCGATCAGCTCGGCATCGATCTCCCCCCAGGCGCGCCGTTGGCGATCAGCTCATGAGCGGACGCTTCATCGTCTTCGAGGGTCTGGACGGCGCGGGCACCACCACGCAGGCGAGGATCCTGGCGGATCGGCTGCAGGGGCAGGGCCGCACCGTCTACCTCGCGCATCAGCCCAGCGAGGGACCGGCCGGGCTCTTGATTCGGCAGATCCTGGCCGGACGCACCGCCACCACCCAGGCCGATGGCAGGCTGGGCGTGGTGGACGAGCGCGTGATGGCGCTGCTCTTCGCCGCCGATCGGCTCGACCACCTCACCTCGCAGATCGAGCCGCGGCTGGCGCGGGGCGAGGACGTGCTCCTCGACCGCTACATTCTCAGCTCGCTGGCTTACCAGGGGGCGACGGTCTCGCACGACTTCATCGCGGCCGCGAACCGCTACGCGCGCAAGCCCGACCTGACGCTGTTCCTCTACGTGCCGGCCTCGGTCGCGCTCGATCGCGTGCGCCAGCGCGGCGCCAAGCTGGAGCGCTACGAGACCGCGCATCAGCTCGCCGCCATCGAGCGCGAGTACATGCGGCTCGTCGGCACGCTGGCGAGCGTGGTCTCCGTCGACGGCACCCGGCCGATCGCCGATGTCTCCGAGCAGTGCTTCGCGGCGGTGCAGCAGCAGCTTGGCTGATGGTTGCCGCCCCACGGGCGCGGTATGCCTTCGAGCGGGGGTCACCCGATGGACATCGACACCGGTCGGCTCGAGGAACTGCACATCGTGAGCACGGCCGCCATCCTCGTCATCGGAAACGAGATCCTCTCGGGGAAGGTGGTGGACGAGAACGGGCCGTTCCTCGCTCGCGAGCTGCGCGCGCTGGGAGTGGACCTGCGGCGCATCGAGACGGTGCCCGACGAGATCCCGCTCATCATCGACGCGCTCGCGCGCTGCCGGGCCAGCGCGCGCTGGGTCTTCACCTCAGGCGGCATCGGGCCCACCCACGACGACGTCACCATCGCGGCGGTGGCGCAAGCGTTCGGGCGCAAGGTGGTCGCGGACGAGCGCATCCTGTCGCTCTTGCGCGACCGCTACGGAGACCGGATGAATGCCGCCAGGCACCGCCTCGCCGAGGTGCCCGAGGGCGCGTCGGTCGAGTGGCAGCAGGGGGCACTCTTTCCGGTCATCTCGATGGAGAACCTGGTGGTGCTGCCCGGAGTGCCGTCGCTCTTTCGCGAAGGGTTCCTCAGCGTCCGCGAGCGTTATCGGACGGCGCCCATCTTCTCGCGCGCCCTCTACCTCTCGCTCGGCGAGGGCGCCATCGCCGAGCACCTCGACGCGACGGTCGCGGAATTCGCAAATGTTTCCCTTGGCAGCTATCCGCGTTTCGATCACGCCGATTATCGGGTGAAGGTCACCTTCGACGGGCGGCGCGAGGACGAAGTGCGCGCCGCGGTCGTTTTCCTGCAAGCGCGCCTGCCTCCCGGCGCGGTGGTTCGCGAGGAGTAGATCCTGCACCCGCGGGCCGATGCGTGCAAGCGCTTCGATCTGCTGCACACCTTCGCAGCAGGCGCGACGGTTCGCCGTGCCCGCCGGTACCACGCCTCTGGCGCTGCGTCTCGCGCCCGAAGCGCTGCGCGGGCTCTCGCTCGGGAAGCCTGCTGCAACCGGGCGCCCCATCTCGACCGGATGATCCGCAGGCGGATCATCGCGTTGCGCTTGCCGATCTCCTGGTTGGCGAGGCCGGCCTGCATCGACGATCCCGGGACGGTGCCGAGCCGCTGGCAGCCCTTCAGTCCGTCTTGAATGCCAACGCGATGGTTAGACTTGCTCCTCGAATCGCTTGCTCTCCCCGGCGTCGGCGCGCAAGCCGGGAGGCACTCGCCGTCACTTCGGCAAGCCAGCGCCGCAGAACGATCACCTACGAGCCGAGCTCGTCGTGCTGCCTGCGCACCCGCGCGATCTCTGCAGCGGCGAGGTAGCTGGCCCGCCGACTTGCGAGGACGTGGATCTGTGCGAGGAGTCGCGGGCCGCGGCGCTCAGCGGGCTTGGCAGAGCTGAAAGGGAAGTAACCGCTCGCCGAGGTGACGCCGCCGCGACCCGCGAAATACCGCACGTTCGCGTGGCGGTGCACGACTCCACTACCCAGGAGACGTACTCGTTCGACATGATCTGGATGGTAGTCGAGGCGTCCCACGCATCGAACTGGTCGCCCGTATTGAGCGTAAATGCGTTGGGACCGTTGGCGTACGGGTTGGCGCTGCCAGTCGGTGGCAGCACCAGGTAGCGCCCCGGGTTGTGCATGGAGCCGCCGCCGACGGTCGCGGGGCTGTGTCCGCGAGCACTCGAAGGAATCCGATGTGCCCCACCCGGGGCTGAATCAAAGCAGCTTGTCCGGCGTGATCGGCAGCGAGCGCACTCGCTTTCCCGTCGCGTTGGAGACCGCGTTGGCGATGGCCGCGGCGGTGCCGAATCTCCCCGATGCCCTTCACGCCGGCGGGATCGACGTGCGCATCCTCCTCCTCGACGAAGAACAGCTCGATCGACGGGACGTCCGCGTGCGCGGGCAAGTGATAGTCGGCGAGGTCGCGGGTCGTGATGCGCCCGAGGTTCTCGTCGTAGACGGTGTGCTCCTGCAGAGCCATCCCGATGCCCCACACCATGCCGCCCATGAACTGGCTGCGCGCGAGCCGCGCGTTCAAGATCCGCCCGCCGGAGAA
>JAYWBT010000030.1:0-7482 GCA_043781235.1 Deltaproteobacteria bacterium
ATGAAGATGCATGGTCTATCTGCACCCCGTCAATGCTGCGTCAGGAAAATCGGCCGGCTTCGGTGTGCGCAGAGCCTCGGCCCAAGCCCACGGCAGCCCACCTGTCTGAGGGCGGCGATCCCCACGCCCCTCGCGACGGCGGTCGTTGCAGAGAGAGAGAGAGAGAAGCTCACCGCCCCGGGCGCGGGTTCATCCGCGTGAGCGGGCCCGCGAAGGTGAACACGTAGCTGCCGTCGCCCTGCCGCGCGTTCTGGATCAGTCCCAGCGCGCCTTTGATCAGGGCATTTTCGTTGAGCCACTTGTCGCCGAGGTGGAAGCGCACGTGCAGATCCGCCTGCGAGAGCGACAAGAGCGGGCGCAGGTGCACGTTGCCGTCTACGTCCGCGTCCACGTCGCCGCCGCGCGCGGAGCACTTGTCCACCTTCGCCACGCCCTTCTCCACGCTGACCGCGCCCTCGAGGTCGCCGAGCGAAACCTTGGGCAGCGTGAAGCCCTGCACGTTGCCGCTGGTCAGCACCGCATCCTTGACCGAGAAGCTGGCGGCGCCCGTCGCCAGGTCCGCGGGCTGCAGCGCGGGCAGGTCGAGCTTGAGATGCAACCGGCCCGCGAGGTCCAGGCCGGCCAACTCCTTGAGCGGCAGAGCGTGCAGGTCGAGGTCGCTGGCCTCGAGCTTGAGCGAGACCAGTTCCGGGTTCTGTCCCTTGGACAGCGCTGCGTGCCCGCGGGCGGTGCCGCCGTAACCGTCGGCCGCGAACGAGAACGAGGTCTTGCGCAGCAGGAGCGCGATCAGGTCCGGCTTCAGGTCCACCTTGTCGAGCCGGACCTCGGGCAGCGCCTCGCCACCGGGCGGGGGCGGAACGCGCAGCCGCACGTCGCGCGCGCGCAGCCCGAAGAGGCCAGCGGGCCCGAGCGTGCCCAGGCTGATCTCGGTGCCAGCGCTGCGCGCCTCCACCTCGATGCGCCGCGCGAGCGGCCCGAATGGAAAGGTGAGCGGCAGAAAAACGACGAACGCGACCACGAACAGCACGGGCAGCGCGAAGCGGCGCAGCAGCGGGTGGCGCGCGATCCCCTCGAAAGCGGTGGCCATCTCAGGTCGCCTGCCACGCGCTGACGGTCATGGTGACGTCGAGCACGTCCTTGTTGTCGAAGGTCTTGCGAATCCGCAGCCGGCGCACGCGCACCACGCCGGGGCTGCGCTCGATGGCCTGCACCAGCTTCACCACCTTCTCCAGCGGCACCTTGCCGAGGTTCACCTCGACCGACGACTCCTGCGGTTTGCCGCCCTTGCCGGCGACCACCACCCCGCGGTCGGCCATGCCCGCCACGTCCACGCCCTCCTGCCGGGCCATGCCGTCGACGAACGCCATCAGCGTGGGCGGGCTCTGCCGCAGCCGCACCTCCAGCATCTGCCGCTCCTGCTCCTGCGTGCCGTAGCCCGCCGCCAGCCGCGACACCTTCTCGAAGTCGGAGCGCTTCTCCTCGAGAGCGCCCTCCGCCTTGCGCACGGCGCTGGCGAAGCTCGCATAAACGATGAGCACAATGAAGAGGGCGACGCCGCCGCTCGCGAGCGAGATCAACCGCTTCTCGCGCGGCGACGCGGCCGCGACGTATTCCTGCAGATCGGCCAGCAACGCGCGGACTTTGTCCATCATGCCCCCCCGCCCAGCTCGCCCGAGCAGACGTAGGCGAAGTCGAGGGAGAAGTTGATCTTGCTCCCCTGCGGCTGCTTCTCGCTGCGCGGCTGCTTGATGTCGCCGAAGCACTTGTCCTTCTTGAGCGCGGAAGTGATCTCGTCCACCTTGCTGAAGCTGTCGGCAACGCCTTTGATACGGATGGTGGTGGTGCTGATATCGATATCCTCGAGCGTGGGCAGCGATTCTTCGGGGATATGCGCGGTCAGCTCGGCCAGCACGTCGGCGGACGAGACGCGCGGAATGCCGGCCGCCTTCGACTTGCCGCCGGAGAGTGCGCCCAGGGCCTGGCGATAATCAGTCATGCAAGTACCGAGGATGCGCTTGGTGGCGGCGCAGAGCGCGGCATCGTAATCGCCCGCCTGGCGCCGCAGCGAGGTGACGTGCGCCACGCCCAGTCCGAAGGCGAGCAGGAGCAGCACCACCGCGGCCACGGCGAGCCGCCCCAGCTGCCCCTTCACCTGCGAGAGGTCCTTGGTGAAGGCGAACTCGCCCTTGCGAAAGTTGATGTGGCCGCGCGGCTGCTGCGCCCGCAGCGCCAGTCCCAGCGCCAGCGCGCTCTCCGGGGCGCCGCTCTGCAGCGCGATCGGCTCGATGGGCAGCTGCAGCTCGGCGCCCAGCCGCTCGATCGCGTCGGGCAGGCCGGCGATGGCGCCCGCGAGCAGCAGCTTCGACGGCACCAGCCCGCGCCGCGAGCGCAAGGTGATTTTGAGATCCCGCGCCAGCACCGTCAGCAGCCGCTCGCGCGCCGCCGGATCTTCCTGCCACAGCGTCGGACTCGAGGTGGCGAGCGCGCGCGCGATCACCGCCTTGCCCTTCTCCAGCAAGGTGACATCGGCGCGGCCCGGGCCGGCGTCGAGCAGCGCGATGGGGGCGTCGTCCGCCGGCGCGCCGCCGCCCGGGCCGAGCAGCTGCGGGCGCTCGGCCAGCGCCGCCAGCGCCAGCGGCGCGAAGGTGACCACGCGAGGGTCCAGCCCCGCCGAGCCGAGCGTCTCGAGCAGCTCCTTCAGCACCGTCTTGCGCACGATGCCGACCAGCACCTCGGTGCGGCCCGGAGACTGCGAGAGGACCGCGTGGTCCCAGACCACGTCGGCAAGGTCGAAGGGAATGGCGCCCTCCACCTCGGACGGAAGCACCTGCTCGATGCGGCGCGAGTCGCTGAAGGGCAGGGTGACGAGGTGGCTCGCGACCTGCGCGCCGGGCAGCGCCACCGCGATGGTGTCGTCGGCGCTCAAGGGGGGCACCAGGCCCAACTCGGCGAGCGCGCTTTTCAGCCGCTGGCCCTGCGTCGCGCCTTCGGGCAGCGCCACCGAGCGGACTTCCTTGACCTCGAAGCCGCGGAAGCTGCTCTCCAGCGCCACCAGCCCGACGCGATCCGGGGCGATGTCGAGTCCGACGATCCGGTGCATTACTCTTCCTTCCAATAAAGCAGCTTACCGAGCAAATCATCGTAGCGAATCACGGCGGTCACGGTCTTCTCCACGCGGCCCACTCGCCCGGTGGCGGTGATGCGGAACGTGTCGCTGGTCGAGCCGAACAGCTTGCTCGGGTCGCCCTTGAGTTTGGGATCGATCAGCGGATTGAGCTGGATCCCATTGGCCTGCAGCACCGCGACGAAATCCTGCGCCGACATGCCGAAGAAGGAGAACATCTTCCGCAGCTGGATCTCCTGGAGGATGGTCTGCAGCAGGCGCGGGTCGCGCAGCGACGGGTCGTTGGGGTTCTTGGCCGCCGCCAGGATGTTGGTCACCATCTGCAGCGGATCGTTGGTGTTGATGTTCAGCATCGAGTTGACGTCGGGCCAGATGGTGAGCCGCTCGCCGAACGCCGCCATGAAGCGGTCGTTGACGCCGCGGACCATGAACAGCTCGTCCAGGCTGTCGAAGCGGGCGTTCTTTGCCTTATAGCGCGGCGTATATCGATCGTAAGCCGAGTTCTCGTCGCTGAAGCCAGTGACGAAGGGATTGACGGTATTGGTGGGATCCAGGCCGGAGGCGGTCTCGTCGATGTCGATCCAGTCCTTCATCGCCAGGACGACGTCGTCGCGGCGGACGCGGTCGTGGTTGGCGTCCTCGTCGTCGAAGATGAAGTCGTACTTGGGGTCGGCCATCATGGCGCGGAGCTGCGTCAGCGTAGCGAGCGGCGCCAGCCCGACGTTGTCCAGTCCGACCACGTTGATGCGGCTGTTCTCGTCCACGATCTTTGCGTTGAAGCTGCCCTCGAAGGCGCCGAACGAATGCTCGACCGCGGGCTGCCCGCCCGGCGGCGGGGCCTCGGCGTTCTTGTCCGGCGCGGGCGGGCTCTCGAGGCCCGGAATCGCGGTCGCACCGGTGAGCACGGCGCCCATCGCGTTGGAGTCGATGGGCAGGATCTCCCAGAGGCGGATGCCCAGGCTGGTCGCGGGCGCGGAAGCTGCCGAGGAGAGGCCGCCGGGCAGCGATGACGAGCCCTTCGGCGCCGGCGCCGGCGGTGCACCCTGGGCTCCGCTCTTCGCGAGCAAGCTCTGGATCCCCTGGGTGAGCTGGCCGCCGAGCCCGTCGACTTGCTTCTGGAAGTGGAGCAGCAGGCGCGAGAGGTTCACCGCCGACCGCGCCAGGTAATAGGCGCGCATCTCGTCGCGCGCGGTCTCCGCCAGCCGCAGCGAGACGCGCGTGGAGTAGCTGAAGTCCACGCCGATGCTGGTGAGGATGGCGATGGTGGTCAACACCAGGATCAGCGCGACGCCGCGAGGGGAGCGGAAGCCGGAGCCGGCGCCGCCCGCGGCCCGCCGTGCGATTGCTTTGCTGTGCTGGCGGAACGGGGAGGTCATTCTCAGAAATCCAGCGGGGAGCCGAGGAAGATCTTTGCCTGCGTCGAATAGGTCTTCTCTTTGCCCTGCTCGTCTTTGATGGTGAGCGACAGCTTCACCCGCGGCGGGATCAGCACGCCGCCCGAGCGCGTGGGCGAGTTGGAGTCCCATTCGTCGCGCCACTCCCGCTCCTTGGGATCCCAGGCCTGCACCGAGAACCGCACGATGTCGTCGGCGAGCACCGCCTTCTCGCCTCCGCGCCCGGGCTCCTCGTCGAGCACCGCCTTGACGCGGCGGAAGACGCTCTCGACGCCTGCGTCGGGGTCGTGCTCGAGGTGATATTCGAAGACCCCCTGGTCCGACTCCTTGGCGTCCACCTGCAGCCGCTGGTGCGCGAAGGAGGTGAAGGTGACGTCGGCCTCGCCGCGGCCGTCCTTCAGCTTGAAGAAGGTGGGCCGCTCGCGAAAGCGCTTGCGATCGAAGTGATCGGAGAGGAAGGCCATCGAGATTTCGCGCGCCATGCGGGTCAGCGCGCCGCGCACCGCCTGATCGCGGTCCTCTGCCCGCTCGATGCGCGTCTTGAGATCATAAGCGCCGTCAAAGGCTTTATAAGTCACCGCGCCGATCATTCCCATGATGGCCACCGCGATCATCACTTCAATCAAGGTAAAGCCGCGCTTCATTGGGAATCCGGATCGCTGCTGGGGGCCTTCGGCTGCAGCGGCTGGCCGAGGATCTGGCCGTTCTGCAAGCCCACGCCGGGGAGCTGCCCGGTCAGCGGCTGCACGCCGCCCGGCAGCGGCTGCGGGCCGCTCGCGGTCTGTCCCGCTTTGCCCACCGATTCGGGGAGGATGACGATCTCCTGCGAGGCCGAGATGCTGCGCGACTGCTTCCCGTCCTTCCAGCTCACCGTCAGCCGGACCTCGCGCACGCTCTTCTTCAGCGTTTCGATAAAAGTCTTCGCCTGGCCTTGCAAGATACCCGCGAGCGGGCCGCTCATCATCGCGGCCGCGCCGCCGCCCTGCAGCGCGGAGGCGATGCCGCCCGCGCCCAGACCACCCTGCAGCTGCGAGGCGAGCGCCGTGGCCGCGCCTGCGATTCCGGCCGTGCCGGAAGATTTGGAACCACCCGACCCGCTGCCGCTGCCGCCGACGCCGAGCATTCCCAACAGCTGCGACGGATCCAGCTGGATATCGGGCTTGATGATCTCCGCTTTCCAGCTGAAATCGGGTGAGCCCTCG
This sequence comes from Deltaproteobacteria bacterium, assembly GCA_043781235.1. Taxonomy (GTDB): domain Bacteria; phylum Myxococcota; class Myxococcia; order Myxococcales; family 40CM-4-68-19; genus JANYKT01. Next base: position 5,721 of record JAYWBT010000030.1, read on the forward strand.
TCGTCGAAGCTGCCGTGCTTCTCGTCGTCGAAGTCGTGGAAGCCGTCCTTGTGCAGCTCCTCCTCGAGGTCGAGCATCTTGCCCTTGAGCAGGAGCGTCCCCTCGGTGGCGCGCCGCGCGTAGGCGTGCATGGCCACCGCGCCGCCGTTCAGATCGCTGATGGCGACGAGCCCGATGGCGAGGATGGCGAGGCTGATCATCACCTCGAGCAAGGTGAAGCCCGCGCGCCGTCTCATTGGCGCTGCTCGGGCGCGCTGTCTCATTGGCGCTGCTCGGGCGCGCCGCCTCATTGGCGCTGCTCGGGAGCATCGACGCGCTGGCTCAATACTTTCGCGCGGCCGGTGAGCGGCGCGACCAGAATCGAATAAACGTCCTCGCCCTGCGCGAGGTGGATGGCGGCCGACTCGGTCAGCCCGCTCGACCAGAAATAGAGATAGGCCCGGCCGCTCGAATACCGTTCGGGCTGGTGCTGCACCCAGATATCGGTCAACTTCACCGTCGAGCCCAGCTCGGTCCTGGGGATCTCATTCGACGGCGAGAACGCGCTCTTCTGCAAAAGCTCCAGCTTCTCGCGGTCCTCCACCGACATCCCCTCGCGGCTGGAGTCGGCGGCGAGCTCTTCGTCCCTGGTGGCGAGGCGGGCGCCGTTCTGCGAGCGCTCGCCTTCGCGGTCGAGGCGAACGTTGGTCTTGGCGCATTCCGCCCAGTACGCATTGGCGTCGAGGTCGAAGACCAGCCGGCAGGTCCTCCCGGCGATGGCGGCGGCGCCGTAGAGCGCGCGAATCCCGCCGGCGAGCTGGCCGCTCTTCTGGCGAAGCTGCGCGCGGGTGACGGAGCTCATCGCGGGGATGGCGAGCGCCATCATGATCGCCGCCACAGCCAGCGCGATCCCCACCTCGATGAGCGTCATCCCCCGCGCCTTCGCCATTACTTGCCTTGTGCTGACGGCGCGCCTTCGCCGCCGTGCATGGTGATGTCGTCGCCCCCGCCCTGCGCCTTGTCGGGACCATAGGAATAGACGTCATATCCGTCGCCGGTCTTGACGTAGGAGTACTCCTGCCCCCAGGGGTCCTTGTGCAGGTCCCGGATGAACTTGGGGACCAGCGCGGTCAGGGAGTCGGGCCACTGGCCGGTCTCGACGTGATAGAGATCCACGCTGTTCGAGATCGCCTTCAGGTCCAGCGTGGCGGTCTTGATCTGCGCCTCTTTCAATTGCCCGAAGACGTTGTATCCAATCGCGCCGGCGATCAGGCCGAGGATCACCAGGACGACCATGATCTCGATCAGCGTCATGCCCCGGGCGCGCCGCCGGGTTGCTTCCTTGAGGATTCTCGTTCGCAGCATCACTGCCTCGCTTACTTGGGAATGAAGGTATTCAGTTGCATGATCGGCATCAGGATGGAGAAGACGATGAAGGCGACGCCGATGCCCATGGTGACGATCATGATCGGCTCGAGCAGGCTGGTCATCGCGGAGATGCGCATCTCCACCTGCGAGTCGTAGCTGCGTGAGATGTTCTGCAGCATCTCCTCGAGCTGTCCCGACTTCTCGCCGATGGCAATCATATGGTAGACGAGCGGCGGGAAATGCCCGCTGCGCTTCAAAGGCGCCGCGATGCTCTCGCCCTCGCGGATGGCGTCTCGCGCGTCCTCAATCACGCCCGCCAGCAGCGAGTTGCTGACGATGTTCTTGACGATGTCCATCGCGGTGAGAAGCGGCACGCCGGACGCCAGCAGGGTCGCGAGCGTCTTGGCGAATCGGG
>JAYWBT010000031.1:0-7412 GCA_043781235.1 Deltaproteobacteria bacterium
GCCTCGGCCTCTTGCTTCTGGAGCGCCACCTCTTCGCGCAGGAGCCTGGTCTCGTCGCTGTCCTTGCGCCGGTCGTCCGGAGCCGGCGGCACCGGCGGCGGCTGCGGTTCATTTGGCATGGGCGCCCTCCGTGTCTGCCGGCTTCGGCGGCTGGAACGACTGCACCGCGCTGCGCACGGCGGACAGGGTGACCGGAACCGGGCTTCGGGTCAGCACGTGCTCGCGCAGCGCCAGGTACAGCTCGTCGTAATCCTTGGTGAACGTGTCGGGCGGCATGTCGCCGACCCCGCGCTGGGTCTGGCGGTAGCTCGCGTCCAGCATCCGCTGCATCCAGTCGAGCCGGAAGAGGATGGGATACTCCTCGGCAATGTCGGCGCGGATGGGGAGCATCCCCTGGGCCTCGGTCTCCCGCTGGTGCAGCCCACGCTGGGTCAGGTAGTGCGCCAACTCGAAGGCGAGCTGCGGATGGGGCGAGTGGATCGGCACCGCCCAGAGGTGCACCTCCTCCATCGAGAAGGTGCGGCCGGGGCGGGCCGGCTCGCCGTTCTTCAGCTCGAGCGATGCGCCCGCGGGCATGATCGCCCAGTCGATATCGGTCGCGCCGATCATGCCCGGCTCCGCGTCCCGCCTCGAGCCGCCGTGCACCCACAGCGAGTCGGCCTGATCGATCGGGGCCCAGGCCAGCTTGCGCGCCTTGAAAAGCGAATTGACGCCGAACTGATCGAGCCCCTTCGCAGCCTCTGCCTCCTTCACCAGCAGGTGGTGCCGGCGGAAGAGGCCCTGCCACTGAAGCGCGTCGAGCACGGGCAGCGAGTCCGGTTTCGCCAGCTGCTGTTCGGTCCAGCCGTGCGCGTAGAAGGAGGCGAAGAGGTCGTCGAGCGCCTCTCCGTTGTGCCCGGTGCGCAGCGCGAGCCGCGGCAGCGGGCCCGGCTCGCTGGCCCAGGCGGCGGGGTGGTGCGCCCAGTACCAGCCGACCACGAAGAGATCGTACATGTCCCAGGCGTCGGGGATCTTCTCCAGGTCGTAGTCGCGCGGCAGCCCGACGCCGTTGGCCTCCTTCAGCGCGGACTCGATTGCCTTCCGGTCGCCCTGCCAGTGCAGGTAGGCGTCCTCGACGGCCGGGCGCAGGTAGATGACGATGTCGAGCAGCGCGCGCTTGGGAACGAACCAGATCTTGCCGTCGACCTTGGCGCGCTCGATCGCTTCGGGCACGTACTCGGTCATCGCCGCCTCGAGAGCGCCGGGGGGCGCGACCTCGTGCATCGGGCGCAGCGCCTTCTCGGTGCGGAGATCGTCGGCGGTCTCGTCGTCGATGTCCGCGAGCACGATGCCGGTGGGCTTGTCGCGCTCGGCGCGCAGGATCGCCGCCACCTCCTCGAAGTCTTTGCCGGAGATGAGCTCGAAGTCGATGTCGTGCGCCGCGCCGAACTCGGCGAGGAGGTTCTCCTTCACCCACTGCGCCCGGGCCGGACCGGCGCGCAGCAGGATGCGTGCCTTGCGCCGCGTGCCCAGGTGGGGCCGCTCCGGTTTCAGGTTGATCAGGAGGAAGGAAACGTTGACGCCGATGCCGGCGAGGAGCAGCAGCCGCAGGAGAAACGCGCGCATGGGGCGCGCAAGCTAGCAAAGTTCAGGAGAAGTTGAGAGTTGAGAGTTGAGAGTTGAGAGTTGAGAGTTGAGAGTTGAGGCGATTTCCTCTCAACAGTAAACTCTCAACTGTCAACTCAGCAGCAGTCAACTCAGCAGCAGTCAACTCAGCAGCACGGAACTAGCGCTTGGAGAACTGGAACCGCTTGCGCGCTCCCGGCTGTCCGTACTTCTTTCGCTCGACGGAGCGCGAGTCGCGGGTGAGGAAGCCGGCCTTCTTCAGCGCCGGCCGGAAGTCCGGGTTGAGCTTGAGCAGGCAGCGGCTGATGCCGTGCCGAATGGCGCCGGCCTGGCCCGAGAGCCCGCCGCCGCAGACGTTGATGGCGATGTCCACCTTGCCGAGCTGCTCGACGACCTCGAGCGGCTGCTTGAGGATCATCTTGCTGGTCTCGCGCCCGAAGTACTCGTCGAGCGTGCGATCGTTGACGACGAAGGTGCCGGTGCCCGGCTTGAGCCGCACGCGGGCGATGGAGACCTTGCGGCGGCCGGTGGCGGTGACGAGGAGTTCCTTGGTAGCCATTCTTATGGATCCTTAACCGTTGATCGCTTCGACGACGGTGGGCTGCTGGGCTGCGTGCGGGTGCTTGTCGCCGGCGTAGACCTTTAGCTTCTTCATTAGCGCGCGGCCGAGGTTGGTGCGCGGCAGCATCCGGCGCACGGCGTCCACAACGGGGCGCGTGGGGTGTTTGACGACGACCTTCTCGGCCTTGATGACCTTGAGCCCGCCCGGGAACTGGGAGTGGTGGATGTACTCTTTATCCGCCCACTTCTTGCCGGTCAGCCGAACCTTCTCCGCGTTGATCACCACCACGAAGTCGCCGCAGTCTGCGTGCGGGGTGAAGGTCGGCTTGTGCTTGCCGCGCAGGATGCTCGCGATGGTGGTCGCAGAGCGCCCCAGAACCTTGTCCTTCACGTCGATGACCACCCAGTTGCGCTGGACGGTCTCCTTGCTGCCCATCACCGTCTTCATCGTGACTCCAGAGCTCCAGAAGCGAAGAAATCCACGCGGCCAGGCCGCAGCGGGCGGCGTATCTACTGGATCGTTCTCACCCTGTCAACGACCCCGACCGCTGGTCTTGCAAAGGTCTAGCAAAACGCTAGACTTCCTCCATGGCGACCCTCTACGTCAAGGACGTGCCACCGTCCGTCTATGCCGCATTGAAGGATCGCGCAGCGCGGTCGGGCCGCTCGCTCTCGGCAGAGGTGCGGATGATCCTCGAGAGCGCGGTACCGGCCAAGAGGTCGCGCGCCGAGGTGGTCGCCGCGACCCGGCGCCTGCAGCAGGAGATCGGGAAGCCGGAGATCGATGCGGTCCAGAGCATCCGCGACGACCGCGACAGCCGGTGACGGTCTGCGTCCTCGACGCGAGCGTGGTCGCGCGCTGGTTCCTGGCGCCCGATCCTGCTTCGCAGCGATTGCTGAATGAGTACGAGGCCGGGAGGCTGTCCATCCATGCTCCCGAGCTGCTGCTCGAAGAAGTCGGCAACGCCCTCTGGAAGGCGGTGGGCTTTGGCAACCTGCCCGCGGCGAACGCCCGGGCGGCGATGCGGCACCTTCTGGAATACGAGCTGACCCTGCACCCGCACGCTTTGTTCATCGAGGCCGCGCTGGCTCTCGCCCTCGAGCACCGGTTCACGGTCTATGACGCCACCTACGTCGCGATCGCCGTCCGGCTCGACCTGCCGCTTCACACCGCCGACCGCAAGCTCCACCGCGTGGCCTCGTCCCTGGTGCGCTCGGTGCTGGTCGGCTGATCAGGATTCCGGCTCGCCCAGCAGCGCGTTCATCTGCGTGAAGAAGCTCTTTGCCTTGGTCTCACGCACCTCTTTAGCGCTCTCGGGTTGAGGCACCCCCAGGTCGATCAGGTCCACCAGCTCGGGCGGGAGGTCCGCGAGGAAGCGGCTCGGCGTGCGCGGGATGGGCTTGCCGCGCCGCAGACGCTCGGCGGCGCGGGTCAGCGTGAGCCGCTCGCGGGCGCGGGTGAGGCCGACGTAGGCGAGGCGGCGCTCCTCGTCGAGGTTGAGCGCGCCCTCGGCGGTGGGCTCTCCGCTCGCGTCGTCGAAACCGCGGCCCGAGTGGGGCAGCAGGCCCTCCTCGAGGCCACCGAGAAAGACGCAGCGCCACTCGAGCCCCTTGGCGCCGTGCAGGGTCATCAGGGTGACGCAGTCGCCGCCGTCGCCGTCGGCGTCCTTCGAGTCGAGCGCGAGGCGGGTCAGGTAACCGGGGAGACCGGCGGCGAACATCTCGTCGTCGTCTTCGTCGGTCGGCGCTGGGGCGGGCGCGTCCGGCGACGATTCAGCGCCGGCCGGAGCCTCCGCCGGAGCGCTCGGCGCGTCGCCCGCCGGCGCTGGCGCGGAAGGCGCGAGCGCTGTCCGCTCGAGGGTGCGCTCGGCCGCCTTCTGCTCGGCGCGCTTCTCGAACTCGATCAGCTGGCGCAGCACTCCTTCGATGGCCTCGATGCGGCGCGCCTGCGCTGGCAGGCTCTGCGCACCGCGCCGCGCTTCCTCGTGAATCCCGACCTCCTCCACCAGCTCGCGGCCCGCCGCCGAGAAGCCTTTCTGCTCGAGCCGCGGCTGGTACTTGCGGAGCAGAGTCACGAACGCCGCGATGCGCTCGGCCGCATGCGACAGCTCGGGCGCGCCCGCCGCCAGCACCTCCCAGACCGGCACGCGCCGCTGGCGCGCCAGCTCCTGCGCCTTGGCGATGGTCTGGTCGCCGATGCCGCGCGCCGGCACGTTGACGATCCGCAGCAGCGAGACCTCATCGAGCGGGTTCAGCGCCGCGCGCAGGTACGCGAGCACGTCGCGCACCTCCTTGCGGTCGAAGAGCGAGGTCCCGCCCACCACCCGGTAGCGCACCCCAGCGAGCCGCAGCGCCTCTTCGAACGGCCGCGCCTGCGCATTGGTGCGGTAGAGCACCGCCATCTCGTGCAGCGGGATCTTCTCCTCGTACGCGATGCGCACGATCTCGTCGGCGACGAACTTGGCCTCGGCGTCGTCGCTCGGCGCCACGACCACGCGCAGGTTCGGCCCGCTGCCGCGGTCGGTCCACAGCCTCTTCAGCTTGCGGCCCGGGTTCTTGCCGATGATCGCGTTGGCGGCGGCGAGGATGTTGCCGCTCGATCGATAATTCTGCTCGAGAAAGATCTCCAGCGCACCGGGAAAGGTTTTATCGAATCCGAGGATGTGCTTCACCTCGGCGCCGCGCCACGAGTAGATGCTCTGGTCGTCGTCGCCGACGACGCAGAGGTTCCTGCGGATGCCGGCGAGCAGCTGCAAGAGCTCGAACTGCGCCTGGTTCGTGTCCTGGTATTCGTCGACCAGGATGTATCGATAACGATTTTGATAGGTTTGCAATATGTCGGGCACGTCGCGGAAGAGCCGCAGCGGCAAGAGCAGCAGGTCGTCGAAGTCCACCGCGCCCATCGCGCGCAGACCCAGCTCGTAGCGCGGCAACAGCTCGTCGGCGCAGAGCTCGTACTCCTCGTCCACGCCGTGCGTGGCCGGGCCCGCTCCGGTGGTGCGGCGCCGCGAGAGGATCGACACCAGCCGCGGCACGTCGAAGCGCTTGTCCTCGATCTTCAGGTCGCGCAGGAGCCGCTTCACCAGCGAGAGCTGGTCGCCCGAGTCGACGATGCCGAACCGCTTCGGCAGGCCAAGCCGCTCATGCTGGTCGCGCACCACCCGCACGCCGAAGGCGTGGAAGGTGCTCACCGTCAGCCCGCGGGTGCGTTGCGCGCCGCCCGATGCGCCCGCTCCTCCCGCGAGCTTGACGATGCGCTCCTTCATCTCGGCGGCGGCCTTGTTGGTGAAGGTCACGGCGAGGATCGATCGCGGATGCACGCCCTTGTCGAGCAGGTGCACCACCCGGTGCGCGATGACGCGCGTCTTCCCCGAGCCCGCGCCGGCGAGCACCAGCACCGGCCCTTCCGTCTGCAGGACGGCGGCGCGCTGCTGCGGATTCAGGAGCGACAGGTCGATGGCCACGACTGGCGGGTTGTACCTGAGCCTGCACGAGCCTGCTGCTCCGAAAGAAGCTTGACTCTTCGCAACGTCCAGCCGCGCACCTTGGCCGCGGGCGGCGCTCGACTTGCGACCCGGCGCTGCGCATGTTCCGCGGATGCGCAAGCTCGTCTTCCTACTCCCGCTGCTCGCCTCCTGCTCGCTTCTCCAGTCGGTCGCCGGCGCGGCCTTCGAGCGGCCGTCCCTCGCTTTCCGCGACGTGAAGCTCGACCACATCGACTTCACCGGCGCCGACGTGCAGCTCCTCTTCGACGTCACCAACCCGAACTCGAGCGGGCTCGATCTTGGCGCCGCCTCCTATGCGCTCGACATCGAGGGACACTCGGTCGCCACTGGCAAGCCGCCCCAGGGACTCCAGGTTCCGGGCAAGGGCACGGCGACCGTCACGCTGCCTGCGCACGTCATCTGGAACCAGCTCGCGCCGGCGCTCGAGGCGGTGCTGACGAAGAAGTCGCTCGCGTACAAGGCGAGCGGGACCATCGGGGTGAGCTCGCCCATTGGCTTGCTGACGCTGCCGCTCGAGCATGAGGGGACCATCGAGCCGCCGCACCTGCCGTCGGTCTCGCTGCAAGCTCCGCGCATCGTGCATCTCGGCTTCAGCGGCGCCCGGCTGGCGCTGCCGCTCAAGCTGACCAACACCAACGCCTTCCCGCTGCCCCTCGGCGCCATCGACGGAACCGTCGATATCGAAGGGGCGCGCGTGGGCAGCGTCGTGCTCGCGCAACCACCCGCGGTGGGGCCCTCGTCCGAGCAGACCATCGAGCTGCCGCTCGACATCAGCTTCGCCTCGGCGGGCCTCGCCGTCGCGAGCGCGCTGCAGGCCGGCGCGGCGCACATCAAGCTCGACGGCACGCTGCGCTCTTTGGGCGCCTCCCTCCCGCTCCACATCGATCAGAACGTCCAGTTCCGCAGCGACGCAGCCGCGCAATAGGCGGAATGTCCGGGTCAGGACCGTCGACCTTGCGCAGCCGTGGCGGCCATTCACGAGCGAATGCTTTCGCTCTTTCCCGACGTCAATCTTCTGGATCGCCGGCCTGCATCCGCTTGAGCGCGGCGGCCACCTCGGCGTCTTCGGCTGCGGCCGGCGCGCGCTGGGCCTCGAGGCGCTGCTTGATCAGCGCCTCTTCTCCGTTGTCGCTCGGCTGGTAGAAGCGGGCGCCGCGCAGGGCGTCCGGCAAGTATTCCTCGGTGACATAATTGCCGGCAAAGTTGTGCGGATACCTGTAGCCGCCCGAATAGCCCATGGACTTCATTAGAGGAGTGGGAGCGTTGCGCAGCTTCAGAGGCACCGGCAGCGGCCCCTGCTCGAGCACGGCCGCGCGCGCGGCCGAATAAGCAGTCAAGACCGCATTCGATTTCGGGCAGGTGGCGAGGAAGGTCGCCGCCTGGGTCATCGGCAATACGCCCTCCGGTAATCCAATCAACTCAAATGCTCTCAATGCGTCGACCGCGACCGCGAGCGCGCGCGGCTCGGCATTGCCGATATCTTCGGAAGCGAAGATGACCATGCGCCGCAGCAGGAAGCGCGGCTCTTCCCCCGATTCGAGCATTCGAATCAGGTAATAGACCGCAGCGTCGGGATCGCTCCCGCGCAGCGATTTGATGAAGGCGCTGACGATATCGTAATGCGCGTCGCCCGCTTTGTCGTACAGGAGCGTCTTCTGCTGCAGTGCTTCTTCGGCGTCCTTTTCCTCGAGCACGTCGCGCCGCTCGGTGCGGGCGCGCGCCGCCGCGACCTCGAGCGCG
>JAYWBT010000032.1:0-20773 GCA_043781235.1 Deltaproteobacteria bacterium
AGCGGCTCGGACCTGAAGGAGATCGAGCGCATCGGACGGGACGCCGAGGCCATTCTCCAGCGCGTCCCCAACACGCGCAGCGTCTTCGCCGAGCGGGTCGCGGGCGGTTATTTCCTCGACTTCGTCCTCAAGCGCGACCGGCTCGCCCGCTATGGATTATCGGTGGATGACGCCAATTTGCTGGTGATGACTGCGGTCGGCGGCGAAAACCAGGGCACCACCGTCGAGGGCCGCGCCCGCTACCCCATCAACGTCCGCTACCAGCGCGACTACCGCGAGGATTTGTCGGCGCTCAAGCGCGTGTACGTGCCCCTCCCCGGCGGCGGGCACATCCCGATCGAAGAGATCGCCGACGTACAGCTCGTCAAGGGGCCGGCGATGATTCGCGACGAGAACGGCCTGCTCGCGGGCTACGTGTTCATCGACTTCGATACTTCGAAGGTGGACGTGGGCGGCTACGTGGACGAGGCCAAGAAGGCGCTCGCCGCCGGCCTCTCGACGCCGGCGGGGTATTCGATTACCTGGAGCGGCCAATACGAGAACATGCTGCGCGTCAAGGAGCGCCTCAAGGTGATCCTGCCGATCACGCTCCTGTTGATCTTTACGCTCCTCTTCATGAATACGAAATCGGCGTTCAAGGCGGGGCTGGTGATGCTCGCCGTGCCGTTCTCCGCCATCGGCGCCGTCTGGCTGCTCTTCCTGCTCGGCTTCAACATCTCCATCGCAGTCTGGGTGGGGATGATCGCGCTGATGGGACTCGATGCCGAGACGGGTGTCTTCATGCTCGTCTTCCTCGACCTGTCGCACGACGCGGCCAAGGCCGAGGGGCGCTTGCGCAACACCGGCGACCTGGTCGAGGCGATCATCCATGGCGCGGTCAAGCGCGTCCGCCCGAAGGCGATGACCGTGTGCGCCGCGTTCATGGGCCTGTTGCCGATCCTCTGGTCTACCGGAACCGGCGCGGACGTGATGAAGCGCATCGCGGCGCCGATGGTCGGCGGACTGGTCACCTCGTTCGCGCTCGAGCTGCTCGTTTACCCAGCCGTGTACTTCCTCTGGAAGCGGCGCGGATTGCCGGACGCGGCGGCGGTGGTCGCGGTCGAGCTCGTGCCGCAGCCGGCATAGAAAGGCCCGAGGCGCAGAAAATGCGCCGGGATTGATGATCCAGCGAAAGGTGAAAGTCTGGGCGGCCCCGACGCGAATCTGGCGCGATCGCGCAAGAAATGCGGGGCCGGGCATCCGGCTGTCGCGTGGTGGCCGAGAGCAGCCGCGTCGTGGGCTCACGACGCCCGCTGTTGCGCGCGCTCGTGCGGGCGAGCCACTGAAGCTCAGTGGCACGCGCGCTGCAACCCGGAGTCATCGATGACTGCCACGAGCGCGATCTCCATCGAAGCGAAGCAGCGGTTGCGGGATCGGCGCGCCGCTCTGTTGCGCCTGGTCGGCAGTGAGATCGTGTCCGCGAGCGAGAGCCAGGCTCCGGCCGCGCGCGAGCAGCGCGGCGAGCGTGACCTTTGCGAGTCAGAGCTCGTGCAGCTGCTCTCGGAAGCGCACCGCCGCGATGTCGCGCAGGTCGACGCCGCGCTTATCCGGATCGAAGAGGGCTCGTATGGCGAATGCGAGCGCTGCGGCCGCGCCATAGGGCGGCAGCGGTTGCGCGCAATTCCCGATGCGCGGCTGTGCATCCCTTGCGCGGCTCCATGAGCCCGCGTTGGTGGTTCCGCGATTCACCAGCAAGCCCACAGCAGACGCTGTCAGAACACCAAGGCTGCGGGGGCTCCATGTTCTCGGACCGGATCGCTGACTACCGTTCCACCGCCAGCTCGCTCGAGGCGGTGGTGGATGCCCACGCAAAGTCCGCGACGGCGGCAGATCCGTCGACCTGCGCGGCCGCGCTGGCGGATTACGCTCGCCAGGCGGGCGCACTGGTCGACCGGATGCAGTCGATGAGCGGCGGCATGGACCAGTGCATGGCCTCGCTGGGCAGGTCAGACGGGGCCGATCTCGCCGCCGGCTGCGCGGCCCTCCGGAGCGAGCTCGATGCGCACGCAAAGAATGGCTGCTCCGGAGCGGGCCTGGCGGCGGAGATGACCCGGCACGCCGCGGCGATGAAAGCGCACACCAGTCACCTCCGTGGCAATCACAGAGAACGAGGGCCGGAAAGGTTCCCGCTCAGCGCTTGAGGATTTGCGCGAGTACCGCTGCCACGACGCGATCACAGCGGGGCGCGTGGAAGGGCAGCAGGCCGTCGAGCGCGGGCTCGAGCTGCTGCACCAGCGCGCGCCGGAGCAGCGCGCGCGCCCGGTGCAAGCGCGTCTTGACGGTCTCTTCCTTCAGGTCGAGGCACTGCGCCGTCTCCTCGACCGACAGCTGCTGCACCTGGCGGAGCACGAAGACGCCGCGGAAGTGCTCGGGCAGCGCGTCGACCGCGCGCGTGAGGATGCGGCGGTGTTCCTCGTCGAGGGTCTCCTCTTCGGGAGTACGCCCCGTCCCCGGTAATTCGGCCATCGCGGCTCCGTCAGTGGGCAAGGTGCGCAGGGACCCACGACGCATCGCGAGCGCCTCATGGATGGCGATGCGCGTGAGCCAGGTGGAAAACTTTGCCCGTGCCTCGAAACCGGCCAGGTGAGCGAAGGCGTGCAGATAGGCAGCCTGCATCGCGTCCTCAGCTGTGGCCTCGTCGCGGACGATCGACCGCACGGCGCGGTAGATGCGCTCGTTGTAGCGGCGCATGAGCAGCTCGAACAGCTGCACCTCGCCGGCGCAGACACGCTCGATCACCTGTTCGTCGGTCCAGGTGTCCTGCACTGGGAGGCTCGCCGCGAAGGTCACGATTGGGATTGGAGTGCCAGCGCGTGGAAAGGTTCCCGTCTACGTCTCGCCGGCGTAGTCGTGCTTCCAGCGGCGCGCGAAGGCGCTGCCGCCGCCCCCTTGCCCGAGCAGGAGCTGGGTCTTCACGTAGGCGCACTCCGGCGTCATCGGTCCCGCCCAGAGGCAGCCCTCCTCGATGAGCTGGCGGCCGGCGGCGTAGCTCCCGGGGCTCGCGCCCCGATCGGTCGCGCCCGCGTGCGAGGCGCTCTCGGTCACGATCACCACCGGCAGCCCGCGGCGCCTCGCTCCCCGCAGCAGCTCCAGGAAGCGCTCGTCGTGCGTGGGCGCCGTCACCGAGGGAAAGACGATCAGCACCAGCCCGTCGAGGCGCGGCAGGAGGCCCTTCGCGATCTCCTCCGCGGGAAAGCCCGGGGTGACCTGCAGCATCGACACTTTTCGATTGAAGACGGGCTTCAGGGCCGGCGCGCGCGTGGCGGCAGACCGCGTCTGCGCGTAGCGGATCGAGGTGCCGACCACGGCGAGCGGCGCCGCCTGCGGGCTCTCGAACGCCGCGAACTCGGATGCGCTCCGCTTGCGCGCGCGGTTTCCCTGCAGCAGCACATCGTCGAAGAAGAGCGTGACCTGGCCCACCACCGCGCGCGGCCCGTGCGCCGCGATGTCCACCGCGCTGATCAGGTTGCGCCGCGCATCGGTGCGCAGCGCCGACAGTGGCCGCTGCGCGCCGGTCATCACCACCGGCTTGAGGCACGGCCGCAGCAGGAACGAGAGCGCGCTGGCGGAGTAGGCGAGGGTGTCGGTGCCGTGGAGGATCACCACGCCGTGGTAGCGCCGCCAGTTCTGCCGGATGCGCCGCGCGAGCAGGAGCCACTCGTCCGGGCCGAGGTGCGCGCTGTCGCGGTTGAGCACGATCTCGATGTCGCAGCGGGCCAGCTGCGCGAGCTCGGGCACGCGCGCCTGCAGCCGTTCGCGCAGCGAATCGATCGAGAGCTCAGGCGAGAGCTCGGGCAGCGAGAGCCCCGGCTCCATGCCGAAAGTCCCCCCGGTGTAGAGAATCAGGACGCGCGGAAGCAAAGCTTGCCGGTCGCGGGTCACCTCCATGCGTTTACCTCGGGTCAAAGCCAGAGCCGGAAGATGTAGAAGAAGCGTTGCCGGAGCCGCGCCCAGGCGCCGCGCGTGCGCCAGGCCGCGGCATCCACTTCGGCGCAGCTTCGAAGATCTTCGATGAAGCGGCGGTCGAGCGCGCCCGCCACCTCGCCGTCGAGGATGGAGAGCGACAGCTCCCAGTTGTAGAGCAGGCTGCGCTGGTCGAGGTTGTACGAGCCGATCGAGCACCACGCGCCGTCGATGACGATGGTCTTGGCGTGCATCATCGAGGGCAGCCACTCGAAGATGCGCACGCCCGCGGCGAGCAGGACCGCCCAGGTGAACCGGCTCGCGTCGCGCAGGCCCGGCACGTCGTTCTCGCGCGGAAGGATCACGCGCACGTCCACGCCGCGCGCGGCGGCGTTGAGCATCGCGCGGCGCAGCCCGCGATTGGGGACGAAGTAGGCCGCCTCGAGCCAGATCCGCTCGCCCGCGGCGGCCATGGCGTGCTGCAGGTGGCGCTGGATCACGCGGCGGCCCACCCAGCGACCCACCGCGAGGGCGTGCGCGCGCGGGCCGGTGGTCTCGATGGCGGCCTGCACGACCGGCGGGTGCTGGATCAGCCGGCGGCCCAGGCTCGGCTCCGGCTCCCAGGTCTCGGGCTCCGCGTAGCGCCAGGTCATCTCGAAGAGCCGGCGCAGATCGCGCACCACCGGGCCCTCGATTCGCGCGTGCACGTCGTGCCAGCCACGGCCGCCCCACGAGCTCGGCGCGTAGTCGTCTCCGAGGTTGAGCCCGCCGGCAAAGGCGACGCGAGCATCGACGACCAGCAGCTTGCGGTGATCGCGGACCTGCCAGGCCCAGCGCCTGCGCCACGGTCCGATCGGGTGGAAGACGGAGAGCTGCACTCCGGCGGTGCGGAGGCAGTCCACGTCCTCCCGCGAAAACCAGTACGAGCCGGCGCCGTCGATCACGGCGCGGACCTTCACCCCCTCCTGCGCCTTGATGCAGAGCGCGTCGCGGAAGCGGCGGCCGGTGCCGTCGGAGGCCCAGAGGTACGTCTCCAGCTCGATGGAGCTGCGAGCCTGCGCGATGGCCTCGAGCATGGCGGGGTACGCCGCAGCGCCGTCGAAGAGAACCTCGATGCGGTGGCCGGCCGGCATCCGCTCGAGCGAGCGCCGGAAGGTCTCGGCGGGAACCGGTCGCTGGAGGATCGGCTGGACCACCTCGTCGGGATAGCACAGCCCGGCGGCCTGGTGGATTGCGCGGGCGGCGGCTAGCCGCTCGAAGCCAGCCTGCCGCGCTCAGGCCGGAGCCCGGCGTCCACGTCTACGCGCGCGTCGTCGGGGACGCCGCCCGGGAGCGCGATGCCGAAATCGCGCAGGTGGAGCGCGAACGAGGCGTGCCCGTAGAGCGCGTTTCCGATGCGGACGGTGGCGACCGTCAGCTCGACCGGGCGCGCGACGCCGCGGACAGTGAGCGTGCCGGTGAAGTGGAGCTTGCCATCCTTGCCGCTCGCGGGCGCGGTGCCGTCGAAGGTGATCGCAGGGAAGGCGGCGGCGTCCGAGGCTTCGCGCAGCTGCGCGTCGCGCGGCCGGACGCCGGTGGCGAACGATGCGAGGTCGAGCCGCAGCGCGGCTTTCATCTGTCCCGCCTCCTGCTCGACGAACTGTCCGGTGAGCGAGAGCGAGACCGCCGAGACGCGCGCGCCCTTCGGCCCGACTTCGACGCTGACCAGCGACTGTCCCGGTTCGAACACCCAGGTCTGCTCGGCGCGGGCGGCGGCTGCGGTCAGAAGGACGGCGACGAGGAGGATGCGGGCCATATGCGTGTCCGATGCCGCGGCCCCAAGGGCGATTCGTCGGCGCTTGTCAACAAGCCCGGCGACGGAGGCATAGGTCGGCGCGATTACTCCAGCGCGTGCAGATAATTGATGGCGATGGCGAGGGCTTTGCGGGTCGGCATGGTGGTCAGGTAGACGAAGAGCGCGCCGGCCACCAGCGCGACGCGGCTCCAGAACGGACTCTCCGGTTGCGTCAGCACCATCACCAGCCCGATGCAGCCGGTGAGCGCCGCGGTGCTCAGATACATGAAGGCGAGCGATTCGCCTTTGGGGTCGTAAACGAAGCCGCAGGCAGGGCAACGCTCGTTCTCGCGGTAGCGCAGCACGCTCTCGAAGAGGTGCCCGACGCCGCAACGCGGGCAGCGCAGCCGCAGCGCGCGGCCGACGATTACCCGAAGCGGTTCTTTGCCCATGGCTCTCCCGTCGCCAGTTCGAGATCGCTCGCCCCCAATCAATAGGTGGTGCTGAAATCGCGCGCGTTCCAGAGGAGGTAGCGGTGATTGATGACGTCGTCGTCCATCACGTGCGTCTTCGACGGGTCCTCAAAGCTATATTGGAGGCTTACCAGATCCTGATAGACGGCCTCGAAGTTCAGCGGCGACGTGACGAAGTCGCGCCCCGCCGGGAAAGTGACCGAGAGCAGGTAACAGGTCGGGCTGCTCCAGGCCCAGCCGGGCGGCGGCAGGCTGGAAGGAATCAACGAGCAATCAATCTTGGTAAGCGGACCGGCCGCACTGGAGGGAACGGAGTTGCCCAACTCAAGCTGGTCGCCGCCGACGCCGGTGGGATTGCCGCCGGCAGAGAAGAAGAAGCTGAGCGTGAAGGAGGTCGCGCCCGCCGTGCTCCAGGCCAGCGACGGCACCGACTCCGTCGGACCGCTTCCGAGGCCGAGCGCATAGACGCGGTCTTTGCCGCTGGCGCTGAAGAGCGGTTCGTCAATGCCATGGTCGTCGAATTTGAAGAACAGCTCACCCAGCTGCCCGCCCAGATTGAAGGTGCCGGACGCGGTCTTCCCGTCGCCCGCGAGGTCGAGGTGGTAGCTCGACTCCGACAGGTCGT
This sequence comes from Deltaproteobacteria bacterium, assembly GCA_043781235.1. GTDB lineage: Bacteria > Myxococcota > Myxococcia > Myxococcales > 40CM-4-68-19 > JANYKT01. The sequence continues at coordinate 6,815 of JAYWBT010000032.1, forward strand.
AGCTGAACGGGTGCTTGCCGCCCTTGATCTTCACGTCGGGCCCGGTGAACGCGGCCGCGTTCGACACGCTGAAGCTGACCAGCGCGGGGGCGAGCGCGGTGGTGGCGGTGGTGGCGGTGCCGGTCGAGGATTTGAAGATGTTCGTCCCCGGCGCGTACGCCGAGGTGAGGCTCGCCCAGGTCCCGAGTGTGTCGATGGCCGCGAGGCTAGAGGGGGCGAGGTCGAAGACCTGGCCCTTCGCGGTGTCGCCCGAGTGCGTGGCGACGGCGATCATCGCCACCTCCGCGCCGGCGGGGTTGCCCACCACGCTCTTGTTGAATCGCACCTCGACGATCGAGGCATTGATGCTTGCCGTGATGGCGCCGGTCAGCGGACAGCCGGTGGCGTCCGTCGAGGAACACCAGGTGCCGGTGGCCGCGTTGCGCAGGTTCTCCACCAGGCCGCCCGGCATGTTCTTGACCTCGACGATGTAATCGACGCCGAAGGGCCAGATCACCGTTCCGCCGTTGGGAGAGGTGACGGTCTCGGTTTCGGTGCTGGTGCCGGTGGTCGAGAAGCCGATCCAGAGGGCGTCGCCATTGATTGGATTCAGCGTCGTTCCGTTCGCGAGCGTGAAGCCGGCGAGGAACTCGCTGTCGGTCCAGCCTTGATAGAAGCTGCCGCGCGCCGCGCCGGTCGCAGTCTGGCCGGAGAGGAAGTCTTTCCCGCTGCCGCTGAAGGCGGTGACGAGGCCTCTGACCTCGGTGCCCTGGCTCTCATTGCCGGAGCTGTCGAAGCTCTTGACCAGGATGTCGTACCACCCGCCCGAGCTGAGCTGCAGCGTGTACGGGCTGCTGGTCACGGGGATGTAGCTCGCGGGATAGCTCGCGGCGCTGGCGGGCTTCGCGTAAATGTGTACGCCCGCGAAGCTGCCGCCCGGGGAGCTCCAGGAAAGATCGACGCTATTCGCGCGCGCGGTAGCGCTGATCGCGACGTCGGGCGGCGAGCCGTTGACGCTGCCGTTGCAGCTGAAGCCCCAACTGTCGCCGGTGCCGAGCGGGACGCCGTCGCCGTCGGTGACCGCGGCGGAGATCTTCACATGGTAGGCGACCCCTGTTCCGAGCGCATTCATCGGCGTGGCCGACCAGGTGGCGCCTCCGTTGGACGAGGCCGCCGCAGAGAGCGGCACACAGCTGCCGTCGCTGTCCTTGAGGAGTTGGAAGGTCGTGCTGCTGCACGAGGTGCCTGCGGTGACGTTGGCCGCCGCGCGCGAGAAATTGACCGTCAGTTTCGGCAGGGTCGAGACGTTGGTCGAGCCATCAGCCGGCGTTCGCAAGGTGATGACGAGCGCCGGAACAGTGGTGAAGCTGGTTACGCTCTCCGCCGCGAGCCGCAGGCCGCCCGGCTCGTGGACCGCGGTGGTGACTTTGATTTTGTAAACGGCGGCAGCGAGGTTCGCGGTGGGCCTGGTCATCACGCGCTGGTTGCCGCGATCGAACAAGGGCGCGACCAGCCCCACGCAGGTACCGAAGGAGTCGGATGTGAGCTGCAGCGAGCCCGTGCAGGCGCCGCCGGACGAGCTCAGGGTGAGCGAGGCGGGATCGATCGGGGCGCTGAAGAAGAGCGTCACGAGCGGGGCGAGGTCGCCCGTGAGGCTTGCGTCCGCGGGTTGCACAGACACCGTGAGCGGTCTCGGCGTGGCGACGGTCGCCGTGGCCGGGGCGGCGAGCGCGACGCCGTCCGAGTCCTTCACGGCGGCCACCTGGAAGGTGAAGGCGGTCGCGGCTGGCAGGTCTGCGACGGGCGTGAAGGTGTCGAGGCCCGAGACCACCGAGTGCGCGAGCGCGACGCAGGCGATGAAGTTGTCCGGCGAGAGCCGGACCGCGCCGGTGCAGGCGGGGCCGAAGCTGACGCTCGCCGGGAGCGTGGGACGGTTGAAGGCCACGGTAAACACCGGCCGCAGCGCAATGGCGCTGTTTACGGTGATGGTCGCGGTGAGCTCGGCGCTGGTGGTGAAGCTGGTGTTGAGCTCGGCGGCGAGCGCGACGCCGTTTCCGTCCTTGACCGCTTTGGTGACCCGCAGCTTGAAGCCGGTCGCGCCCTTGAGCGGCTGCGCCGGCGCGACGGTGAAGGTCTTGCCGTCGGCGCTCGCGGGCGCGCCCATCGCGACGCAATTGGAGAAGCTGTCGGACGAGAGCACCACGCTGCCGGTGCACCCGCTGCCGGTGGTCACGGTTGAGGTGGTCAGCGTCTTGTTGAAGGCGACGATGATCGACGTGTTGCGGGCGACGCTGGTGGCGGCGTCGCCCGGCATGGCGGTGACCGCGAGTGAAAGGTTGGGGGCCGGCGTCGCGGTCACCGCGGCCGAGCGCGCGCCTTCGCCGGCGCTGCCGACAGCGCTCACCGAGAAGCCGTAGCTGTGGCCGTTGGTCAGGCCCACTGCGGTCCAGGAGGTGGCGCCGCCGACGTCGGTGCGCGCCGCGGCGGCAGCGCCGTCCGCGATAAAGAGCGCGTACGAGATCGCACCCGCGACCGGATCCCAGAGCACCGTGACCTGACCGTCGCCGGCATTCGCGACCAGGTTGGTTGGCGCCGCGGGAGCGTGCTGCGCGGGTTTGCCCGGGCTGCAGGCCAGGACGGACAGGCAGAGCAAGACGATTCGCCGCATGTGGGGAACTCCAGAAAAAGAACTTTCATCCTACCTGAATCTTGCGATGTTCGAGCGTTGCCTCGGAGCGCTGCCACGCAGGCACCCTGATTCGACGCGTCCTAGCGCATGGTGTGGAGCGCGACTCCGAGCAGCCCGCCCGCAAGCACCAGCCACGCCGAGTTGAGCCGGTAGCGCAAGAGCAGGACGGCTCCCGCGACCGCAATGAGCGCGGTCGGCGCGTCAACGACCGCCGCGCGGCCCAGCTGCCACGTCACCGCCGCCATCAGTGCAAGAGACGCAACGTTGACTCCATCGAGCGCCGCCGCCGCTGTTGGCGACGAGCGAAGGCGAGGAATGAGCGGTCCGCTGACCGCAACGAGCAGGAAGCCGGGCAGGAAGATGCCGATCGTTGCTGCCGCGGCGCCGATACCGCCACCCAGCAGGTAGCCGATGAAGGTCGCCGTGGTGAAGACGGGACCGGGCGTGAATTGGCCGACCACGATCGCATCGAGAAGTTGCGACTCCGTCAGCCAGTGCAGCCGGGTAACGAGCTCGTCGCGCAGGAAGGCGAGCAACACGTAGCCGCTGCCGAAGACAATGGACCCGAGCTTGACGAACACGAGGAACAGCGGCCACGGCGCGACGGCATGGAGGCCGGTCCGGCGGCTGCCGAGCGCGGCCAGCGCGCCCGCTACCAGAATGAGCAACGGCGTCACTCCGAGCAGGCTGGCAACGAGCGCCGCGATGGCGATGGCCGCCAGCACTCTGGTCTTGAGAGCTGCTCTTCCGAGATTCCAGAGGGCCTGCGCAACCAGGGCGATGATGATTGGCTTGATGCCGTAAAGGATTGCGCTTGCCTGCGGCAGGCTTCCGTACCGCACGTAGGCCCACGCAATCGCGGCAGTGATCAGCGCCGCAGGCAGGATGAAGCACGCGCCGCCGAGCAGGAGGCCGAGCCAGCCCGCACGCCGGAAGCCGAGATAGATGGCCATTTCGGTCGAGCTTGGGCCGGGGATCAGGCTGGCTGCGCCAAACAGATCGAGGAATTGCTCGCGCGTCAGCCATTGCCGCCGTCGCACGGTTTCATCTTCCATCATCGCGACGTGAGCGGCGGGACCGCCAAAGGCCGTGAAGCCGAGTCGCAGGAAGAGCGCCGCGACTTCGCGCAGGCGCTGTCGGTCAGCCACGCGCGCTCATCGAGGAGTGAATGGAGCGAGGTCCTCGTCTCGTCGTCATTTGTCCTCCAGCGCAGACGCAACCGTGAAGTCACACTGCCACGCTCCGGTCAACCACCGCGAGTTGGTGCGTCGTGAAAGCTGCATCGCTTCAGCGGGTGCAAGTCCCGCGAGAAACGGCGAGGCCGAGTGGGACGTAAGGTGACGTGACGCACCGTCAGGTTGCAACGGGCCGGGAACGCAGGTTTCAATTGGCCGACCTCTATCCTTGCAATCAGCCGCAACGTTTTCTCGACGTACTGTTCGCCGGCGCGTTCAAGGCCCGCAAGGCCGAACGCATGGGCAAGGCGCTGGCCGAACGCATCGCCGCCGGCGGCTATCCGGCGGCGCTCGCCCGACCCACCCCGCGCCGCCGTGCCGTGTGGTATCGCGACTACATTGAGACGCTCGTGCAGCGCGATGTTCGTGACCTGGCACGCATCGCCTCACTCGATGTAATGCCGCGACTGCTGGCGCTTGCCGCTGGCCAGACGGCGCGGCTGATCAACATCAGCGATCTGGCGAGCCCCTTCCAACTGAGCCGCCCGACCATCCGCGATTACGTGACCCTGTTGGAGCGGGTCTTTCTTTTGGAAGAGCTCCCAGCGTGGCACAGTAACCGATCGAGTCGCCTGATCAAGACGCCGAAGCTGCACATTGGCGAGACGGGACTCGCTTGCGCCTTTGCTGGGTCTCGACGCCGCTGCGCTCATGAAGGACCGTGGCGCGCTTGGCCAGTTGCTGGAGACCTTCGTGTTCCAGGAGCTTCGCCGACAGGCAAGCTGGCACGAGGACGAGACCCGGTTTCATCACTATCGCAACAAGGACGGCGCCGAAGTGGCCCTCGTTCTGGAACGCGGCGCCGGCCAGGTGGCCGGCGTGGAGGTAAAGGCATCGGCCACGGTGACGTCGGCGGACTTCCGCGGTCTGCGCAAGCTGAAGGAGGCCGCGGGCAACCGGTTCGCCGCCGGCGTTGTGCTCTACGACGGAGAGGCGAGCGTGGGATTTGGCGATGGGCTGTACGCCGTCCCCATCCGCGCCCCGTGGGAGACGAAATGACTTGGCCGACAGGACTTGTCCCGGGACAAGCGCGCCGGTCGATTTGCCGAAACCTGGGTAGCGCTGTTGTTCGCCCCCCTACTGAGCAGCCGGACCCGACGCGAGGATCTGCCGCAGCACGTACGGGAGGATGCCGCCATGCCGGTAGTACTCGACCTCAATCGGCGTATCGATGCGCACGATCACCCGCGCCTCATACTCGCGCCCGCCCGCCTTGTGGATGACGAGCCGCGCCTCCTGCCGCGGGTGCGGCACCGGCTCGAGGCCCAGCAGGTCGAACGTCTCGGTGCCGTCGAGGCCGAGCGTCTGCGCGTCCTCGCCCTCGAGGAACTGGCAGGGCAGCACGCCCATCATCACCAGATTCGACCGGTGGATGCGCTCGAAGCTCTTCGCTACCACCGCCTTGACGCCGAGGAGCATGGTGCCCTTGGCGGCCCAGTCGCGCGAGCTGCCCGTCCCGTACTCGTGGCCGGCGAAAACGATCAACGGCGTGCCCGCCTTCTGGTACTCGAGCGAGGCCTCGTGGATCGACGTCTTGGTCCCCGCGGGCTGCAGCAGCGTGACGCCGCCCTCGGTGCCGGGCGCCATCAGATTCTTGATGCGCACGTTGGCGAAGGTCCCGCGCACCATGACCTCGTGATTCCCGCGGCGCGCGCCGTAGCTGTTGAAGTCCTCGACGCGCACGCCCTCGGAGAGGAGGTACTTTCCCGCCGGCGAAGAGGGCTTGATCGATCCGGCCGGCGAGATGTGGTCGGTCGTGACCGAGTCGCCGAAGATGGCGAGCGGCCGCGCGCCGCGGAGATCGGCCGTCTTCTCCGGCGCGCGGGTCGAGAAGCCGTCGAAGTAGGGTGGCTCCTGGATATAGGTTGATTTGGTATTCCACGCATAGACGAGACCGCTCGGCGCCGGGACGTTGCGCCACTCGGGGCTCTCGGCCGCGAGGTCGCCGCCGTAGTTCTTGCGATACATTTCCGCGTCGGTGGCGGCGGCGAGCATTTGATTGATCTCCGCCTCGCTCGGCCAGATGTCCGCGAGCATCACCTTCTTGCCGTCGCGGTCGAGGCCGATGGGATCTTTCGAAAGGTCGAGATCGACCCGCCCCGCGATGGCAAACGCGACGACCAGCGGTGGGCTCATCAGGAAGTTCGCTTTGATGCTCTGGTGAACGCGCGCCTCGAAGTTGCGGTTGCCGGAGAGCACGCTGGCGGCGATCACGTCATTCTTCGTGACCAGCGTCTCGATGTGAGGGTCGAGCGGGCCCGAGTTGCCAATGCAGGTGGTGCAGCCATAGCCCACCGTCACGAAGCCGAGCTTGTCGAGGTACGGCTGCAGGCCCGTCTTCTCGAGGTAGCGCGAGACCACGCGGGAGCCGGGCGCGAGCGAGGTCTTCACCTCGGGCCGCACGTGGAGCCCCTTCTCGACCGCCTTCTTCGCGACCAGTCCCGCGGTCAGCATCACGCTCGGGTTCGAGGTGTTGGTGCACGAGGTAATGGCGGCGATCAGCACGTCGCCATGCCCGATATCCACCGGCATCTTCATCTGGTGGACCTCCTGCGTCGGCACGCGATCCGGCGTCGGCCGGTTGGTCATCATCTCCGTCTCGGTGAGCGGGTTCGTGTCGCGCGCCGAGACGCCCAGCCGCACGGCGTCCGGCGTGGTGGCCTGGTCCTGCTGGCCGCCGCCAATCGAATGCTCGATGGGCGGCGGCTCGACGATGGCGTGGAAGCGCTTGCCGACGTCGTCCTTGCTTTTCCCATAGCCGCCGGGCACCGCCTCGACGAGCAGCTTGTTGAAGGTCTCCTTCAACTTCGAAAGCATGATGCGGTCCTGCGGCCGCTTGGGTCCCGCCACGCTGGTCTGTACGGTGCCGAGGTCGAGCTCGAGCACCTGCGTGTAATCGCACTGGCCCGCCTTTGGAATGCCAAACAAACCCTGCGCCCGGTAATACGCGCGCACGGCGTTCACGCTGGCGGGCGTGCGGCCGGTGGCGAGCAGGTATTGGCAGGAGAGCTCGTCCACCGGGAAGTAGCCCATGGTCGCGCCGTACTCCGGCGCCATGTTGGCGATGGTCGCGCGCTCGGGGACGGGCAGGCTGGCCGCGCCCTCGCCGTGGAATTCGACGAACTTCCCGACCACCTTCGCCTTGCGCAGCATCTCGGTGACCGTCAAGACGAGATCTGTCGCGGTGACGCCGGCGCGCAGCTTGCCGTGCAGGTTCACGCCGACCACATCGGGAGTCAGGATATAGACCGGCTGCCCGAGCATGGCGGCCTCTGCTTCAATGCCGCCCACGCCCCAGGCAACGATTCCCAGGCCGTTGATCATCGTCGTGTGCGAGTCGGTGCCGACCAGCGAGTCGGGATAGTAGACAGAGTCCTTCTCGTGCACACCGGTGGCGAGGTACTCGAGATTCACCTGGTGCACGATGCCGATTCCGGGCGGCACGATCTTGAGGCCGTCGAACGCCTGCATGCCCCACTTGAGGAACTCGTAGCGGGCCCGGTTGCGGGTGAACTCGATCCCCATGTTGAGCTGCAGCGCATTGGCGACGCGCGTGAAGTCCACCTGCACCGAGTGGTCGATCACCAGATCGACGGGCACCCGCGGTTCGACGAGCTTCGCCGCCTTGCCCTGCTTCTCGACGGCGCTGCGCATGGCGGCGAGGTCCACCACCAGCGGCACGCCGGTGAAGTCCTGCAGCAGCACGCGGCTGACCACGAAGGGGATCTCCTCGGTGCGCTGGGCCTTCGGCTGCCACGCCGCCAGGGTGCGCACGTCCTCCTCGCGGACCCGCTTGCCGTCGAGGTTGCGCAGGAGTGACTCGAGCACGACGCGCAGCGAGACCGGCAGCCGGGAGATCTTTCCCAGGCCCTGCCGCTCCAGCTCGGGCAGCGAATAGAGCGAGCCAGTGCGGCCCGCGCCGGCGTCGAAGGTGAGCTTTGCGTTGAGCGTCATGGCGTCTCCTGGAGGTCGTGGAACTTGGGGCTCAGGGCGCTCCTATAAGACAAACGACCGTCGCCTGCCACTGGTGTCGCGATCGCCGCGGTCGCCGAGCCGCTGCGGAGCTTCGCGGGCGCCCCTGACGCGGCGGATCTGCGCGGCGGATCTGCGCGGCGGGTATGCGCGGTGGATATGCGCAGCGCAACCGCGCGCGCGGCGCCGCTTGACGGCGAGCGCGGCCGAGCGTCTCATCCGCCCGCCCATGGGCACCCTCCTTCTCGTCCGCCACGGCCAGGCCTCGTTCTTCGATGCGAACTACGACCGGCTCTCCAGCACCGGAGAGACCCAGGCGCGCCTGCTCGGCACCTGCTGGGCGCGGCGCGGGCAGCGGGTGGACAAGGTCTTCACCGGCCCGCGCGTGCGGCAGCAGCGCACGGCGGAGATCGCGGGCGAGGGGTTCGCGCTCGGGGGCGGCGCCTGGCCGCCGCCGATCGTCCTCGAGGACCTGGACGAGATGCGCATCGAGCCGCTCTTCCGCGAGCACCTCCCGGAGATCGCCGCAAAGCATCCCCACTTGCAATCTCTCGGTGACTCGCTGCTGGCCGCCGATGGCGACGAGGCCCGCGCCCGCATCTTCGCGCGCCTCTTCGAGGGCGTGGTCGCGCTCTGGATGAAGGGGCAGATCGACGCCAAGGGCGTCGAGGCGTGGAGCGAGTTCCGCAACCGCGTCCGCCGCACCATCGCGCTGGTCTGCGGCGGCCCCAACGAAGGTCTCGACCGCGCGGCGCGCGGCGAGCACATCGCCATCTTCACCTCGGCCGGCCCGATCGCGGCGGCGTTGCAGCTCTCGCTCGGCCTCGACGACGAGAAGGCGATGGACCTCGCCTGGCGCGTGCGCAACTCGAGCGTCACCGGGATCCTCTATTCGGGCGAGCGGCTCTCATTGTCGGTCTTCAACGAGCTTCCGCACCTCGAGGATGCGGCCCTCGTCACCTTGAGGTGAGTTTGGACTTCTCGATCCCGGAAGAGACGCAAGAGCTGGTCGCGCGGGTGCGCGCCTTCGTGGCCAAAGAGGTGATCCCGCTCGAGTCGCGTCTGGGCGCAGGCTTCCTCGCGCTGGAGCCCGCGCTGCGCGAGGCGCGCACGGTGGCGAAGGGGCTGGGCCTCTGGGCGCCGCAGATCGCCCGGGAGCAGGGCGGCATGGGGCTCGATCTGCTCTCGCACGCGCTGGTCAGCGAGGAGCTCGGCCGAAGCCCGCTCGGCCACTACGCCTTGAACTGCCAGGCGCCCGACGCCGGCAACATGGAGATCCTGCAGCTATTTGGAGCTCCCGAACAGCAGGCACGCTGGCTGCGGCCGCTGGTGGATGGCGAGCTCCGGAGCTGCTTTGCCATGACCGAGCGCGACCGGGCCGGCTCCAACCCGACCTGGCTCGAGACGCGCGCGGTGCGCGACGGCGATTCCTGGGTGCTCGACGGGGACAAGTGGTTCTGCAGCTCCGCCGACGGCGCGCGCTTCGCCATCGTCATGGCGGTGACCGATCCCGACGCGCCGCCGCACCTGCGCGCTTCCCAGATCATCGTGCCGACCGACACGCCTGGCTTCGAGTTGGTGCGGAACATCCCGGTGATGGGCGATGCGGGCTCGGGCTGGATGAGCCACGGCGAGATCCGCCTGCGCGGCTGCCGTGTGCCTTTCGGAAATTTGCTCGGAGGGCAGGGCGCGGGTTTCGCCATCGCGCAGGAGCGGCTGGGGCCGGGGCGCATCCACCACTGCATGCGCTGGATCGGCATCTGCGAGCGCAGCTTTGATTTGATGTGCCAGCGCGCCGCGACCCGGGAAATCGCACCGGGCCGCGCGCTCGGCACCCGGCAGACGGTGCAGACCTGGATCGCCGACAGCCGCGCTTCCATCGACGCCGCTCGATTGATGGTGCTCAACGCCGCCTGGCAGATGGAGCGGCGCGGGGCGCGTGCGGCGCGGATCGAGATCTCGACCATCAAGTACTTCGTCGCGGGCGTGCTGCAGGAAGTGATGGACCGCGCGGTGCAGACGCACGGCGCGCTGGGAATGACGGACGATACGGTGCTGGCGGCATTCTTCCGGCACGAGCGCGGGGCGCGCATTTACGACGGCGCCGACGAGGTGCACAAGATCGTGGTGGCGAAGCGCGTGCTGCGCGGATACGGGCTGGAGATCAAGTGAACGCCCGCTGCTTCTGGAGTCCGGCGGTGCTGCCGTGATCGATTCGCCGAAGGACGTGCGGCCGGGTGAAGAGGTCGATCTGGCGCGGCTGGGGCCGTGGCTCGCTGCCCAGGGGCTGGTTGGCGAAGTGGTGGTGGAGCAATTCCCGCGCGGCCACTCGAACCTCACCTATCTGCTGCGCCTCGGCGATCGCGAGCTGGTGCTCCGGCGGCCGCCCTTCGGCAGCAAGGTCAAGGGCGCGCACGATATGTCGCGCGAGGTCCGGATATTGACGCGCCTGGCGCCCGTCTATCCGCAGGCGCCGCGCGTGGTGGCGTCTTGTGAAGATTCAACGGTGCTGGGTGGGCCGTTTTATCTGATGGAGCGCGTCCGCGGTCTCATCCTGCGCGGGGCGTCGCTGCGCATCGAGCTTCCGCCCGAGCGCGTGCGCGCGCTCTGCGAAGCGTTCGTGGACAACCTCGTTGCGCTGCACGCGATCGACTGGCGCGCGGCCGGTATCGAGGGCCATCCGGACGGTTACGTGCGCCGCCAGGTCGAAGGCTGGACGCGGCGCTGGCACGCCTCGCGCACCGATGACATTCCCGAGGTGGACTCCATCGCGCAATGGCTCGCCGGGCGCATCCCTCCCGAGACGGGCGCGACGCTGATTCATAATGATTACAAGTATGACAATATCGTTCTCTCTGCCGACGACCCCACGCGCATCGTCGGCGTGCTCGACTGGGAGATGGCCACGGTGGGCGACCCGCTGATGGATCTGGGCACGGCGCTCGGTTATTGGGTCGAGGAGGGCGACGACGACGCTTTGAAATCCTTCGCCTTCGGCCCCACCTTCGCGCCCGGCAGCCTGACCCGCGCGCAGCTCGCGGCACGCTATGGCGAGCGGACCGGGCGCGACGTCTCCGGGATGCTTTTCTATTACTGCTTTGCGCTCTTCAAGACCGCGGTGGTCGCGCAGCAGATCTACGCGCGCTACCAGCAGGGGCTCACGAAGGATGAGCGCTTCGCGTCATTCATCTTCGGCGTGCAGCTGCTCGCGCAGCAGGCGGGCCGCGCCGCGCTGGCTGGGCGGCTGTGAGCGTGGAGGCGCTCGGGTCCGCCTCCTAAGGCTTGACCGCGATCATATCAATCTCCACGCGGGCTGCCTTGGGCAGCTCCGTCACCTGAACGGTGGAGCGGGCCGGAAACTCCTTGCCGAACCGCTTGCCGTAGATCTCGTTTACGATTGCGTAGTCGGAGATGTCCGCCAGGAAAATAGTGGTCTTCACGACGTCGGTCATGGTGACGCCGGCACCGGCGAGCACCGCTGCCAGGTTCTCGAGTGCCTGCTCGGTCTGCGCACGGATGCCGCCCTCGACCATTTTTTGCGTCTTCGGGTTGAGACCGATCTGCCCGCTGGTGAAGACGAGGTTTCCGGCCACCACAGCCTGGGAATAGGGGCCGATTGCCTTTGGAGCCGTCTCGACCGTCACGGCGCGCTTCGTCCCCGCAGCGGGCTCTTCGGCCCGGACCGCTCCGGCTGCCATGAGCACGCACAGCAAGAGGACTGCGCGCACCGCGAGAAAGGTTGCCTGGCTTCTCATATGAAATCCTCCTCCGGCCGAGGGCCGGACATAGAGGGACACAACGGTCCCCAGCTCACCTCCAGATTGGACGCTCCCAGGGAGGATGGCAAGGGTTCCCACCCGATCCCTGCGCCGGGATTCAACCGCTCCGGGCAATCGGCCCCACGGTCGCCCTGGTGGCTCGCAAGTAATCCGCGGGCGCGAGCAGCAGCTGCGTGCCGCGCACGCCGGCCGAGACGGAGATGGTGTCGAACAGCTCGATCGTCTCGTCCGCGAAGGACGGATATTCCTTCCTGCAACCGAGCACCGTGACGCCGCCGCGGATGTATCCGGTCAGCGGCTGCACTTCTTTCAAAGCCACCGTCTCGACCTTTCGGTCCCCGGACAACTTCGCCAGTGCCCTGAGATCAAGCTGCGCGTTGCCGGGCACCACGGCGAGGCAGACCCCGTTGCGATCGCCGCGCGCCACCAGCGTCTTGAAGACCTGCTCCAGCGGGAGACCGACCTCGCGGGCCACCGACTCGGCGGAGAGATCGTTCTCGTCCACCTCGTACTCGCGCAGCTGATAGCGAATGCCGAGAGCGTCGAGGATGCGGGCAGCGTTGGTTTTCACGTCATTGGCCCGCGCATTCTCGAATGATGCGCCATCCTGAACGACACGCCTCAGAGCTTCTTGAGCGGCGGCAGCTCCTCGGCGGTCTCGAGCGAGTGGACCGACCCGCTCCGGCCGACGCGCACCAGCCGCTTCTTCTGCCGCGGGAAGTCGGCGATCTCCATCTCGCGCCGCTCTCCGCCGGAGAGGTAGCTCAACTCCTCGCCAAAGGGATTGCGAAGCTGGTGGGCGGGCGATGGTGCGCTGAAGCCGACGAAGTCGCCCGGCCCCAGCTCGTGCTCGACGCCGTCGATCTCGATCACCCCGCGGCCCGATAGCACGTACATCCATTCTTCTTCGCCGAGGTGGGAGTGGTATTCGAACGACTCCCTGCCGGGTGGGATCCGGAGCGCGTGCACGCCGATACGCTTGAGCCCCACCCGATCGCCGAGCGAAACGCCGTGCAATTGCGAGCGAGGGTTATAAGGATGGCTGAACGACCTCTCCTCGCCGCGCTCCTGCGCGCGCACGACCGGCTTCTTGTCCATGCAATCCTCCGCAAACAGTTCACGCCGTCGGGAGCTTCCTCGAGCGGCTCCGAGCCCGGCCAGTGGAGCAGATAGCAATCGAGGCGGTCGGTGCGCAGCCGCTGCAGGCTGCGGTCGCACGCGGCGACGGTCCCGCGGCGCGAAGCGTTCGACGGCAAGACCTTGCTGACCAGGAACAGCTCCTCGCGGCGATCGCCAAGCGCCTCTGCGATGACCTCTTCCGCATAGCCCCCGCCATACAACTCCGCCGTGTCGATGTGGGTCAGCCCCGCATCGACACCCGTGCGGAGCGCCGCCACCATCGAAGCCCGGTCGTCGTCCTCGATTTGCCAGGTCCCCTGGCCGATGCGCGGCAGGGTGTCGAACGGGCTGTTCATCCAATCTCGCCCGAGACGTTCCAGGTGTCGCCCGAGTTCAGCAGCGATTCGAGCGTGGCGGGCTTCTTCGACTCGGCCGCCTGCTCCAGCTCCTGCTCGCGGGCGAGCGCATCGACCGTCGGGCGGGACACCGCGCGCAGCACGCCCACCGGCTGCGGATACGGCGGCTCCAGCGAAGCGAGCGCCATCGCCAGCGCCACGTTGTCCCGCGCCTCGTCGTGCACCACCGCGCCCTCCGCGCTCCCCCGCTCGAGAGAAAAGCCGCCGCCGATGAGCAGTCCCTTGTCGCGCGCTTTTCCATAGACGAGCGGCTTGTCGTGCTCGAGCTTGATCAGCTGCTCTTCGCGCACGTCGCGCTCGGACCAGTCGTCGAAGGCGCCGTCATTGAAGACGGGGCAGTTCTGCCAGATCTCCACGAAGGCGGCGCCCTTGTGCTGCGCCGCGCGCCGCAGGACCTGCGTCATATGCACGGTGTCGCTCGCGACCGTGCGCGCCACGAAGGTCGCGCCCGCACCCAGCGCCAGCGTCATCGGATTGAACGGCCGATCCACGGTACCGAAGGGAGAGCTCTTGGTCTTCTTGCCCAGCTCCGAGGTGGGCGACGCCTGGCCCTTGGTCAATCCATAGATGCGGTTATCGAAGAGCAGGATCTTCAAGTCGACGTTGCGGCGCAGCGCATGAATCAGATGATTGCCGCCAATCGAGAGAGCATCGCCGTCGCCGGTGACGACGAAGACGGTCAATTCGGGGCGCGCCATCTTCAATCCCGTCGCGATGGCGGGCGCGCGGCCGTGGATCCCGTGGAATCCATAGGTGTTCATGTAATAAGG
>JAYWBT010000033.1:0-20679 GCA_043781235.1 Deltaproteobacteria bacterium
AAGGCCATCGCGCTGCACGTCCACGACCTCACCACCCAACTCGCGCGAGGCCTGCTCAAGCTCGGCTTCGAGCTGCGGCACGCCGATTACTTCGATACCCTCGCCATCAAGGTGCAGACCTCGCAGTTGCAGGCTTTCACCGGCGCGGCCGAAGCGCAGCGGATGAACTTCCGCCGCCTCGACGCCAATACCATCGGCATTTCCCTCGACGAGACCACCACCTCGGACGAAGTCCAGGCCATCCTCGGCGTCTTCGCTTCCGGCAAGCCGCAACCGCTGGAGCAGTCCGCCGCGTCCGCCCTGCCTGCGGCGCTCCTGCGCAAGAGCGAGTACCTCACGCACCCGGTCTTCAACACGCACCACAGCGAGACCGAGATGCTGCGCTACATGCGGATGCTGGAGTCGCGCGATCTCTCGCTGACGCGCTCGATGATCCCACTCGGCAGCTGCACCATGAAGCTCAACGCCACCGCCGAGATGCTGCCGATCACCTGGCCTTCGTTCGGGCGGCTGCACCCGTTCGCGCCGCGCGCGCAGGCGGCGGGCTATGCGCAGATCTTCTCCGAACTGGAGGCGATGCTGCGCGAAATCACCGGCTTCGACGGCGTGTCCTTGCAGCCCAACGCGGGCGCGCAGGGCGAATATGCCGGGCTATTGGTCATTCGCAGGTATCACGAGGTGCGCGGGCACGGGCACCGCAACGTCTGCCTGATTCCGCAATCGGCGCACGGAACCAACCCCGCGTCCGCCTCGATGGTCGGCTATGAGATCGTGGTGGTGAAGACCGACGAGAACGGCAACGTGGACGTGGCCGACCTCGAGCAGAAGGCGGTCAGGCACGCGCCCAATCTCGCCGCATTGATGATCACCTATCCCTCGACGCACGGAGTGTTCGAAGAAGAGATCCGGCGGATCTGCACCATCGTCCATTCCAATGGCGGGCAGGTCTATATGGACGGCGCCAACATGAATGCGCAAGTCGGCCTGTGCCGGCCCGGCGACTTCGGCCCCGACATCTGCCACCTGAATCTGCACAAGACGTTCTGCATCCCGCACGGCGGCGGCGGCCCCGGCATGGGCCCCATCGCCTGCGCCCGGCATCTGCTGCCCTATCTGCCCGGTCACCCGGTGGTGCGCGTGGGCGGCGAGGACGCGATTGGCCCGGTGAGCGCCGCTCCCTGGGGCAGCGCCAGCATTCTTTTAATCAGCTGGGCATATATCAAGATGATGGGCGGCCCCGGGCTGACGCAGGCGACGAAGATCGCCATCCTGAATGCGAACTATATCGCGCGGCGATTGAATGATTCGTTCCCGGTTCTCTACCAGGGGCGCAGCGGCACTGTCGCGCACGAGTGCATCCTCGATTTGCGCAAGGTAAAGCGCGACGCGGGCATCGAAGTGGACGACGTCGCCAAGCGCCTGATCGATTATGGCTTCCACGCGCCGACCACCTCGTTCCCGGTCATCGGCACGCTGATGGTCGAGCCGACCGAGAGCGAGTCGAAGGCGGAGATCGATCGCTTCTGCGACGCGATGATCGGCATCCGCAAGGAGATCGCCGAGATCGAGAGCGGCAAGGCCGCCCGCGACCGCAACCTGCTCAAGGGCGCGCCCCACACCGCCGAGGTGCTCACCGCCGACGCGTGGGACCGGCCTTATTCGCGCGAGCGCGCCGCATTCCCGGCGCCCTGGGTGCGCGGCAACAAGTTCTGGCCCGCGGTGGGCCGGCTCAACAATGTGCTCGGCGACCGACAGCTCGTCTGCTCCTGCCCGCCGATCGAGGACTACGCGGGCTAGTTCAGCGGCCCGGGGGAGAGATCCCGGTGGCTCGTGACTCCCGCGTGGCGGCTGCATCGAGCCTGGTTTCCCCGACCTGCCGCCCGGCCGGTTGCACGGTGCTGGCGAGAAATTCGCGGACCGTCCGCACCAGCGTGTCCGGCGTGAATGGCTTCTGCAGCAGGTTGTGGGCGGGGAAGATGGTTCCGCGGTCCAACTCGGAGTGGCCGGTGTAGCCGGACATGAAGAGCGCGCGGACCCTGGGCCACTTCTGCCTGAGCAAATCAATCAGCTGGGGGCCGCTCATGTGCGGCATCACGACGTCGGTGAGGATGAGGTCGGGAAACCGGAGCTCACCCTGCATCAACAAGAGCGCCTCAGCGCCATCGGCGGCAGTCATCACCGCGTAGCCCTTCGAGCGCAGGATCCTCGCGGTCACTGCGCGAAGGCTCTTCTCGTCCTCCACCACGAGGATCGTTTCGCGCCCGCCCACGGGGCTTTCCGTGGCGTCGTGCGCCTGCGCGCCGGCAGTCTCGAAGCACTCCGGGAAGTGCACGCGGAAGGTCGTCCCCACGCCAGGCTCGCTCTCCACCGTGATGAATCCTCCGGCCTGTTGAACGATGCCGTAGCAGGTGGAGAGCCCGAGGCCGGTACCTTTGCCCTGCGGCTTGGTGGTGAAGAAGGGTTCGAAGATCCGCTCCAGTGTCGCCTTGTCCATCCCCAATCCGTCGTCGCGAACCGAGAGACGGACATGCGGACCAGGCACCGCACCCGGATGAAGGCGCGCCAGAGTGCCGTCCACCGCCAGCCGGGTGACCTCGATGGTCAGCGTTCCGCCGCCCGGCATCGCGTCGCGGGAGTTGACGGCCAGGTTCATCACCAACTGCTCCATCTGCCCCGGATCGACCCGCACGATCGGAGGCGAGGAGGCGGGCACCACGCGCACTTCCACATCCTCGCCGATCAATCGGCACAGCATCTTTTCCATCCCGGAAACGACGCCGTTCAGGTCCACGATGCGGGGCTGAAGCACCTGTTGCCTGCTGAAGGCGAGCAGCTGGCGGGTGAGTCCCGCGGCCCGGTGGCCGGCGCGCCTGATCTCCTCGAGGTCTGCGAGCGCTGCCGCATCGTGCGCGATGCTCTCCCGCATCAGGTCGGCGTAGCTGATAATCACCGAGAGGAGGTTGTTGAAGTCGTGGGCAACGCCACCCGCCAGCCGTCCCACGGCCTCCATCTTCTGCGCCTGGCGGAACTGGTCCTCGAGCCGCACGCGATCGGTGACGTCGCGGGCGTTGATCACCAGCTGCTCCCCGTCTCCGATGCGCGTTCCAATCGTTTCCATCGAGCGCCAGCTGCCGTCGGCGTGACGGATCCGGATCACAGGAGCCTTCTGCTTCTGCTCTTCGGCGCCGTCGATCGTCCTGCTCAGGGCCTCGATCGCGGACCTGGCGTCGTCCGCGTGAACGAACTCCAGCGCGCTCTGGCCGAGCAAAGTGGCCGCGTCGTAGCCGAGCAGCCGGAAGACGGACGGGCTGACGAATCGCATCACTCCCGACGGTTCGAGCTCGAGGATCAGGTCGACGGCGTTCTCGATGAGCGAGCGGAAACGCTGCTCGGTGCGCTTCAAACGGCCGGCGATCTCGAGCAGCTGGTCCTGCGCCTGCCTCCGCCTGGTGATGTCAGAGGTTCGCCCGGTGACGCCGCCGATGGTCCCGTCCTCACGCCGCAGCGGGGCGGCACTGGAGACGATCCAGATCCCGATCCCGTTCTTGCGCTGCCGGTAACCCTCGATGTCGGTCACCGTCTCCCCGCGGAGCGCGCGAGCGAGCAAGGCCCGCATCGAAAGCAAATCCTCGCTGACGCAAAACTGATCGAATTTCCGCCCGATCATCTCCGCCGGATCGAACCCGAGCACGCGCCGGGTCGACTCGCTGACGAAGGTGATCCGCTCGCTCTCATCCACGCTCCAGATGACGTCGGGCGAGGTCTCGACGAGGTCCCGATACCGCTGTTCGCTTTCGAGCATGGCTTGAGTCGCCGCCCTGTGCACGGAGATGTCCTTGACCACCGAGATGAAGGACAGGGGCTTGCCTTGCCCGTCCCTGATCAGCGCCGGCGTGACGCTCACCCAAACCGAGGTCCCATCCTTGCGGAGGTAGCGCTTCTCGATCGAGGCGGGATGATCCTCTGCGGAGATCAGGCGCTGCAACTGCAGCAGGCTCAGCTCAACGTCATCGGGATGGGTCAGCGACCAGAACGTGCGCCCGATGAGCTCGTCGCTGGTGTACCCGAGGATGGCGCAGTACTTCGGGCTGACGCGCTCCAGGGTGCCATCGAGCGAGGTCTCGGCGATGCCGACGGCGGCCTGCTCGAAGATGCCGCGGAAGCGAGCCTCGCTCTCGCGCTGGACGATCTCCGCTTTGCGGCGGCCCCGCCGGTCCTGGGCCTGGCGCAACTCCCGCTCCACTGCCGAGCACACCCGCGTGAGGTTGCCCTTGAGCAGGTAATCGTGTGCGCCGGCGCGCATCATCTCCACCGCCTGCTCCTCGCCCGCCGTGTCGGAAAGGACGATGAAGGGCGTGTCCAGGCCGCGCTCCTGGACCATCGCGAGGGCTGCGCGGGCGCTGAAGCCGGGCATGGTGTAATCGGAAACGATCAGTTCCCATCCACCCCGCTCCAGGGCTCGGGCCAGCGCGTCCGCCGTACTCACGCTGTCCGCGATCGGCTCGCATCCGCAACGGCGCAGCTCGCCCAGCAAAGACCCGGCGTCGCCGGCTGGGTCTTTGACCAGAAGCAGGCGGATGCGGCCGCTCATCATCAGGCCCTCCGCGCACCGGGCGGTGCCCGGAGCCTCTGGCGTGTCTTCATGGCGCGCAACAGGTGCAGGTTGCATGCCCACCTTCTCGCGCCCCGTAGCGCCGCGCCTTTGCGCAGACCGGAGATCATGCGGGACGAAATATTTGCGCAGCGGCCAACCTCCGACCGCGCGGGCGCAAGGGTTGCGCGCAACCGCCCGCCGCAATCTCCTCGGACGCCCGGTTTGCGTTACATACGGTCGAGCAGGCGCAGCAGCCCGTCGAGCACCGTCAGCGGATGGGGCGGGCAGCCCGCGACGTAGAGGTCCACCGGGATCTCCGGCGGCACGCCGTTGGACTGCGCGGGCGAATCGCGGAACGGCCCGCCGCTGATCGCGCACGCGCCCACCGCGATGACCAGCTTGGGCGCCGGGGTCGCTTCCCAGGCGAGCCGCAGCGCCTCGCGCATGTTGGCGGTGACGGGTCCGGAGATGACCAGGCCGTCCGCGTGGCGCGGCGAGGCGACGAACTGCACGCCGAACCGTCCCAGGTCGAAGACCACGTTGGAGAGAGCGGTCAGCTCCGCCGCGCAGCCGCTGCAGTCGCCCGCCGCGACGTGGCGCAGCTTCAGCGATCTCCCGAACAGCGAGAGCATGCGCTGGTCGAGGGCCCCGGCCAGCCTTGCCTCCTCGCCCGTGAGCACCAGGTCCTCGCGCTTGCGGAACGACTGCGCGAAATGCCCGGCGGTGAAGTCGATGGCCTTCTCGGGACACGCCTCGGCGCACTCGGCGCAGAAGAGGCAGCGGCCCAGATCGATCTGCAGCGGATCGATGGTGATCGCCTGCGTGGGGCAAGCGTCCGCGCAGGCCCGGCAGCCGTCTTTGCAGAGCAAAGGGTGCACCTCGGGCCTGCCACGAAAGCGCGCGGGCAGGGTCTGGGGGCCCGGGAAGTCGAGGGTGCGGCGTCCCTGCAGGAGGCGCGTCTTGAAGAGCTGCAGCACTTGGATCACCTCACAGGTCGTGGCCTGCGTACGACAGGTTGAAGCTCTTGTTGCAGAGCGGGAAGTCGGAGATCTGCGCGCCGCGAACCGAGAGCGCGACCGCCAGCCAGTTGTGGAACGAAGGATCGATCACGGCGTGGCGGGTCAGCCGGCCCGCCCCGTCGGTGACGGCCAGATGCGCGATGGCCCCGCGCCAGCCTTCGATCAGCGCGACGCCCAGCACCGACGCCCGCGGCGCGCCGGGGTCCTTGCGCACCGGCCCGCCGGGCAGCCCCGCCAGGTGGTCGCGGATGAAGCGCAGCGAGCGCTCGATCTCGAGCCAGCGCACCGTCGCGCGCGCCATCACGTCGCCGTGCTCGGCCACCGCCACCGGGACGTGGGCGAACTGGAACACGCCGACCGGGTGATCGCTGCGCACGTCGCGCGGCACGCCGCAGGCGCGGGCGGCGGGTCCCACGAACCCCAGCTCCTCGGCACGGGCGCGCTCCACCGCGCCGCAGCCCTCGAAGCGCGAGACCACCGATGGAGTGGAGAAGACCAGCCGCGCGGTGTCGCGGAGCTGCGGCTCGTCGGCGTCCAGCACCGCGAGGAGCCGCGCCTGCTGCTCGGGTATCAGGTCGAACCGGACCCCGCCGGGCACCATGAGCCCCTTGCCGAAGCGGCTGCCGGAGATCTCGGTCAGCAAGTTGAGGAAGTCGCCGCGCATGCGGCCGAAGAACGCCGAGCCCGGCACGAAGCCCACGTCGTTGCAGAGCGAGCCCAGGTCGCCGACGTGGTTGGCGATGCGCTCCAGCTCCAGTGCGACGCCGCGGATCGCCTGCGCGCGCAGCGGGACCCTTACGCCCGAGAGCGCCTCCAGCGCGGTGCAGTAGGCGAGCGCGTGGCCCACCGCGGTGTCGCCGGCGATCGACTCGGCCACCGCCAATCTGCGCGCGGGCGGCGCCTGCACCAGGAGTTGCTCGACGCCGCGGTGCTGGTAGCCGAGCTGGATCTCGAGGTGCAGGGTCTCCTCCCCGAAGCACTGGAAGCGGAAGTGCCCCGGCTCGATGACGCCCGCGTGGATGGGCCCCACCGCCACCTGGTGCACGCCCTCGCCTTCCGCGCGCAGGAAAGGGTGCTCGGGGGCCGTCGGGTCGTTCAGCTCGCGGTGGCGGCGCACCGCCTTGAGCCAGGGATGCCCCGCGGGCACCAAGCCGGTTTGCTCGAAGATCTCGCGTTCGAAGAGATGCGCGGCGGGCCAGGTTGGCGTGATCGAAGGCCAGCTTTTTGCGCCCGCCAGATCGAAGAGGGACGCGGAGAGACGGCCGGACGAGGCGTCGGCGAGCAGCAGCAGCAGCCGATCGCCGAGGGGGGTCAGCGCGACCAGCGAAAGGCCCTGCGCGCGGGCCGCCCGGACCACCTCGGGGAGTGCCGCGGCAGGCAGCACCGGGATCGCCTCGAGCTGCACGGCGGCGCCGTTGGCGAAGGCGCACTCGGCTGCGGCCGCGCCTGGCATCATTCCACTCCCAGCTGCCGCGCCGCGGCCGCGATCAGGCTCGCCACCGGCGCCGGGACCCAGACGCCCAGCACCAGCACCGCGGCGGCGAACAGGGCGGGCGGCAGCGTGGTGGAGAGCGGCTCCGGCGCTTGCCGCTCTCCGTCAGGCCCCGCGCCCTGCGCCATCGGCAGCACCGCCGCGCACATGCCGAGGAAGATGATGGCGAGGAAGGCGAGATAGAGCGCCGCCGGCCACGCCGACGCGCCGCCCGAGAGCGCCGCGCGCAGGATGGTGAACTCCGAGATGAACAGCCCGAACGGCGGCAGGCCGAGCGCCGCGAACAGTCCCAGCACCAGCAGCGCGCCGGTGGCGGGCGCGCGCCGCAGCACGCCCGAGACGCTGCCCATCGCGCTGGTACCGTAGATCTGCAGCACATTGCCCGCGACCAGGAACAGCACGCCCTTGGCCAGCCCGTTGGAGAGCACGTGCAGGAGCGACCCTTGCGCTCCGGCGATGCCGAACCCCAGCCCGAACACCAGGATGCCCATCTGCTCGATGCTCGAGTACGCGAGCAGCCTGCGGTAATCGCTCTGCCCCACGATGAACACCGCCGAGACGCCCATCGACACCAGGCCGAGCAGCACCAGGAGCGAGCTCGCGTAGGGCCCTTCTCCCGCGTGCACGCAGACGCTGGTCATCCGCAGCACGCCCAGGTACGCGACGCCGGTCACCGCCCCCGCGAGCAGCCCCGCCACCGGGGGCGGCGCCTCGCCGTAGGCGTCGGGCTTCCAGGCGTGCATCGGCGCGAGTCCCATCTTGGTGCCGTAGCCGATCAGCAGCAGCACGAACGACGCGTGCAGCCACGGCTTCGCCAGCGCGTGGCCGGCGAGCAGATCGCTGAGGAAGAGCGTCGTCTCGCCCGAAGGGTTGGTGCCGGCGACCGCGAGGAAGACCGTCCCCAGCAGCGCCAGCGCGATGCCCACCGAGCCGACGATCAGGTACTTCCAGGTCGCCTCCAGCGCGCGCCCGCTGTGGTGGAAGAAGAGCAGCGGCGCGGCGACCAGCGTGGTGATCTCGATGGCCACCCAGAAGAGGCCCAGGTGCTGGGAGCAGCAGACGAGGCTCACCGCGCCGAGCAGGCCGAGCAGCGACGCGATGAAGATGCGCAGCGGCCGTTGCTCCGCGCGCGCCAGGTACCCGCCGAGATAAACAGAGACGCCCGCGAAGAGCAGGCTGGAGAGCGTCAGGATGAGAAGCCCCGGCGCGTCGAGCGCGAGGTAGCCGCCGAAGAGGGGCCCCGGCGGCCGGCTCCACATCGACACCACCAGCGCGAGGTGCAGGAAGGCGACCGCGCGGAAGAGCTGCACGCGGAGGCGGTCCGAGGTCATCGGCAGCGAGGCGGCCGCGGCGAGTGCAGGCAGGAGGAGCAGCGTCGCCAGCATGTCAGTCCTTCAGCGAATCGAGCTGGTGCGAGTCGATGTGATCGAACTCGCGGTTGATGTGGAAGATGACGATGCCCATCACGAAGACGCCGACGAACAGGTCGAGCAGGACGCCCAGCTCGATCAGGTAGGGGAGCACGTCGATGAGCAGCAGGCCGAAGAGGAAGATGCCATTCTCCATCACTAGATAACCGACCACCTGCGTGACCGCGTTCGAGCGGCTGACGATGAGCAGCAGGCCGATCATCACCAGGCTGAAGGCGACGGGAATCAATAGATCCGAGGGCGGCTTCTGCGGCAGAGGCAGGCGCTGCGCCAGCGCGAACGACAGCGCCACCAGGCCTCCGCCCAGCGCCAGCGAGGTGCCGAATCCGATCAGCGGCTCCATCTCGCTGCGAACCGCCGCCTCGCGCACAGAGCGGTTCAGCAGGTACGGAACGCCGACCACCTTGAGACCCACCGTGGCCGCGAAGAGGATCCAGGCGTGCACGCCGATCTCGCCCGAGCGGGTGCCGAGGAGCAGCGGCACCAGCGAGATGGCAGCCGCCTGCAGCGAGAAGTAGCGGATGGCGG
This sequence comes from Deltaproteobacteria bacterium, assembly GCA_043781235.1. Classification (GTDB taxonomy): domain Bacteria; phylum Myxococcota; class Myxococcia; order Myxococcales; family 40CM-4-68-19; genus JANYKT01. The sequence goes on from JAYWBT010000033.1 coordinate 9,064, forward strand.
CGCCGATGCGGCTGGTGCCCAGCGATGCGATGCACAGCACCAGCGCGATGACCAGCGCGAGGTCGAGGCTCACGGTCGGCGTCATGCATTCACCCGGATGAGAATGACGGCCACCGCGAGCGCGGCGAAGACGCTGGCGGCGATGAGGATCTGCGGGATGCGGTTCATGCGCAGGCGCGCGAAGGTGGACTCGACGATGCCCACCACCACCGCGAACACCACCATCCCGGCGAGGAACAACGCCAAATGGCCCGCGAAGCTCGCCTCGAAAGGAAAGGCGAGCCGCACCACGATGGCGCCGAGGAGGAAGAGCTTCAGCGAGGCGCCGTAGAGAATCAAGGCCAGGTCGGGGCCGGAGTGATCGAGCACCATCACCTCGTGGACCATGGTCAGCTCGAGGTGGGTGTTGGGATCGTCGAAGGGGATGCGGCTGTTCTCGGCCAGGGCGACGAGGAGAAGCGCGCCGATCAACATCACCAGCGCGGGCCCGAAGAGGTGCCACACCTGCATCTGGCCGGAGAGCACCCCGGTCCAGGAGATGCTGCCGCGCGCCAGCGCCAGCGCGGCGATGGAGAGGAAGAGCGCCGGCTCCGCGAGCGCGGAGAAGGTCACTTCGCGGCTCGCGCCCATGCCCTCGAAGGACGAGCCGGTGTCGAGCGCGGCGAGCACGGTGGCGAACCGCGAGGCACCGAGCAGATAAGCGAAGAGCACCACGTCGCCAGCGAAAGCGACCGGCGCGGGCAGGCCTCCGCCCAGCGGCAACAGCAGCGCGGCGACCAGCAGCGCGGCCAGCCCCACGGGGGGCCCGGCTCGGAAGATCCAGCTGGTGGTGGTGCTGTAGACCGCGCTCTTCCGCAACAGCTTCCAGAGATCGAAATAGAGCTGCAGCACCGGCGGTCCGCGGCGCCCGGCGAACCCGGCCTTGACGCGGTTGATGATCCCCGGCACGAGCGGCGGGAAGGCGAGGAAGAGCAGGATGTGCAGCGCGGTCCTCATCCGACCCTCCAGAGCAGCAGCAGCACCAGCGCGACGAAGACGGCGAGCACAGAGCCCTGCACCCGCGTGGGCTGCGCGCGGCGGACGAAGGCGAACGCGGCTGCGCTGCCGTGGACCGCGGGCGCGAGCACGAAGCGATCGACGGCGTCGCTGCAATGCTCGTCGAGGGACGCGGCGGAAGGGAACGGCCCGGACGGCAGGCGCGCGTGGCGCTGGGGCAGGAGGACGCGGCGGAAGACGGCGACCAGCGGCTGGGCGAACGACGCGGCGGTGTACTGCATCGACGGCACGACGGCGGGGTAGCCGCAGCCCCAGGTGGGCGCCGTAGCGGGCGCGCGGCGGGTCAGCAGCAGGCGGCGCAGCAGCCACAACAGCGCGGCGACCGCGATCAGCGCGGCTCCCAGCGCCGCGGCGAAGCCGAGCGCGCCGGCGGGAGCGGCTAGCGACAGAGGCACGCCGGCAAGTTGCGCGACGGGGCGATCAAGGACAGCGAGCAAGAGCGGACCGGACAGACCAATGGCGACGCACGCGATCCCGAGGACCGCCATGGGCACCAGCATCTCGCGGGGGATTTCGTGCGCATCGATCGGAGTGCGCGGCGTGCCGAGGAACACGGCACCGGTGGCCTTGGCGAAACAGGCCGCCGCGAGCCCGCCCACGCAGGCGAGCGCGGCCAGCGCCACCACCGCGCCCGCCTGGAACGGAAGCGGCAGCGCGAAGGCGCCCAGCAGCGACAGGTAGACGAGCAGCTCGCTGGCGAATCCGTTGAGCGGCGGCAGGCCACTGATCGCGGCGGCGCCCACCGCGAACAGGAGCGCCGTCCGCGGCATCGTGCGGCTGAGCCCGCCGAGCCGGTCGAGCTGCAGCGTGCCGCACGCCTTCTTCACCGCGCCCGCGGCGAGGAAGAGCAGCGACTTGAACAGCGCGTGGTTGGTGACGTGCAGCAGCGCGCCCGCGAATCCCAGCGCCGCGACCGCCGGCTGGTGCAGCGCGAGCCCGATCAGGCCGACGCCCGCGCCGATCAGGATGATGCCGATGTTCTCGATGCTGTGGTACGCGAGCAGCCGCTTCAGCTCGTGCTGCGCGAGCGCGGAGAGCACGCCCAGGAGCGCGCTCGCGACCCCGGCGGCGAGCAGCCAGACCCCGCAGCTCGCGGGCAGCGGCCCGAGCAGAAGCGACGCCCGGAGCAGGCCGTAGATGCCCGTCTTGATCACGATTCCCGAGAGGAGCGCCGAGATGTGCGACGGCGCGACCGGATGGGCAACGGGCAGCCAGACGTGCAGCGGCCAGGCCCCGGCCTTGACCCCGAATCCCAGCGCTGCCAAGGCAAACCAGGCGCCGCGCGCGGCCGGCGGCGCGTGCATTCCGGCGAAGAGCATCGTCCCCGAAGACGAGGCGAGGGCCGCGAACAGCGCCAGCAGGCAAGTGGTGCCCGCGTGCGTCAGCACCAGGTAGAGCAGGCCGGCGGAGCGGACCTCCTTTTGCTCGTGCTCGTGGGTGATCAGCAGGAACGAGAGCACCGTCATCAGCTCCCACGCCATCAGGAACGTGAGCGCATCTCCGGCCAGCACCACCAGCGCGATGACGAGGACGATCAGGTTCAGCCCCGCTGCCTGCAGCGCGACCGGGTGCTTCCCGGCGAGCAGGTAGGCGCGGCCGTAGCCGGCGCAGACCGCGCCGACCAGCAGCACGGGGATCAAGAACCACGCCGCGAGGGGGTCCAGCGTCAGCGCTCCCTGCGCGCCAAGCGGCGTCGTCCAGGTCAGGTGCGCCGTCGGCGCGCCGAGAAGCTGGGCGAAGGCCGAAGCGATCCCGAGCAGCGCGGCCAGCGCGCAGCCTCCCGCGGCCACCAAAAGCGCCAGCGCGCGCCGGCGGGCCAGCACTGCCGCAGCGAGCGCGGATCCGGCGAGCGAGAGCAGCGCGGCGAGGATCAGCGTCATGTCCGCCCCAGCCGCGCCGCGTAGGAGAGCAGCACCAGCAGCGCGACGAAGACATAGACGACGTAGAAGTGCAGCCGCGGGCGGTGCAGGGCGCGCAGCGCGGCGAACTTCTCCGCCGTCCAGGCGAGGGCGCGGCGATAGACGAAGATCTCGACCGGGTCGCGCGCGGCGAACTGGTGCTGCATTCCCTCCGGAAACACCAGCGGCGCGGCGGCACGCGGCCGCCGCAGGTCGACCAGGCCGCGCAGCACCACCAGGAGCGGACTTGCGAACGACTCCGCGGTGTACTGCATCGTTGGCGCGGGGAGCGGGTAGCCGCAGCCCCAGGTCACGCTCCGAGCCGGAGCGCGGCGCGCGAGCAGGCGGCTGCGGAGCAGGAAGAGCGCGGCGCAGAGCGCGAAGAAGGCGAGGCCGAGCACGCCGATGCGTTGGGCCTGCGCGGCGATCCCGGACAGCGATGCGGGGGCCACGCCGAACTCGGCGAGGACCGGCCCGGCCAGCGCCAGCGCCGCGCCCGGCATGACGCCGAAGAGCGCGCAGACAGCGGCCAGCCCGGCCATCGGCACCAGCATGCCCCGCGGTTGCTCCCCGGCGTGCGCCGCCGCCTCGCTGCGCGGAGATCCGCCGAAGGCGATGCCGTACGCGCGCGCGAGCCCCGCCGCGGCCAGCCCGCCGGTGAGCGCAAGGGCGGCCAGCGCGGTCGCGGCCAGGGCCTGCCCCGGTGGGCGGAACCGTTGCAGCGCCTCGAGCAGCGCGCGGTAAACGAAGAACTCGCTGGTGAATCCGGCCAGGCCGGGAATCGCCGCGGCAGTGGCTGCGCCGGTCAGGAAGAGGACCGCGGTGACCGGCATGCGGCGCGCGAGCCCGCCCAACTCGTCGAGGCGCCGGGTGTGCGCGGCGTGAACCACCGAACCAGCAGCGTTGAACAACAGCCCCTTGAACACCGCGTGGCTCAGGCAGTGCAGCAGCGCCCCGCACAGCCCCAGCGCCGCCACCGTGGGCCAGCCGGCGGCCAGGCCGACGAGGCCCAGCCCGAGGGAGAGCACGATGATGCCGACGTTCTCGATGCTGGAGTACGCGAGCGATTCCTTCAGATCTGCAGCGGCGAGCAGGTTCGCCGCCCCCAGCACCGCGGAGAAGGCGCCCAGCGCGACCAGCGTCCAGCCCGCCGCCTGCGGGATGCCGCGCACCAGCAGCAGCGTGCGCAGGAGGCCATAGATGCCCGCCTTCAGCAGCACGGCCGACAGCATCGCGGAGACGTGGCTGGGCGCCACCGGGTGCGCCGCCGGGAGCCAGGCGTGCAGCGGCGCGAGGCCCGCCTTGGTGCCGAATCCAAGTAGCGCGAGCACCAGGAGCGCAGCCCCGACGCCCGGCGCGACGGCGAGGGGCGCCGCGGGCAACGCGAAGGTGCCCGCCTCGCGCCCGAGGAGCGCGAAGAAAGCGAACAGGCACGCGACGCCGAAGTGGTTGAAGACCAGGTACCAGAGCGCTCCGTCGCGCACCTCGGCCCGCTCGTGCTCGAAGGCGATGAGCAGGAACGCCGCCACCGACATCAGCTCCCAGGCGAGCAGGAACACCACGCCGTCGCGCGCCAGAAAGACCAGCGCCGTGCTGGCGAGCAGCGCGTTGAAGCCGCCCGCAACCCACGCCACGCGGCGCCTGCCGGCCCAGGCGCGCAGGTACGCGCCGCCGAAGAAGGCGCTGGCGAGCCCCACGCCGAAGAGGATGCAGAGGAAGAAGGCGGAGAGCGCATCCACGCCCAGCCGCAGCTCGCCGATGGGAAGGCCCCAGGGTCCCTGCCAGGAGCCCGACCCGCCGGAGAGCAGCAGACGAATTGCGCCCCACAGCCCCAGCGCTGAAAATCCGCCGCCTCCGACGGCACCCGCCAGCAGCGCCGCGCGGTCGCGCTTCCAGAGCAGGAGCGGCGCCGCGGTGGCGCAGGCGAGTCCGGCGACGGCGGCGAGCACGAGCTGCACCGTCAGCCTGGTGCCGAGAGGCTGCGCAGGTGCGCGGTGAGCTCGGACAGCGGCGCCCTGCTCTCCAGCAGCGCGCGGACCTGCACGTCATGCAGCGCCCAGGAGAGCTGCGAGAGCATGCGCAGGTGGGACTGGATGGTTGGGCTGAGCAGCAGGAACAGCGCCCAAACCGGCTTGCCATCGACGGCGCCGAAATCGACCGGCTGCCGCAGAAAGCAGAGCAGCAGCGTGGGCGGGACCTTGACATCCAGCACGATGGGGCTGCGCGGGTGCGGCACCGCGATGCCTCCGCCCAATCCCGTCGAGCCCAGCATTTCGCGCGCCAGGAGGAGCTGCAGCAACAGCTCCCGGTCGAACGCCTGCGGAATGCCGGGAAGGCGCGCCACCGCCGCCAGCACCTCGTCGCGGGTGCCGCCGGGGAGGTCCGCAGACAGCCCTCCCCGCTCCAGCGCGGAGACCAGATCCGGCACCGGCCCCGTCCCGGCGCGGTTCACCTGCAAGAGCGCTGGGGTCACGCGGACGCCGTGCTCCAGCGCCCATTCCTGAAGCTCCACGCTGTGGATACGGAACTGCTCCTGGAAGCGGTGCGCAGGCAGGGACAGGTCGCGGATCCAGCGGCGGACCTCGTCGGCGTCCACCCCGAGGAGCTTCGCGGCTTCGCGGATCTTCAGGTCCATCGGCGCTCACTCTAAAGCACGGCGCGGCAGGCAACGGCAACGTTGATGAAGGGTGTGATCCATTGCCGCGGGCCACCTCGCCGTCTGGACCTCGTTTCCTGATCCGCGCCACGGTCGGTCGGCGGGTGCTCGTCGCCGTCGCAGCAACAGCAGCCGTCCTGTCCACGCCCGCGCGCGCCGACTTCGCCGATCTGTACGCCAGCAAGCTCGAGATGCCGCTCCACAAGACGCCGCGGGTCGGCCACAGCGCCTGCTCGAAGACGGCCCGCCGGAGAGCCTTGGGGCTCGAAATCTGGCCAGTTGAAAAGTTGCTCTTGTGACAGATAGCATCGACAAACCTTGGCGATGCTGGACGACAGCCTACGAACCCTGATCGCCCTGCACGGCGTCGGCGAGACCCGCAGCCGCGGCATCCTGATCGTCGACGACGAGCGCCCGAACCTCACCGTCCTCCGCGGCTTCCTCGAGAGCGGCTACAAGGTCCACGAGGCCGAGTCCGGTCCGCAGGCGCTCGAGATCGCGCGCTCCGTCGACCTCGATGTCGTCATCGCCGACCAGCGCATGCCCGAGATGACGGGCGTCGAGATGCTCGAGAGGCTGCGCGAGCTCAAGCCCGACGTCGCCGGCATCGTCCTCACCGGCTTCACCGACCCGCCCGCGCTCATTTCCGCCATCAACCGCGCCCGCGTTTTCCGATTCCTCAAGAAGCCGTGGCAGCCCGACGACATCCTCGAGGCGGTCCGCCAGGCAAGCGAGCACGTCTACCAGAGCCGGGCGATCAAGCGGCTGGTGGGCCTGCTCGCGCAAAAGACGCAGGACCTGAACGCCTCGCTCGAGCAGGTCCAGGGCGCCCAGCGACAGCTGCTGCACATGGAACGGCTGGGGACCATGGGCCGCCTCGCCACCGGCGTCACGCACGACTTGCGAAATCTGATGATCAGCCTCGGCTACATCGAGACGGTGCTCGGTCAGAGCAAGGCCGCGCCCGACCTGCTCGAGAGCGTGCACGTGGGCATGCAGGGCGTGACCAACCTCATCACCACGCTCGAGGCGATGCACCAGTTCGCGCGCGGCGACAGGCTTCACGTCGAGATGGGGCCGGTCGCGCCTGCTGCGGTCATCGCCGACGCGGTCGCCATCGCGCGCATGGACCTCTCCTACCGGATGCACAAGGTACAGGTCGAGATCGCGCCTGACCTGCCCAATGTCCACGGAGACCGGCAGAAGCTGACGCAGGTGATCGTCAATCTGGTGAGGAACGCATTGCAGGCAACCGCCCAGTGGCGGCGAGTGAGCATCCAGGCAAGCTGCAGCACCGAAGGAGAGGTCGTCTTCGCCGTCGAAGACGAAGGGCCGGGGGTCCCCTCGGAGCTTCGTGAGGCGATCTTCCAGCCGTTCGTCTCCACCAAAGGAGAGTCCGGTCTGGGAATGGGCCTGTACATGGCGAGGTTGATCGTCGAATCCCACCGCGGCCAGATCGTCATTCTCGATCGGCCGGAAGGAGGCGCGCGATTCGAGGTCCGGCTCGCGCCCTCCCCTTGATTAGTCCGCAGAGAGTTCATGACCCCCGTGAAGCTGATCCCCGCCGTCCGCACGTACGAAGAGCTCGAAGGCGCACAAGGCCGTGAGGTCTTCTTCCGCCCGCATCGCTTCCGCTCGACGGAGCTGCTCCCGCTGCGGAGCACGGTCGCGCTGATCGTGCAGGGCACGACCTTCGGCTGCCCGCTTCACGACGTCTCACAGAACGGCGTCGCCTTCGAGTGGCCCGCGCAGGCGCTGCCCGCCATCGGCGACCGGCTCGAGCAGCTCACCGTGACCTTCGATCGCTTCGCGGCCTACCACGGCGAGGCGCGCGTCGGCTCGGTGCGCGAGCTGGAAGGCGCCAGCATCGTCGGCGTGTCGTTCGAGGGCCCGCTGCTCCCGGTGGACGACGTGCTCAACCTGCGCGCCATCGCCACCTGGCCCAAGGCGGGCGCCGACGTGGTGCGCCCTTCGGTGTGGCGCACGCCGGGCGCCGATCGCTACAAGGTACTGGTCAGCGACCTGGCGCTCTTCCTCGAGGACGCCGAGGAGGACCTGACCCGCCTCGAGAAGGAGCTGCCCTGGCACGTGCTGCACGGCGATGATGCGTCGCCGGCGCGGCTCGCGCTGATGGATCGCCTCAAGGTCTCGTTCGTCGGCGAGGTGGTCCGCGCCACCGAGGAGATCGACGCAGCCTTCCGCCCCGCCGCCGCCGCCAGCGTGCCCGCGCTGGGCGAGTGGTCGCGCCGCCACCTGCAAGACTACTTCCTGCAGTCGCCGGTGATGCTGCGCGCCTTCCAGAAGCCGTTCGGATATCCGGGCGACTATGAAGTGATGCGCTTCCTCTACGAGAAGCCGTTCGAGGGACCGACCTTGTTTGCCAAGGCGATGAGCCTCGCCTTCGACCAGACCAAGGCGGGCGTCGCGGTCCGGGGCCGCAAGGACGTGGTCAAGGCAAAGCTGCGTTCGCTGATTGAGTCGCGCTCGACGCCGCTGCGTTTCCTCTCGGTCGCGGCCGGCCCGGCGCAGGAGCTGTTCGAGCTGCTCTCCGAGCTGCCGGAACTGCCCGCGCCCATGGAGCTGGTGCTCTTCGACCAGGACAAGGGCGCGCTCGGCTACGCCTTCCGCCGGCTGCGCCCGCTGGTGGAGCAGCGCTGGGCCGGCAAGGTGAAGCTGATTTACCTGAATGAATCGATCAAGACCCTGCTGACCAATGACTCGCTCTTTGCCGGATTTGGAAAATTCGACGGCATCTTCTGCAGCGGCCTCTTCGATTACCTGCAGCCCGCCACCGCGGTGCGGCTGGCGCGCATCCTCGAGACGCAGCTCTCGCCGGGCGGCATTGCGCTTATCGCCAATATCACGCCCGAGAACCCCTGCCGCTGGTACATGGAACAGCACCTCGAATGGAAGCTCATCCACCGCTCGCGGCCCGAGCTGCTGGAGATCGCGCGCCGCGCGGCGCCCGACGCGCGCCACGAGATCCTCGAGGAGCAGAGCGGCGTGAACCCCTTCGTGCAAATGACCCGCGGATAGCGGCCAGGTGGACACGCCCGCCCCATCGTCGTTCGAGGTCCAGTGGCGGGGCTGGCTGGTGGAGCGCAACCGGCGCGGCCTGCGCATTGCCGCGATGTTGGTCATCCTGCTCAGCCCGGGCTTCGCGCTGCTCGACTGGCTGACCTGCCCGCGCGACCAGCTCTGGTTATTGCTCGCCACGCGCATCCTGATGGTGCTGGTGAGCGCGGGCGCGCTCGCGATCTTGCGCACGCAGCTCTTCTTCCGGCACGCGAACTTCCTCACCGCCACCTATACGGTGGCGGTGGCGAGCAGCATCAGCATGATGACCACCGTGCTGGGCGGACTTTCGTCCCCGTACTACGCCGGCCTCTGCCTGGTGATCATCGGCACCGCCCTGCTCTTCATCTGGCCCGCCAGGGTGGTGATCGGCACCGACGCCGTCATCGTCGCTTCCTTCCTCCTGCCCAACCTCTTCCTCGGCCACGGCCACTTCAACGCCGAGACCATCGGCAATCTGGTCTTCCTCATCTCGACGGGCGGCGTGCGCGACATCGGCCAGAGCATCAGCTACGCCTCGCAGCGCGAACAGTTGCTCAACCAGGTGAACCTCGAGCGCACCAAGCAGTCGCTGGAGGGCGCGCACGAGCAGCTCAAGGCGCTCGACTCGTTCAAGTCGCAGCTCTTCGCCAACATCACCCACGAGTTCAAGACCCCGCTCGCCATGGTGCTGGCGCCGCTCGAGATGATCCTGCAGGGCGAGATGGGCGAGCTCTCGACCACCCAGCAAGCGACCTTCCAGTCGATGTTCCGCAGCGGGCTTAAATTGCTGAAAATGATCGGCGACCTGCTCGACTTATCGAAGCTCGAGGAGTCGAAGCTGCGGCTCAAGATCGGTGAGCAAGACCTGGTCGAGTACCTGCGCGGGCTGGTGGCGCAGGTGCAGCCGCTGGCGCAGCGCAAGGACATCGAGCTGGTCTTCACCGCTGACGCCGAGCGCTGTCTGGTGTGGTGCGATCTTTATCGAATCGAGCGCGTCTTCCTCAATTTGTTATCGAACGCGACCAAGTTCACCCAGCCCGGCGGCCACATCCTGGTCAAGCTGCGCGACCTGGGCGGCGCGGTGCAGGTGCTGGTGCAGGACGACGGTCCGGGCTTCCCGCCCGAGAAGGCGCAGCAGATCTTCGAGCGCTTCTTCCAGGTGGACATGGGCGGGACGCGGCGCTACGGTGGCACTGGCATCGGGCTCGCGCTCGCCAAGGAGATCTGCGAGCTGCACGGCGGGCGCATCTGGGCCGAGTCGAGCTCGGGCGCGAGCTTCACCGTCGAGCTGCTCAAGGACAAGGCGCACTTCCCGGCCGGGGTGCTCGAGCGGCGCGGCGCCGCGCGCTCGATGCCGGACGGGGCGCGCGCCGGCGATCGCGGGCTGATGGACTTCGCGGTCCAGATGTCCGGCCGCGACGAGTTCCGCCTGCTCGACATCGCTGAGCACACCGAGCGCCGCATCGCCCCGCGCGATCCCGAAGAGGACCTCCGCGCCCATGTGGCGCTGGTGGTGGACGACACGCCCGATGTCCTGCGCCTGGTGCACATGGCGCTGCGCACGCACTTCAAGGTGCTCTCGTGCGTCGACGCGACGAAGGGCTTCGACCTCGCCACGCGCGAGCAGCCATCGATCATCATCACCGACCTGATGATGCCCGACATGGACGGCCTGGAGCTGACCCGCCGACTGCGCGCCGACGATCGCACCCGCCACATCCCCATCCTGATGCTCACCGCACGCGGGGACGTCGACGACAAGGTCGCGGGCCTGGACACCGGGGTCAATGCCTACCTCGCCAAGCCGTTCTCGCCGCGCGAGCTGCTCTCCACCGCGCGCTCGCTGGTGCAGACCCAGACCAAAACCGCCGAGATCCTGCTCACGCAGCGGATGGACTCGCTGGAGATCATCGCCGGCGGCCTGGCGCACGAGATCAACAACCCGCTGAATTACCTGAAAAATGCCCTGGCGCGCATCCGGCTCGATTCGCAAATGATTATCGAAAACACGGCCGGCGACGAATTACCTAAAATTACCAAACGCATGACCGAGCTGTTCGACATCTGCGAGTCGGGCATCAAGCGCATCACCGCCACCGTCGAGCTGATGAGCAGCTACTCGCGCGCCGGCTACTCGCGCCAGCTGCGCGGGCACGACGTCTTCGGCGCCGTGCGCGACATCATCTCGCTGGTGCTGCCCGCCACCGGCCGCGGCGTGCGGGTCGAAACCGAGCTCGAGGGCGACGGGATGATCGAGTGCGTGCCCGAGGAGCTGAACCAGGTGCTCACCAACCTCACGCAGAACGCGATCGAGGCTTGCCCCGAGGAGGGCGGCCTGGTGCGCATCCGCGGGTCGGGCGACGCCGCGCAGCTGGTGATCTCGGTCAAGGACAACGGCCCCGGCGTCCGGCCCGAAGACGCCTCGCGCATCTTCACGCCCTTCTTCACCACCAAGGGTCCGGGCCGCGGAATGGGTCTCGGGCTCACCATCTGCTGGCGCGTGGTGCAGAGCCTCGGCGGGTCGCTCGAGGTGAAGCCGGGGCCCGGCGCGGAGTTCATCTTGCGGGTGCCGCGGGTGCAGCAGCTTCTTCGCGGCGTGGCTTAGCTTCGCGCTCGATGCGCGGTTCGCTCCGGGCTGTCTCTGGTCGGTGCTGCTGTTGCCGCCGGGGATCCGGGTATCCCGCGCGCCCTCCTGTGCGCGTCCGCGGGTGACTCGCGCAAGCTCCTCGCGAGGCTGCGCGTAGCGGCCGCGCAATGTCGGGCTTGCAGGACACCCGGCCTCCCCGGCTTAGCGGCGCCTTCGAGAGACCCCGCGGCGCCTCGCATGCCGTTCGCGTGGCGCCGCACCTCGCGATCGCTGCGGCGCGCGCGTTTAATCTCTGTCGGTGCTGTTGCCGCCGGGGATCCGGGTATCCCGCGCGCCCTCCTGTGCGCGTCCGCGGGTGACTC
>JAYWBT010000034.1:0-2346 GCA_043781235.1 Deltaproteobacteria bacterium
GTCTGGCCCAGCGCGCCGAGGACCAGCGCAACGATGGCGACGCAGAGCGGGAGCGCCACCACCGCAACCAGCGTCAGGCGGAAGCTGCGCAGGAAGAGCAGCAGAACCAGCGCGGCAAGCCCGACGCCGATGAGGATCGCGTCGCGCACGCCGCTGACCGAGTCGGAGACGTACTGGGCCTGATCGTAGAACGTGGTCCAGCGCGCGGCTTTCGGAAGGAGCTGCGGTTTGTTCCGGAAGAGATCGTCCACGCCGCGCGCGATGGCCACGGTGTTGGCGGTCGGCTGGCGGATGATGTTGACGAGAACTGCTGGCGCGTTGTTGGCGTTGGTGCGGACGAACGACACCTCGTCGGCCACCTCGATCTTCCCCAACTCGCCCAGCGTCGCGGGGATTCCTCCGTGCACCGGCACCGCGAGCTTCTGCAGGGCCTCGATGCCGTCGACCCTTCCGTTCACGAGGGTCAGGTAGAGCTCGTGGTTGCGTTCGGTGAGACCGGCCGAGAACACCTGGTTGTCCTTCTGGATGGCGGTGACCACGTCGCCCGCCGACAGTTGCCGCGCGTCTAGCGCGGCCCCGTCGAGCTGCACCTCGAACTCACGCAGGCGGCCGCCGATGACGAACACCCGCGAGACCCCGGGGATGCGGAACAGCTCGGGCTTGAGGGTGAAATCGGCGAGCTCGCGCAGCTGCGCCTGCGAGAGCGTGTCGGAGGTCAGCGCGTAGCCGAGGATGGGAAACACGGCCGGGTTCATCCACTCCACGTCGGCCTTGGTCTGCGGCGGCAGACCGGGCCGCACTCGCTGGATTTCCGCCTCGACGCGCTGAAGCGCCGTGCCCATGTCCGTTCCCCACCCGAACTGCGCGGCAAGCTCCGTCGAGCCGCGCGAGGTGGTCGACCGCACCAGCTGGATGCCGGGCACTCGCAACAGCGCCTCCTCGAGCGGCCGGGTGACCGTGGGCATCAACTGCGCGGCCGGTTCCTCGCCGACGTCCACGATCACCTTGACGAGCGGGAAGGTGACCGAGGGAAAGATCGAGGACGGCATCTGCATCGCCTGGTAAACTCCGCCCGCTGCGAGCAGGAAGAGCAACAGGAAGATCGGCACCGCGCGCACGCGGGACCAGCCGACGAGCTTCATGGAGTGACCTGGACAGGAGCGCCTTCGGGCAGTCCTACCTGTCCCTCCACGACGACCTGCGTGCCCGGCTGCAGGGCTGGCGCGGTGATCTCGACGCGGCTGCCTTCAACCGCGCCGAGCGTGACCTGCACCCACTGCGCTTTGCCGCCTGGCGAGACGACGGCGATGCGCTGCTGGCCGTTGATGTCGTCGCGGAGGACTGCGGCCTGCGGAACGACCAGCACGTCGCGTCGCTCGCCCACGGTGATCACAGCGGTGCCGAATAGCCCCAGCGCCTTCGGCATGCTGCCTTTGGCCAGATCGATTCGAACCGACGCCGCCAGATCAGCCGCGGAAGCCGCGGCGAGAACGCCGTGCACCGTCCCGTGAAGGGTCGCTGGTTGCGCCGCGAGACGGACTTCGGCCGGCTCGCCGGCGCGGATGCGGGGAAGCTCCGTCTGCACGATGTTCGCCAGGAACACGAACGAATCCGTTGCCGCCAGGCTGACGAGGTCCTGCGCGTCGGCGACCAGCGCGCCCTCGTCGGCGCCATGCGACACCACCACGCCCGCCTCCGGCGCGCGCAGCTCCGTCTTGACCACTCCGTGCTCCGCCAGCTTCAGCGCCCTTCTGGCGTCTACGCGCTCCGCGGTCGTGTGCGCGGCGCGAAGCATGGCCCGGGCACCAATCAGGGCAGCCTCGCTCTCCTGAGACGCCAGCACGGCAATCACCTGCCGGGCCCGCACCTTGTCTCCATCCGCCACGCGCAGCTCGCGCAGGAGGCCCTTGAACGGGGCGCGGATTTTCTGTTGCTCGAGGGCGTCGGTGTGCCCGGGGCCGCTGACCGTGAGCGTCAGCGTGGCCCGTACCACGCGCGCCACCTTCACCGGCGTTCCGCCGTCCTCCGCTGTTGCGGCCGAGCCATCCAGAGCGCCGCCACCATCGGCCGCTGCTCCTCCTCCCGGCTTGCAACCGAGGAAGCTCACCAGGCAGGCCACGACGACGACGTTCCTCATGGGGTCCCCCAGCGGATGGCCGTGGCCTGCGCCACACGGTAGGAAAAGACCGCCTCAGCGTAGAGCTGGGATGCGCTGATCAGGTTGGCGAAGGAGTCGAGGACTTCGAGGGCCGTCCCGCTCCCTCCGCGGTAGAGGCTCTCCGCAGACAGATAGGCGTCGCGCGCGAGCGGCAGCGCTTTGCTGCGCAGCTCGGCCTCTCTGTACCA
>JAYWBT010000035.1:0-2316 GCA_043781235.1 Deltaproteobacteria bacterium
CCCCGCCGGCGCCGAGGCAGACCAGCAGATCGATTGGATGCAGCGAGGCAAACCGGAAGAGCGTTTGCAGCCAGGGCACGTAGAGTGCTGCCGCCAGGAAGGCAATGGTGCCGGAGATCACCCACCAGAGCGCACCGTTGGCGGCGCGGATCGATTGCAGCGCCGTCAGCGACCGCGACCGGTTGACAAGGATGAGGCCAAGGTTGGCGACGATCAGCGTGGTGAAGGTGAGGGCGCGCGCGTCGGCATCTCCCTGGCCGCGGTAATGAGCGACGGCGAAGACGGCGATGACCGCGACCAGCACGCTGGCGCCTTGCAGAAGGCTCAACACCAGGAGCTTGCGGTCGAAGAGCGGCTCACCCGGCCGCCGGGGGCGCCGGCGCATCAGATCGCCTTCTTCTGGCTCGGCCTCGAACACCAACGTGCAGGCCGGGTCGATCACCAGCTCGAGAAAAGCGATGTGCACCGGCGAGAGCACGAGCGGCCAGCCCATGGCGATGGGGATGAGCGTGAGCCCGAGGATCGGCACATGGATGGCGAGGATGTACGCGAGCGCCTTGCGCAGATTGTCGAGGATGCGCCGGCCGAGCCGCACGCCTTGTGCGATCGAGGCGAAGTCGTCGTCGAGCAACACGATGGTGGACGCTTCACGAGCGACGTCGGTGCCGCGCCCGCCCATGGCGATGCCGATGTGCGCGGCCTTGAGCGCGGGCGCGTCGTTCACGCCGTCGCCGGTCATGGCGACGACCTCGCCCGCCGCCTTGAAGGCCTCGACCAGGCGGAGCTTCTGCTCGGGCATGACGCGGGCGAAGAGGTTCGTCCGCTTCACCCGCTCGCGGAGCGCGGGCTCGGAGAGCTGCTCGAGGTCCTTGCCCGTGATCAGCTCGTCGAGCGGGCCGATGCCGATCTGGCGCGCGATGCTCTGCACCGTCGCCGGATAGTCGCCGCTGACGATGGCGACGCGGATGCCCGCGGCCAGGCACTCGCGGACCGCGGCGGGCACCGAGGCGCGGATTGGATCCTCGAGTGCGACCAGCCCCACGAACGAGAGCGCGAAGAGCGCCGGATCGTCCGGCAGCGGCTCCTCGCTCTTGCCGCGCGCCACCGCCAGCACCCGCCGGCCGTCGCCCGCGAGCGTCGCCACCTCGGAGAGGATCTCGTCGCTCCTCGAGCGCGGAAGGCCGCACAGCGCCACCAACTGCTCCGGCGCACCCTTGACCGCGATCACCACCGCGCCGTCGGGCCGCCGGAAGAGCTGGGTCACCGCCAGGCGCGTTGGCGTAAGCGGATATTCCCTGAGCAGCGTCCAATCGGGGTGCAGGTGCTCCGTTCCGGCGAGGCGCAGCCGGCCCAGGTTCTGGAAGGCGATCTCCATCGGGTCGAACGCCTCCGGCCGGCTGGCGAGGATGGCGTACTCGACGAGCTCGTGCACCTCCTCGGGCAGCGCTTGATCGCCCGCGTCGAGCTCCACCGCCTGTCCGCCGGCGACGAGCTTGCTGACCGACATCTTGTTCTGCGTCAGCGTGCCGGTCTTGTCGACGCAGAGCACGGTGGCGGAGCCGATCGTCTCCACGGCCGTGGTGCGCCGCACGAGCACGCGGCGGCGCGACAGCCGCCAGGCGCCGAGCGCGAGGAAGATGGTCACGACGACGGGTATCTCGTTCGGGAGGATCGCCATCGCCAGCGTCAGACCCGCGAGCAGCCCGCCGATCCAGCTCGACTTCAAGATCGCGTAGGCGACGACCACCAGAAGCGAGAGCGCGCCGGCGACGATGGCGAGCCTGGTCACCAGCTTCTTGGTCTCGCGCTGCAGCGGCGTTTGCTCCGGCTCGAGGGTGCGCAGCGCCTGGCCGATGCGGCCGATCTCGGTCCGCGCGCCGGTCGCGTGCACGCGCGCAAGTGCCGCACCTCGGACGAGCAGCGTGCCTGAATAGACGAACGGCAGGTCATCGCCGCCGGGGCGGGTGAATGGCTCGCGCCCGTCCCAGGCGCGCTTGCGGACGGGGACGGATTCGCCCGTCAGCAGTGACTCGTCGGTCGCGCAGCCGGGAGTCGACAGGACCACTGCGTCCGCAGGCACGCGGTCGCCCTCGGCCAGCACGACCAGGTCGTCGCGCACCACTTCGCGGCCGGCGATCCGCCGCCGCTGGCCGTCTCTGATGACCAACGCTCGCGGGCTCGACAGATCGCGCAGCGCCTCGAGCGCCCGATCCGTCTTGCGCTCCTGATAGAGGGTGATGCCGGCGATGAAGAAGACGAAGCCGAGCAGCATCAGCGCTTCCTGGCGGTCGCCGAGGAGAAGGTAGATGGCGCCGC
>JAYWBT010000036.1:0-2314 GCA_043781235.1 Deltaproteobacteria bacterium
GCGTCGTCGCGTCCGAGCACCTGCACGCGCAGTGGATCCACCTCGGCGGCGCGGCGCAGCGAGGCGACGGCGTCCGCTGTCCGGCCCTCCAGCGCCGCGACCGCGGCGGCGTTGTACAGCGCATCCACGAAGCGCGGATCGGCGGCGATGGCGCGGTCGAACTCGCGCGTCGCGGAGTCGAGCTCGCCGGCTCCGGAGTCGGCGAGGCCGTGCGCGTTGTGCAACTGGGCTTCACCGCGCGAAAGCGATCCCCGCCTGAAGCCCACGGCGCGGTGCAGGGGAGCGCCGGGCAGGACCGAGCCGCAGAGCATCCACGCGGTGCCCGAGGAGACCCATAGCTCGGGAACGATGGCGCGGCCGGCAAGCGGCATTCGCGCCAGCTCCACTTCATCGCCGCCGGTGAGGCCACCGGACGATACGATGGGGGAACCATCCGGGGACGCGGAGAGAAGCAGCACCATCGCACGCGGGCTCTCGTCCGCCTCGGAGGCGCGCAGCGAGAGCGGCATCCCGCCCAGCGCGGCGGCACCTTCCACGGGCCAGCTCCGCCGCCCTGGCTCGGGAATCGCAGCGGGCTGCGGTATGAAACCCAGGCCCCGCGCCACGGTTTTTGACTCGCTCCACCCGGCGGCCAGCGCGGCAGCGAGCACCGGCGCGGGCCGCGGCCCCGCCTCGCGCACGCTCCGGGACACCGCGCGCGCGGCTCCGTCGGGCGCGCGCTGGACGACGCGCGACGCACCGCCGCCATGGTCGAGCACGAGCAAGGTCAGCTCTGGCGATGCGCCTTCCGCATCGATGAGCTGCGCGACCAGCGCGTCCCCGTCCGGTGACAGCCCGAGGAGCGCCTGCTCCTGCACCACGGGCTGCCCGGCGGCGTCGAGCGGCATCGTCGGAGGCATTCGCCATTCGGCGCAGCCGCAGAACATGAGGCCGACCGCGAGGGCTCGCACGCGTCGCTTCTACTTTCTTTTGCTCTCTCCCGCGACGATAATCCGCCCCCCAATGCGCTGGTCCCTCCTGGAGCCGATCCGGACCCGGCTCGCGGATGAGCAGGGAACGCTGTTCAAGCAAGCCGAGAGGCGGATCGCCCTCGCCTACCCGAGCCCGTACTCGGTCGGGATGAGCTCGCTCGGATTCCAGACCATCTACCGCGAGATCCACCAGCACCCCGCCACCACCGCCGAGCGCGCCTTCCTGCCCGACGACCCCGCCGCCTGGCGCGCCTCGGGCGTGCCGCTCTGCACCTACGAGACGCAGAGGCCGCTCGCCGACTTCGACTGCATCGCGTTCTCGGTGAGCTACGAGCTCGAGCTGACCGGGCTGCTGGAGATGCTCGACCTCTCCAGCCTCCCGCTCCACGCGGCCGAGCGCGACGGGCGCCATCCGCTGATCGTGTGCGGCGGGCCGCTGACGTTCTCGAATCCCGTTCCGCTGGCGCCGTTTGCCGATGTCATCGTGCTTGGCGAGGGCGAAGAGCTGATCCACCAGCTTTGCGACGCGCTGGCGCTTCCGCGCTTGGATGCGCTCGAGCATCTCGCGCGGCTGCCGGGCTTCGTCGTTCCGGCGCTGATTGGCAAGGGCGACTGGCCGGGCGTGGCCCGCGCGGACGACTCGCGCCTCCCCGCGCGCTCGCAGATCGTGACGCCGCACACCGAGCTGCGGTCCATGTTCCTGATCGAGCCCGAGCGCGGGTGCTCGCGCGGCTGCACCTACTGCGTCATGCGCCGGACGACGAACGGCGGCATGCGCACCGTGCCGCCCGGCGACGTGCTCGCGCTCATTCCTCCGAACGCCGCCAAGGTCGGGCTGGTGGGCGCCGCGGTGACCGACCACCCTGGCATCGTCGAGCTCGTCCGCACGCTGGTGCTGGACGGCCGGCAGGTGGGCATCTCGTCTCTGCGCGCCGACCGGCTCTGCGCGCGGCCGGAGCTGGTTTCGCTGCTGGCGCAGTCGGGCGCGAGAACGCTCACGACCGCGGCCGACGGCGCCTCCGAGCGGCTGCGCACGGCGCTCGATCGCAAGACCACCGCGGCACAGCTGGTGCGGACAGCCGAGTTGGCCCGCGAGGCGGGCTTCCGGCAGCTGAAGCTGTACCTGATGGTCGGGCTGCCCGGAGAGGAAGACCGGGACCTCGAGGAGCTGGTGGCGCTGGGCACGGAAATCTCGCGCATCGTTCCGCTCGCGTTCGGGCTCGCGCCTTTCGTGGCCAAGCGCAACACGCCGATGGACGGCGCGCCCTTCGCGCCCATGGCCGAGATTGAGCGACGCATCGCCTTCATGCGTGCGCGGCTGCGGGGGCGCGCGGAGATCCGGC
>JAYWBT010000037.1:0-20256 GCA_043781235.1 Deltaproteobacteria bacterium
GCCGCCTACAAGCGCATGGTCAATGACGACAAGGTGATCATGATCAACGGCTGGGGGACCGGCGACACCGAGGGCCTGAAGGAGTTCGTCAACAAGGACAAGATTCCGTACTTGTCGGCCTCCTTTTCGGGGCACCTCACCAACCCTGCAAAAACACCGTACAACTTCTTCGTCGCGCCGACTTACTCCGACCAGCTTCGCGCCTGGCTGCGCTGGGTGAAAGACGACTGGAAGGACAAGAGCCGCAATCCGCACGTCGCGTTCATGTATGGCGACAACGCTTATGGAAAGAGCCCGATGGAGGCTGGCCGCCAGTACTGCAAGGAGATCGGCGTTGACCTCGTCGACGAGGCGATCCTTCCCGGCGCCTTCCAGGACGCGACCAGCCAGCTCTTGAGCTTGAAGCAGAAGGGGACCGATTACGCCTATATCAACGTCACCACCACCGGCGTGTCGACCGTGCTCAAGGATGCCCGCAAGCTGGGCCTCGCCATCAAGTTCGGATCCAATCCCTACGGCTTCAGCGAGGCGTTGCCCGCGGTGGCAAAGGAGGTCGCGGAAGGCGTCACTGGCGTGATGCCCGACGTCCCCTTCGGCGAGAACGTGCCCGGTATGAAGCGGCTCACCGACTTCCACCAGAAGAACCACCCCGGCGACACGCACGACGCGCTCTACGTGCGGGGCTGGACCTACGTGCTCGTCTGGGGGGAGGCGCTGAAGCGCGCGGACAAGAAGGGCGCGCTCAACGGCGAGGGCGTCAAGGCGGCCCTGGAAACCTTGAGCAACTTCGATCTGGGCGGCCTCACCAACAACGTGACCTACACGGCCACCGACCACCGCCCGGCGACGAAGACGCCGATCTATCGCATCCAGGGCGGCAAGCTCGCGAAGGTCGCCGAATACGACATGCCCCGCAAGCCGGAGTGGCTCGGGCTCTAGTCTCGCTAACCCTGGTCAAGGCCTGCATGCTCAAGCTCGCCAACGTCGAGGTGGTCTACGACGGCGCGATCCTCGTTCTGAAGGGCCTTTCCCTCGAGGTGGAGGAGGGCCAGATCGTGGCGCTGCTCGGGCCCAACGGCGCGGGCAAAAGCACGACGCTCAAGGCAATCTCCGGTCTGCTCGCGAGCGAGGGCGGCGCGGTGGTCGCGGGGAGCATCGAATTCCTCGGCGACCGCATCGACGCGCAGCCGCCCGAGGACCTCGTCCGCCGTGGCATCTTCCAGGTGATGGAGGGCCGCAGGGTCTTCGAGGATCTCACGGTGGAGGAGAACCTCGCCATGGGCGGCTACACGCGGCGCGACCGAGCCGGCCTGCGCCGGGACGAGGCGCGCTGCTACGATTACTTTCCGGTCCTGGGAAAGCGCCGCCGCCAACTCGCCGGGTACCTCTCCGGCGGCGAGCAGCAGATGCTGGCCCTGGGTCGCGCGCTGATGGCGCGGCCGCGTCTGATCCTCCTCGACGAGCCTTCGCTCGGCGTCGCGCCGCTCCTGGTGGAGGAGATCTTCCGCCTGCTCCGCCGGATCAATCTCGAGGAGAAGACGACGCTGCTGCTGGTCGAGCAGAACGCGCGGCTCGCGCTCGGTATCGCCGATTACGGATACATCCTCGAGAGCGGCCGCGTGTTGCTGGAAGGCACCCCGGCTTCGCTCGGGAGCAACGATCAGGTGAAGCAGCTCTACCTGGGCGGAGGACGCGGGCCCTCCAGCCCCGGGCGGCAACGCCCCGGGGCGTGAAAGAAGCGGCAACCCCGGCCGCCGCTCACTGCTTCGAAATGGCGGCTTGCCGCTTGCGAAGCACGAACTTCTGGATCTTCCCCGTCGCCGTCTTGGGTAGCTCGGCCAGGAAGGTAAAGTGCTGCGGCGTCTTGAAATGCGCGAGCTTGCTGCGGCACAGCTCGCGCAATTCGTCGGCGCTGGCCGACACCCCCGCCCGGAGGACGACGAACGCGTGCGGCGACTCGCCCCACTTCTCCGAGGGGACGCCCACCACCGCCACTTCCTGCACGGCCGGGTGGCGCAGCAGCGTGCCTTCGAGCTCGACCGACGAGATGTTCTCGCCGCCGCTGATGATCACGTCCTTGATGCGATCGCGGATCTCCGCATAGCCGTCCGGGTGCAGCACGGCTGCGTCCCCGGTGTGGAACCAGCCGCCGCGCATCGCCTGCGCCGTTGCTTCCGGATCATTGTAATAGCCCTTCATCACCACGTTGCCGCGCACCACGATCTCGCCCAGGGTCTGCCCGTCGTGCGGGACCTCGCTGCCGTCCTCGGACACCACGTTCAGCTCGCCGGAGGTGACGAGCTCCACGCCCTGGCGCGCCTTGATCACCGCGCGTTCGTCGGACGAGAGCGCCGCATGCTCCGTGCGCGGCTCGCAGACGGTGATGAACGGCGCCGTCTCGGTGAGCCCGTACACCTGGAGGACATCCCAGCCCAGATCGCCTTCGATGCGCGCGATGGTCGCGGCCGCGGGAGGCGCGCCGGCGGTGAGGACGCGGATGCCCCGCGGCACGTCCTTGCGCAGCTCGGGGGACGCGTTGGCGACGGCGATCAGCACCGTGGGCGCCGCGCAGATCATGGTGATGGCCTCCGCGCGCATCGCCTCGAAGATGCGCGCCGCCTCGACCCTCCGCAGGCAGACGTGTGTACCGCCGGCGGCGGTGACCGTCCAGGTGAAGGTCCAGCCATTGGCGTGGAACATGGGCAGCGTCCACAGGTAGCGCTCGGCCGGCGTCATGTGCACGTGGAGCATGGTGCCCACCGTGTTCATCCAGGCGTTGCGGTGCGTGATCATCACGCCCTTGGGCCGGGCGGTGGTGCCGCTGGTGTAATTGATGGTCAGCAAATCGGTCTCGGCGATGGCCGGCTTTTCGAAGTGGCGCGGCGCATCGGCCAGCAATCGCTCGTAATCGAGCCAGTTGTCTTTGGCGCCCTCGAGCGCGACGAAGTGGCGCACGCTCGCCAGCCGATCGCGCACGGAATCGACGGTATCGAGGTAATCGGAGTGGACGCAGAGCACGCTGGCGCCGCAGTGCTCGATGATGTACGCGAAATCGTCGGCGGTGAGCCGGTAGTTGATGGGCACCAGCACCGCGCCTGTCTGCGGAACGGCATAGAACGATTCCAGCTGTGCGTGGGTATTGGGCGCGATATACGCGACGCGGTCGCCGGGCTTCACCCCGAGGCGCTGCAGCGCAGCCGACCACTGGTCGCAGCGGTCGAGCAGCTGCGCGTAGGTCAGGCGCAGCTCGCCATCCACCACCGCTTCGCGGTGCGGGTACAGGCGGCGGGCGCGGCGGCCGAACTCCAGGGGCGTGAGGGGGGTTTCCATGGCAAGGACCTCCATCGCGAGCATACCGGAATTGAGGCGCCAGGGAAGCGGCGGAACCGCTCTCCTTCCCCCTCCATCGGTATGCGTCCATACTGACGGCTCTCGCCGGAGGATCGACCCATGCACTCATCCACCACAGCGGCAGTCTCCAATTCCCTCGTCACCCGGAGCGACGAGGGCGGCGTCACCACGCTGACCCTGAATCGCGGCGAGCGCTTCAACCCCCTCTCCATGGAGATGATCGCGGCGCTGGAGGCGGCGCTCGGCGAGGTGGGTGCCGACCCGGCGGCGCGAGTGGTGGTGCTCTCCGGCGCCGGCCGGGGATTCTGCGCGGGCCACGATCTGAAGGAGATGCGCGCTCACGCAAGTGACAAGGCCTGGCAGACGAAGCTCTTCGAAGACTGCGGCCGGATGATGATGAAGATCACCGAGATCCCGCAGCCGGTCATTGCGCGGGTGCACGGCATCGCCACCGCCGCCGGCTGCCAGCTCGTCTCCATGTGCGACCTCGCAGTGGCAGCGGAGGAGGCCCGCTTCGCGCTCCCCGGCGTGAACATCGGTGTCTTCTGTTCCACCCCGGCGGTGGGCGTGGCCCGCAACGTCGGCCGCAAGCGCGCTATGGAGTTGCTCCTCACCGGCGAGATGGTGGACGCGCGCACCGCGCTCTCCTGGGGGCTCCTGAACCGGGTGGTCCCGGCCGCGGAGCTCGACGCCGAGATCGAGCGGTTCACCGGCCTCATCGTGGCCCGCAGCGGCGCGGTGCTGGCGCTCGGAAAGCGAGCCTTCTATCGCCAGATCGACCAGCCCATCGCGAGCGCCTACTCCATCACGAACGAGTCGATGGCCTGCAGCGTGCTCGAGCCGGACGCCGCCGAGGGAATCGACGCGTTCCTGGGCAAGCGTCCAGCGCGCTGGATCAAGGCCTGACGCAAGCGCTTTCCCGGCCGCCGCAGTAGACCTTGGCAGCGCAAGGCCGTCCGCCCAGCACGAAAGTCCCCGGTCAGAAGCGCAATGGGACCGCCCAGGTGCATAGACTCCCCGATGCATATGGCTAGTCCCGCCACCTCTGGCCCGCCGTTCGAGATCGTCAAAGACACCCACTCAACGCGTTGGCCCGGGTCACTGCTGAGCGGAAACAGCGAAACCGGAAAGCTCATCCTGCAGCGCGACTGGTCCGGCACGCCCCTGGGCCCGCTCGAAAGCTGGCCGCAGTGCTTGATCACGTCGATCACGACGGCGCTCGGCTCCCGGTTTCCGACCTTTCTGTTCTGGGGACCCGAGTTCACCTGCCTCTACAACGACGGGTACGCGGCCATCCTCGGCGAAAAGAATCCCGGGGCCCTGGGCACTCCGCTGCGCGAAGTGTGGCCCGAGGCCTGGGATTCGCTTTACGGGATGCTCAAAGGCGTCATGGCCACCGGCGCGGGCAGCTGGGCTGAAGACCAGGTTTACTATCTGCGTCGCAATGGATATCCCGAAGAGAGCTACTTCACCTTTTCCTTTTCGCGGATCCTGGAAGAGGGTGACAAATTTGGTGGCTTCTCCTGCTCTGCCATCGAGACCACGGCCAAGGTCATCGGTGAGCGACGAATCAAGACGCTGCGGGAGATTGCCAACCAGTCTGCCGATAAAGCGACGATTGAAGAGGCGGGCCGCGCGTGTCTGGCTGCTCTGGCGACCAACTCCCTGGATCTACCCTTTGCGGTTCTGCATTGGCTTCTCCCCGGGAACAGCGACGCAAAGGTCATTGGCGCCATCGGCATCGAGGGTCCCGATCGCAGGCCCGCCCAGGCAAGCCAGGCGTATCATCCGTCGCTGGACGAGGTCTTGCGCACCAAAGCCCCCGTCTTCGTCGCCGGGATCCCGCCTGGGGTGAAGATGCTCCCCGGCGCGCCGGGGCTCAACGCTCCAGAGGACCTGTATGTGCTGCCGATCGGATTTGCGGGAAAAGAGGAGGTCTCCGGGTTCTTGTCGGTGGGCTTGAGCCCGCATCGCCCCTTTGACGAGGATTATAAAAGTTTTCTCAAGCTGGTGGCAGGTCAAATCCAGACCGCGATGACCAGCGCGCGCGCGCAGCAGGAGGCACGCGCGCAGGCTGAGGAGCTGGCGGCGCTGGATCGCGCCAAGACCGCGTTCTTCAGCAACATCAGCCACGAGTTCCGAACGCCGCTCACGCTCTTGCTGGGGCCGCTCGAAGATGCCCTGGGCTCCACCGTCGACGGGAAAGCGGTGCTGGCTCGCGAGGTGCTGGAGGCCGCCCACCGAAATGCGCTGCGGCTGCTCAAGCTCGTGAATACGCTGCTCGATTTCTCCAGAGCGGAGGCGGGCCGGGTGGAGGCATTCTTCGAGCCCCTCGATCTTGCCACTTACACCGCCGAGCTGGCCGCGCAATTTGAGTCCGTGCTGGAGCGGGGCGGCCTGACCCTGAAGGTGAAGATACAACCGCTCAGCGAGCCCACCTATGTGGATCGGCAGCTCTGGGAAAAGATTGTCTTCAATCTTCTTTCCAATGCGTTCAAGTTCACCTTCGAGGGTCAAATCGAAGTGTCGCTGGTCGAGCAGGGCGGGTTGATCTGCCTGGTCGTGAAAGACAGCGGCACCGGGATTGCGCCTGACGAGCTGCCGAAGATTTTCCAGCGGTTCCATCGCGTACAGGGAGCTCGCTCGCGCAGCATGGAAGGCTCAGGCATCGGGCTTGCGCTGGTGCAGGAGCTGGTGAAGCTTCACGGCGGCTCGGTCGCGGTCGAGAGCACCGTCGGCCAGGGCTCCGCGTTCACCGTGTCTATCCCGAAGGGCAAGAGTCATCTCAGTCCCGAACGGGTGCGCGCCCCGGGCGGACCGTCTTCCGCCCGCCCGGAGGCGGAAGGTTATCTGAATGAAGCCATTCAATGGCTTCCCGAACGAGCCGCCGCGGCTGCGGGCGAGCCGGCCCCGAGCGGCGGGCAAAAACCGGCCGTGCTGATCGTCGATGACAACCCGGACATGCGAGCGCACCTGGCAAGGCTGCTGAGCGGTGCCTATGCGATCGAGAGTGCCACCAATGGCGTCGAGGGAATGGCGGCGGCCTCACGCGGACTTCCCCAGTTGATCATCAGCGATGTCATGATGCCTGGGCTGGATGGCTTTGGCTTTCTGAAGCAGCTCCGCAGCCAGGAGAGCACGCGACTGATTCCGGTCATCCTGCTTTCCGCACGTGCTGGAGACGAGGCGACCATCGAGGGGCTCGAGGCCGGCGCCGACGAATACCTGATCAAGCCGTTTTCGCCTCGCGAGCTCCTGGCGCGGGTGCGCGCACAGCTCGCGATGTCTGATCTGCGCCGGGACCTGCACGCCGAACGCAAGGCCCGCACCGCTCTGGCAGAGATTCGCAAGCTGAGCATTCTCCTGGATGCGTCGCCCGATCACGTCTTCATGCTCGATCGGCAGGGCCGCTATGTTTATAACAACAGGGCCACGGCCGAAGCGCTGGCGGCCCATCTCGCGGCCCTCGGCCGGGCCGGTGAGCAGACCATCGGCCGAAGCGGGCGGGAGATGGGCTTTGAGCCTGCGTTCCTGAGCCAATTCGAAGCCGAGCAGGCGCAGGCTTTCAGCGGTCGCACGGTGGTGGGTGCAACCCGTTTTCCCACCTTTGGCGGGCCGCGCGACTTTGAGTACATCCTCAGCCCCGCTCCCAGTGAAGACGGGACGATTGAATATCTGGTGGGCATCACGCGCGACGTGCACGACCTGAAGATGGCCGTGCGGGTCCGCGATCAATTCCTCTCGATTGCTTCTCATGAGCTCAAGACCCCGCTCACCTCGCTGAAGCTGCAGACGCAGATGCGTCGCAAGCTGCTCAATCGGTACGGCCTGGTTCCGTTCACCGAGGAGAAGCTGGCCGGGATGTTTGGCGATGACGAGAAGCAGATCAACCGCCTGGCGCGCTTGGTGGACGACATGCTGGACATCTCCCGCCTGAACGCCGGCAAGTTCAGCATCAACTACGAACGCGTCGAGCTCACGGTGCTGGTCAAGGAGATCGTCGACCGCATGGCGGCCCAGTTCCAGGGCTCGGGGGTGACCATTTCACTTCAGGCCGAGGGTGAGGTCGTTGGCAGCTGGGATCGCTACCGGCTTGAACAGGTGGTGATCAACCTGCTGACCAACGCAATCAAATATGGAGCGGGGAAACCGGTTCAAATCAACGTCAGCGCCACCGCCGTGAGCGCCCGCATCGTGATCGAAGATTCCGGCATTGGCATCGCAAAGCAGGACTGCGACCGCATCTTCGGACAGTTCGAGAGGGCGATTTCAGCCAACGAGGTCAGCGGGCTGGGTCTGGGCCTCTATATCGCCAAACAAATTGTCGATGCGCATGCCGGCTCAATCCAGGTCGAGAGCGAGCCTGGGGTTGGCTCGCGGTTCACGATCGAGCTGCCCTTTGTGGCGCAAGGCGGCTGACGAAATGGCGGGCCCGACGCCCCCCGCGGCGCGCTGGCGCTACGGTTTCCAGGTCGCGGCCGGTAGCGCGTCGACGACCTCGATGGTGTCGAGCTGCGTCTGGCCGGTCCGCGTGCCGGAGGCGAAGTTCTCCTCGGTGAAGGCGAAGAGCATGCCCTTCACGCGCCGAAAATCGGAGTAGTTGGTCCAGAACTCGAGGCGGCCCATGGCGCCGGCGGGCACGCCGCCCTCGCTGCGCACGATGCGGCCGCTCCGCTCATCGACGTAGACGGTGAGCTCGAGGCCGCCACCGAGCGGCACCAGCAGCGCGCGCAAGGCCAGGCCCCCGCGCTCCTGCACGCCGAGATCGCCCACGCGTCCGCGCGCCTCCTGGAGCAGGGCAGGCAAGTCCAGGCGCGCGGTCTGCAAGAGCATGGCGTCGCGCATCGGGCCGCCCACGGGCTGGCCGCCGCGAAAAGCGCGGGCTCCGTCGAGCAGCCGCACCTCGGTGGTGTCGGGATACTTCAGCTCGACCCGCAGCCGGTCGGGCCTCTCGAACTCGCGCACCAACGCGGCGCTGCCGCGCCTCTCCGTGACTACGCGGCCCTTCTGCCGCAGGGCGCGGGCCGCGGCGACCCTCCTGGCGCCGCCGTATTCTGCGACCAACTTGTCGATGAGCGCGCCCGCTCCTCCGCGACCGGCGACCGGCGCCCCAACGAGCAGGCAGGCGATTAGGAGATTGAGCATGAGGGGACGCTAGCACGGACATACTTGCCCGCTTCGGGCAGAATGCGGGCATGACGCCACTGGAGCTCCGATCGCTCGTGCAGGGGGTGACTGCCCGGATTGCGGGCGCCTCTCTCGATTCGGCGCTGGAGAAGCAGCTGAACCAGGAGCTCTCGTCCGGGAGCGAGGTCTTCCGCGCGCTGAAGACGGCGTGCCTGGAAGGCATTGCCCAAGGCTTGCTGTGCACGCAGGGCGAAGGCAAGCGCAAGTATGGCCGGGTCTTCGAGCCGGCGCCCGACCTGGCCGGCTTCAGCGTCGACGTGGTGGATATCGACGATCTGGTCGGCAACTACCACCGCCACCCCCTCGGCGAGGTCGACCTGATCATGCCCATCACTCCGGGGGCGACGTTCGATGCGCGGGGCGCCGGATGGCTGGTCTACCGGCCGGGCTCCGGCCACCGGCCCACGGTGAAGAAGGGCCGCGTGCTGATCCTCTACCTGCTGCCGGACGGTTGGATCGAGTTCAGCAACAAGTATTAGTGCAGCGACCGCTTCGGTGGCCACCGCCTGGACCGCCACTCCTCCTGCTGGCGCCCGTCGAGGAACGTCCAGGCGATGATTCGGCTCGTCTTCTGCCCCTGGGTCATCTCGATGATCCGGCTCTCCAGGACGCGGGCCTTCTTCAGCGCGCCTTGAATGGCCGGCAGGTTTGCTTTCTTCGAGACCAGCGACGAGAACCAGAAGCAGCGAGCGGGCTCTCGCGCACTCTCGCCGATCAGTCTGCGAACAAAGAGGCTCTCCCCTCCCGGACACCAGAGCTCCGCGCCTCGCCCGCCGAAGTTCAAGGTGGGCCGGCGCTGCTGGCTCTTGCCCAGGTTCTTCCACTTGCGCCGGGTGCCTTCCTCCGCCGCTCCGGGCGAGGCGTGGAAAGGCGGATTGCAGAGCGAGACGTCGAACGACTCGCCGGGCCGCAACAGGCCGTCCAGCATTCTGGCGGGCGAGGTCTGCAGGCGAAGCTCGATGGCGCGTTGCAATCCCGGGTTCGACTCCAGGATCCGCGTCGCCGAGGCGATCGCGACCGGATCAATCTCGGAGCCGAGAAAGCTCCAGCCATACTCGCTGGTTCCTATCAAGGGATAGACGCAATTGGCCCCGACACCGATATCGAGGGCGCGGACCGCGGCGCCGCGCGGGATCACGCCGTGATTGGAAGACGCCAAAAGGTCTGCGAGGTAATGCAGGTAATCTGCCCGCCCCGGAACGGAAGGACAGAGGTATCCCGGGGGAATGTCCCACGTCGAGACGCCATAGAATTGCTTGAGCAGCGCCGTATTCAGCGCCTTGACCGCGGCCGGATTCGCGAAATCGATCGATTCATTGCCCCACTGGTTGACCGCGACGAATCGCGCCAGGCCAGGGCTGGTCGCCGTGAGCCGCTTGAAATCGAGGCCGCCGCGATGGCGATTGCGCGGGTGCAGACTCTCTTGTTTCCGATCGTGGCCGGCGCCGGGTGGGCCCGACTGGCTCTCGCTTCCAGGGGAGCGATGAGCTCGCGGCTCCAATTTCCGTCCACTGCCGCTCACCGAAGGCCCCTATCACTTTCCAGCCGCGGAGGAGCGGGCTGGGACCGGGATACCTTGCCCTGGCACCGGCGTATGGGTCCCGGCTGGATAGCTCAGGGCAGCGGGCCGGGCGTCTGGCCGGGCGGCACCAGCTCCCACGAGACGATCTCCTGCCTGCCGCTCCCGCAGTCGATTACGTATCGGCCGTTCAAGTGGGCGGGGCCGATCACGTAAGCACCGCTGTACGAGAACGCGCAGCCGGCATAGTCGATGCCCATGGTGTCGAAGCCGGCCGAGATGAATTTACGCGCGCCGCCGCAGGAGAGGATCCACTGGCCGTTGAGGCCCCAGCGGAAATTCGCCGGCGCGGGGGCAGTGCGGATCTCGGCGATGCTGACCGGCAGATCAGCCGGCGGGATCGCGTCGCAGCCCGGCGCGAGGGGCGCGATGGTCCCGGCCGGGAGGTAATATACGAAGCCTGGATCGTCGCCGAGGTACTGCAGCGTGACCGTGCCGTCCGCGCTGAAGGGCACGTCCTGCGTGGTCGAGTCGAGGTGGAACGGCCCGTGAAGGTCGCGCGAGGTGGCCAGTGTGACCAGCGTCCAGTCGCCCAGCGACAGGGTCCGGGTGGAGACGGTGGTCGCGTCGCGGGTTACGTCGAAGGCGCGCAGCCAGTAGCCGAGCGTGTTCTGGTGCGAGGCGGCGGTGAGCGCCGCCTGCGCCGGGTCCAGGGGCGTGAAGGTCAGCGTCACCAGGGCGAGCAGCGGCGCGTCTGGCGGCCCGATGCGAAACGCGCTCCCCACTGCCCCCACGGCGGTGTTGGGAAGCATCTCATCGATACTGAAGGCCACTGGTGCCGCGACCGCGCCGGGCGGCACCGTCAGCGTGAGCGCCCCGGACGCGCCGGCAAAGGTGAGCGAGGCGCCCGCCGGCCCGATGCTGAGCGAGAGAGAGCGACCCGCGGGTCTTGCGGCGAAAGGCGGCAACGGTCCGCCCGCCAGACCCGGCCCGGCGCGCGGCGCGACCTCGCATGAGGCGAGGAGGAGCAAGAGCAGGAGCGGCAGGCGCGCGCGCAAGGTCACTTCGCTTCGAAGGGTCCCACGTAGGTCGGGTAGACCGGCTGGTACATGGTGGCCGCCACATGCGCCCGTATGTCCGAGGGCCGCGGCAGCCGCGTCAGCCCACGATCCCACGTCACGGTGGCCACCGCGGTCGCGATCTCGAGCGAGACCTCGCGGAGACGCGACAACGCCGGGTAGACGCGGCCGACTTCCAGGTCGGCGGGCCCGACCAGCGCCGCCAGTGCGCGCGCCGACGCCGAGAACATCTCATCGGTCACGCGCGAGGCTTGGCTCGCCACCACGCCCAGCCCCACGCCAGGGAAGATGTAGGCGTTGTTTCCCTGGCCGGGGAGGAAGCGGCGGCCTTCCCCCTTCACCTCGGGGAACGGGCTGCCGCTGGCGAAGATGGCGCGCCCGTGCGTCCAGCCGTAGGCCTGCTCCGCCGTGCACTCCGCCTTCGAGGTCGGATTCGACAGCGAGAAGACGATGGGGCGCTCGTTGATGCGCGCCATCTCCTCGAGCACCGGCTGCGTGAACGCACCGGTAGAGCCGGAGACGCCGATCAACGCCGTGGGGCGCAGCTCCCGCACCGCTGTCCGCAGCTCGCTGACCGGCGATGCTTCGTGCGCATACGGCCTCTTGTGCGCTGCGAGATCCCGCCGCGACGCCACCACCAGGCCTTTCGAGTCCACGAACCAGCAACAACGCCGTGCCTCCGCCGGCGGGACGCCTTCCTCGCCGAGCATGGCGACAAAGAGATCGGCGATTCCCGTGCCCGCTTCTCCCGCGCCGAGAAAGAGCAGCCGCTGATCGCGCAGCTTGCCGCCGGTCAGGCGCAGCGCGGAGATGATGCCGGCGACCGCCACCGCCGCGGTGCCCTGGATATCGTCGTCGAATGTCAGGAGGCGCTCGCGGTACCGCGATAACAGCGCGAACGCATTGGCGGTTGCGAAGTCCTCGAACTGCAGCAGCGCGCCGGGGAACACCGCCTGCACGGCGACGACGAACTCCTCCAGCAGCGCGTCATACTCCGGCCCGCGCAGACGCGGCTCGCGAACGCCGAGATAGAGCGGGTCGTTGCGCAGCGCCTCGTTCCCGGTGCCCGTGTCGATGGCGACCGGCAGGCAGGCCTGTGGCGGGATTCCGGCGCAGGCGGTGTAGAGCGCCAGCTTGCCGCAGGGGATGCCCATGCCGTTCGTGCCCAGGTCGCCCAGGCCGAGGATCCGCTCGCCGTCGGTGACCACGATGACGCGCACGTCTGCGGCGTTGCGCCAGTTCCGAAGCATTGGCTCGATACGGCCGCGATCATGGCGTGACACGTAGAGCCCGGCAGGCCCGCGGAAGATGTGCCCGTACGCCTGGCACGCCTCGCCCACGGTGGGCGTGTAGACGATGGGCATCAGCTCCTCGAGGTGATCGATGAGCACCCGGTAGAAGAGCGTCTGGTTCCGCCCCTGCAGCGCCGAGAGGAAGATGTATTTCTCCAGCGGCGACTGCTTGCGACGCAGGTTTTCCATCACCCGCACGATCTGCTCGTCGATGGTGTGGACGCGCGGCGGGAGCAACCCACGGAGCCCCAGTACGTCGCGCTCGGCCAGGGTGAAAGCGGTTCCCTTGTTCAGAGTGGAATCGCGCAGCGGATCGGCGCCGCGCGGAACGATAGTGACGGACATTTTGGGCACCTTGGGTTGGGTATCGCTCCTGCATCGCGCATGCCCGGACGGACCTCCTCGCGCCGCGGGCCGGCCCGGCGCAAGCCTTGCGCGGCGCCACCCCAAAGCGCAAACGCTGCGGAGCCCACGGTCGCGTTCGCCACAGGCGCCGTTGTGCCCGCCTCTTGCAGTGGACCTGCCCAATGGTTCCCATCGTCCGCCGCGAGACCTTCTCCGACACCACCTTCCTTTGGGAGGTGTTCGCGCCCGACGTCGCCCGCGCGGCAAAGCCCGGCCACTTCGTGATGCTCCGGCTGCACGAGAACGCCGAGCGCATCCCGCTCACCGTGGCCGACATGGACCCGGAGCGCGGCACCATCACCATGGTGATCCAGGCGCTGGGAAAGAGCACGCGGCAGATGCGCGACGACTACCGCCAGGGCGATTCCTTCCTCGACTTCGTCGGTCCGCTCGGGCAGCCGCAGCACATCGAGCGCGCGGGGCACGTGGTGCTGGTGGGCGGCGGCCTTGGCGTGGCGCCTGTCTATCCGCAGCTGCGCGCGTTCAAACAGGCCGGCAACCGTGTGACCGGGATCATCGGCTTTCGCAGCAAGGACCTGGTCTTCTGGGAAGAGAAGTTCCGCAGCTTTTGCGACGACCTGATCGTCTGCACCGATGACGGCTCGTACGGAAAGCACGGCTTCGTCACCGCGGCGCTCGAGGAGGTGGTGCGCCGCGACAAGCCGGAGCTGGTGGTGGCCATCGGGCCCCTGCCGATGATGCACGCCTGCGTCGAGGTCACGCGGCCGCATGGCGTGAAGACGCTGGTGTCGCTCAATACCATCATGGTGGACGGCACCGGCATGTGCGGCTCCTGCCGCGCCACCATCGGCGGCGAAGTGAAGTTCGCCTGCGTGGACGGGCCGGACTTCGACGGGCACCTGGTGGACTTCGGCGAGCTGGCCTCGCGGCAGAAGCGCTTCAAGCCGCAGGAGAGCGCCGCCAACGCCGACTACGCGCACGTCTGCAAGGTCGGGGAAGAGCTCTTTGATCAGGAGAAGCGCAACTACAAGAAGCTCAAGTCCCTCCAGCCCCATCAGACGCGAATGCAGGAGCGCGACGCCGGCGAGCGCGCGAGAAACTTCAAAGAAGTGAACCTGGGCTACGCGCTGCAGGACGCGCTGCAGGAAGCCGAGCGTTGTATCCAGTGCGCGATTCCGACCTGCATCGCGGGTTGTCCAGTGGCCATCGACATCCCGCGCTTCATCCGGCACTTGCTGGTGCGGGATCTCGAAAGCGCACTCGCGACCATCCACGAAGCGAGCATCTTTCCGTCGGTCTGCGGCCGCGTCTGCCCCCAGGAGACGCAGTGCGAAGCACAGTGCATCATCGCCAAAAAAATGGAGCCGGTGGCGATTGGCCGACTCGAGCGCTTCGTGGGCGACAATGCGCGGCCCGCGCCGGTGCAAGCGCCGCGATTCAAGCCGGAGGACAAGTTGGGGCGCGTCGCGATCTGCGGCTCCGGCCCCGCCGGGCTGGCCGCGGCCGCCGACCTGGTGCGCTACGGCTGCGACGTGACCGTCTTCGAGGCGCTGCACGTCGCCGGCGGCGTGCTCCGGTACGGCATTCCCTCGTTCCGCCTGCCGCGCGACATCATCGATCGCGAGGTGAAGCGTCTCACCGATCTCGGCGTTCATATCGAGACCAACAAGGTGATCGGCAAGACCTTTACCGTCTCGCAGCTGCTCAGCGAGATGAGCTTCGACGCGGCGTTCGTCGGAGTGGGCGCGGGCTCGCCGGCCTTTCTCGGCATTCCCGGCGAGTTCGCCGGACAGGTCTACTCCGCCAACGAGTTTCTCACCCGCGTGAATCTCATGGGCGGAGATCAGTTCCCGCTGCGCGACACGCCGATCAACGTCGGTCAGAGCGTGGTCGTGATCGGCGCGGGCAATACCGCAATGGATTGCCTGCGGGTCGCGCGCCGGCTCGGCGCGGCCACCGTGCGCTGCGTCTACCGGCGCGGCGAGGCCGAGGCGCCCGCGCGTATCGAGGAGCTGCGGCACGCAAAGGAAGAAGGCATCGAGTTCTTCTTCCTGCACGCGCCCGTGGAGATCCGCGTCGACCCGGGCGGGGGCGTGAGCGGCATGAAGGTGGAGGAGATGCAGCTCGGCGAGCCCGACGACAAGGGCCGTCGCAAGCCGCTCGCGACCGGGCGCTTCAAGGAGCTGAATTGCGACACGGTCATTTACGCGCTCGGCAGCAAGGCGAATCCGATCGTGGCGCGCTCCACGCCGGGCCTGGGCCTCGACAAGCGCGGCAACATCGTGGCCGACGATGGCGGTACGCAGGCAACCTCGCTGCCGGGCGTCTTCGCCGGCGGCGACATCGTGACGGGCGGCGCGACGGTGATCCTCGCCATGGGCGCGGGCCGGCGGGCGGCGCGCTCCATCGCCGCCTATCTCAAGAACGGCAAACGGTGGCCAGTCACCCGCGACGAGGCCGACGCCTTCGTGGCCCCGGTGCCCGGCGCGGTCTGTCCCAAGTGTCATGGCCCGGTCGAGGGCGACGAGGCTTATGTCTGCTGCGCGGGCGCGATCCTCAGCTGGCGCTGCGACGGCTGCAGCAAGGTGAACGAGGGGTTCGCGTTTCCCTACGGGATGTGCCCGGCCTGCGGCGGAGTCTTGCGTGCGCTCGGCGCCCGCCGCGTCAAAGGAGCCGGACTGGAAGCGATCCGCGCCGCGTTCGAAATCGAGTTGGGCGGCATGGCCTTTTATACGCGCGCCGCGAGGGATGCCTCGGATCCCGAGCTGCGCGACTTGTTCGCGCGCCTCGCCGCGATGGAGCAGCAGCACATGGCCACGCTCTCCGCGCGCTATCACGTGAACCCGCCCAAGCCGGGCGACTTCCGCGTGGACCGCGCGGCCGTCTACGCGGGTGTCGCCCACCTGCCCGACGCGCCGGACAACCTCTTCCGCATCGCCATCGCGTTCGAGGAGCGCGCGGCGGATTTCTTCGAGCGCCGGCGCGCGCTCTGCCCCGACGGCTCGGCGGAAGCAGAGCTCTACCAGGAGTTGGCCGCCGAGGAGCGCGACCACGTGCTGCTGCTCGCGTCGGAGATGAAGCGGTGGCAGGCCGGCAAGCCCGGGCTGCTCTGACAAGGCGGTCGGGCGACATCGTGCGGCAGTCACCAGCATTTGCCAACGAGGGCGCGGCTGCGACATGGTCGCTCATGGGAGGAGAAAGAGAAGCATGAGTTCGCGACCCTATGTGATTTGCCACATGATGAGCTCGGTCGACGGGCGCATCCAATCCTCGAGATGGAGCGTCAGGAACGCCGCACGATTCTTCGAAGACCAGGCCGCACGCATCAAAGTCGATGCGTGGATGGTCGGCCGGACGACGATGCAGGAGTTCTCGAGCCAGAAGCCTCGGCACAGGCGCAAGGGCGTTTTCCGGATCCCGAAAAGGGATTTCATCGCCGAGGATGAGACGAAGACTTTCGCGATCGCGATCGATCCCCTGGGAAAGTGCAACTGGGACTCGAACCGGGTCGACACCGAGCATGTGATCGAGGTGCTGACCGAACGGGTCCCGTCCGAGTACCTCGATCAGCTCCGTTCGAAAAACGTCTCGTATATCTTCGGGGGAAAAAGCGAGCTCAATCTTGAGCGCGTGCTCGAAAAGCTCAAGCGGCATTTCGGCATCGAGCGCGTCCGGCTCGATGGTGGAGGGGGCAACAATGGTTCCTTCCTCAAGGCCGGCCTGATCGACGAGCTGAGCCTGGTGCTGATGCCGATCGCCGATGGTTCGACGGGAACTCCGACCGTGTTCGACGTTGAGTCTGGCCACACGCGCCGGACGGCGACAAAGCTTGCACTCCAATCCGTGAAACGCCTGGACGGCGGGGCGCTCTGGCTGCGATATCGGATCCATCACCCGAGCGCCCGAGCGCCTTGACGCCCGTAGCGGCCTTCGGGTGCAGGGCCCTACCTTCACTGGACAACTCTCAATCGCCAGTGGTGCCCTTTGCGTGCTGCCCGCTCTTGAGCTCGCCGAGCAGCGCCGGGGTCACCGATTTCATTCCGCGCTCGCGCGCCGCCTGCTCCGCCCTCCTCCTCACCAGCGGCCGCATGAAGAAGGGCACCTTCGCCAGTCGCTCCTTGGCCTGCGGCTCCCAGTCGATCGGCTCCGACACGCTCACCTCGTCGCGCCAGCGGCGCATGGTTCCATCCTGGATCGTTTCCCTGCTCTCGGGGGCGAGCATCGCGCGAGACGCCACGCGAGGCGCCTGATCTCGTTCAGGGCCGGATGGCGCGCAGCGATCCGGCCCCGTCGGCCACGAGCACGTTTCCGTCGACGGCGCGGTAGAGCCCCAGCGGCAGGCCAAAGGACGCGGTCCTGGCGGGCCCATCCACGGCGCCGACCCTCCCGCTGCCCGCCCACGTCTGCACCCGCGTCGAAGCCGCGTCGGTGCCCGGCGCGACGCGACGGATGCGCTGGTTCCCCGTATCCGCGACCAGGAGCGCCACGCCGTCCCAAAGCAGGCCTCCTTGCGGCAAGAGGCGCGCGGTCGTCCCGGCGCCGTCGGCAAAGCCGAGGCCGCCCGCGACCAGCGTGGTCACGGTGCGCGCCGGATCGGCCTCAATGACCTTCAGCTTTCCGGTCGAGCTGGCGAGGAAGAAGATCCGCCCGTCGGACCCCGCCGCGACGGCGGTGGGAAAGAAGAAGGTGGCCTGCTTTCCGGGTCCGTCCGCTTCGTCGCCGAAGTTCCCGCCGGCGAGGGTGCTCACCACGCCGGTGGCGACATCGAGCACGCGGATGGCCTGGTTCGCCGAGTCGGCGATGAGGATGTGCGTGGCGTCCTGCCAGGCCATGCCCATGGGGTCGTTGAAACGCGCGTTGATGCCGGCGCCGTCGGCGAAGGCGCAGTTCAGGAAGACGCCCGCGACGGAGGTGACGGTGCGGCTCGCATCGTTGGCCACTTTGCGGATGACGCAGTTGTGCGTGTCGGCGACGTAAACGTTGCCGCTCCCGTCCGCGAGCACGGAGGTGGGCTGGAAGAAACGCGCCTGCAGCGCCGGCACGTTGTCGAACAGCGAGGAGCCGCTCTCGTGGCCGTCGCCGGCGAACGGCGTCACTTCGCCCGCCGCGCTCA
Organism: Deltaproteobacteria bacterium; assembly: GCA_043781235.1. Lineage (GTDB taxonomy): Bacteria > Myxococcota > Myxococcia > Myxococcales > 40CM-4-68-19 > JANYKT01. The sequence continues at coordinate 17,908 of JAYWBT010000037.1, forward strand.
CGCTCCAGATGCGATGCGCGCGTGCGTCGGCGACAACGAAGGTGCCGTCGGGGAGCCGCGCGACGCCTGTCGGGCCGGGAATGCCGGTCGCGAGGGTGCGAACGTCGGTGGCCCAGGACGGATCGGGCTGGGCGGCCGCGGGCGGGACGATGGTCTGCAGCGAGGCCGGGACGGGGATCCGCAAGCCGAGCTGCAATAGATTCGCGGTCATGCGCTCGACGCGCGGATCGCGCTGCGGGCCGTCGACGAAGAGCGACCAGTAGATGCTGCCCGCGCCGAAGACCAGCGCGCCGCCCGGCGCGGTGTAGATGGTGCTCTCGGCGAAGCTGGGCCTGCCCTCCGCGTCCACGAGGGGGGAGTGCGCGAGCAGAGTCGTCTTGTCCGGCGTGTCGTTCGCGAAGGTGCGGTCGTACTCGTATCCGACCAGCATCGGCACCGCGTCGCCATCGACCAGGCCGGTGCCGGCATAGAAGGGATGCGACGCGTTCGTGACCACCCACGGCTGGCCGAACAGCACCCAGCTCTCGTACATCACGCCAATGAGCTGCTCCTCGGGGCGGTTGATCGGCGGGTCGCGCCAGCGCCCGGTGTGCTCCGGCGTTCCCGCGAGCGGGTCCTGGTCCGGGTGCTTCTTGTAGCAGGTGATCACCCGCGCGTTGCCGTCGGGACCCGGGTCGGTGTAGCGGACCTTCCAGTAAGCGGGATTGGCGCCGAACCAGAGCTCCGACACGCCGGAGTCGCGCGCCTCCTCGATGGCGTCGCGCAGCTCTCCGCTCCAGTATTCGTCGTGCCCCACGTAGAACCAGGCGCCGCGCTTCTTCAACGTCTCGACGCCCTCCCGCGAGACATCGAGCGAGGTGGTGTACGTGACGTCGTAGCCGTTGCGCTCGAGAAAGCGCGCCATGTACTGCTCGTAGCGCAGCATCTGGCCGTCGCCGAATCCGCCGTAGGGGCGATCGAAGCTGACCGAGAGTGCGAAGCCGCCCGGGACATGATCGTTGTCGTCCCGGTAGAGCGATTCGCCGCCCCAGATATTGTAGGCTTGATAGGTCGAGACGCCCGCATCGAAGAGCACGTCGGCGGTGCGCTCGTCCCGGACCACCAGCGACGGGAAGCTGGCGTAGTGGTCGTCGCGCACGACCCGGACGAGGTACAGCCCGGAGACGGCGTCCTTCGGAATGGTGACCGTGAACGTGACCGGCCACTGGCAGCGGATGAGGCCGGTGCTGGTGTGCGGACAGGGGGCTTGCGGCCCGATCTGGATCGCCCCGCCCTCGACCACCTTGCGCGCGCCCGCGCCGCCGTACCAGCCGAGGCGGTAGAGCGCCCAGGTAGCGGCGTGCGGCGTGTTGGAGCTCATCATCACCTGCACGGTGTCGGCCGCGAGTGCGCTGACGCGATCGGTGTAGCCCTCGATCTGATGGTTCCACGAGCTGGAGACGCCGCGCATCCAATCCGGATCGCCGGGCAGCTGGTTTTCATCGGGGATCGGATTGCGCATTCGCGTGGCCGGCGGCCAGACGCGCGCAACCTCCGGCCCGCCGTCCGTGGACTGCCCGCCGTCGCCGTGGGGTGGCCCGTTCCGATGAGAGCAGCCGAAGAAGACGCAGAGGATCGCGACCAGTGGCCGGTTCATGCGGCCAAGGTGGCCAGCGCTCCCTCGCAGGGAATGTGGCAAGAAGGCGCACGTACGTCGGGGCGGACGACGGGCGTCACGTTGCCGCATCCAGGGGCCGCCCCTTCCTCCCACCTGCCCTCGTTCGATAGAAGCTCGCTTGTGCCGGTTCAACTGTTAAAGCCAGGCGCTCCCTCCAGGCCGGCGCCGCTGCCGGCGGCCAGGTCGGCGGAGATTCCCCGCCCTCCGAAGTGGGAGAATCCCTATCGGCGCCTGCCGCTCGCGCGCGCCGCGGTGCAGTCCGCCTACGCGCTTTTCATCGCGCTGGTCGGCTATGAATTCTGGCGCTTTTACGAGCAGGCCCAGCGCGGCGGAGAGCTCACCGCCACCCGTCCACCAGCGGTGGAGGCGTTCCTCCCCATCAGCGCGCTCGTCGGGCTGAAGCGCTTCGTCATGACCGGCTACTGGGATGACGTCCACCCCGCCGGCCTCACCATCCTCCTCGCCGCCGTGGCCACCGCCTTCGTGGCCCGGAAGGCCTTCTGCTCCTGGGTCTGCCCGGTGGGCACCATCTCGCGAGCGCTGGAGTGGTTGGGCAAGAAGACGCTCTGGCGACGCGGCCGGCAGCTCATGGTGCCGCGCTGGCTCGACCTGCCGCTCCTCTCGCTCAAGTACGTCCTGATCGCCTTCTTCCTCTGGATCGTGCTGGTGCAGATGCCGCTCGAGACGATCGA
>JAYWBT010000038.1:0-7068 GCA_043781235.1 Deltaproteobacteria bacterium
GTCACCACCTCGGCGATCGACTCGCGCCAGGGCAGCTCGTTGGAGTGGTGCTCGTAGGGGCCGATGAACACCACCGGCCGCTCGGCGCGCGGGATGTGATCGGAGAGCCGATAGCGCGCGTCGAGGTCGGCGGGGATGCGCAGGTTGAGAACGTCCACCAGCTTGTTGATGGCCGCGGTCGCACCCGAGCCGCAAAAGATGACGCAGTCCTCGCCGTTGCCGCCGACCGCTTCGAGGATGACCTGCCGCGCGTCCTCGCGAAAGCGGTTGGTCTGCAGCCCCGTTCCCGACGCCTCGGTGTGCGTGTTGGCGTAGACGGGCAGCACCTCGCGACGCAGGAAGTCCTCGATGAAGGCGAGCGACCGGCCCGACGCCGTGTAGTCCGCGTAGGTGACCCGGCGCGGCCCGAACGGCCCCGCGAGCGCGCAGTCGTCGCCGATCTGGGCGGCGCGGATCGTCTCGATCAGGCGGGCGTTGCTCATCACCCCATGCTAGTCGAAGTGGGCGGCGCAGCGCTCTCCCGCCTCGAGGCGAGGCCCCCGGCGCGCACCGCATGGGTTGTCCCAGGGAGTGCGCGCATAACCTTCGGGCCTCCGCAAAGTTTGCGTCTCCGGGACCCTATCGCTCCAGTGGTGCGGAGGGGCACGCTTCGTGAATCAGAACGCGCCATGTCGACCTTTCCCCCCGTCAGCGAAGAGACCCTGCGCCGGTACGACGTCCCCGCGCCGCGGTACACGAGCTACCCGACCGCGCCGGTCTGGACCGCGGAGGTGGGCCCCGCCGCCTACGCCGCAGCGCTGGATCGGGCCTCCCGGCGGCCCGAGGCCCTGCTCTCGCTCTACGCCCACATTCCGTTCTGCAAGGAGCGTTGCGGCTTCTGCGCCTGCAACGTGGTCATCACCCGCAGCCGCGCCACCGCCGACCGCTATCTGGACGCGCTGGTCCGCGAGATGGACACCGTCGTGGGCCACCTGGGCGAGCGCCGCTCGCTCTCGCAGATCCATTGGGGCGGCGGCACCCCGACCTTCCTCGACGAGCGCCAGCTCGAGTTCCTCTGGACCGCGATCGCGCGCCGCTTCCAGGTGCAGGCGGGTGCAGAGGTCTCGATCGAGATCGACCCGGTGGTGACGACCCGCTCGCAGCTCGAGTGCCTGCGCGGGCTCGGGTTCAACCGCATCTCGATGGGCGTGCAGGACCTCGACCCCGCCGTGCAGCAGGTGATCGACCGCGTGCAGAGCGTCGAGGAGACGCGCGCTGCCCTCGACCACGCGCGCGCGCTCGGCTTCCAGGGCATCAACTTCGACCTCATCTACGGGCTGCCGCTGCAGACGACGGCGACCTGGCGGAAGACCCTGGACCAGGTGCTTGCGATGCGGCCCGACCGCACCGCCGTCTACAGCTTCGCCCACGTCCCCGACGTGCGCCCCAACCAGAAGCGGCTGCCGGTCGCGGGCATCCCTCGCGGCGCAGACAAGCTGGAGCTGTTCCGCATCGCCTGGGAGGCCTTCACCTCCGCCGGGTACGTGCAGATCGGCATGGACCACTTCGCCGTCCCGGAGGACGAGCTGGCGCAGGCGCAGGGAAGGCGTGCGCTCGGTCGTAACTTCCAGGGCTACACCGTGCAGACGGCCACCGAGGTAGTGGCGTTCGGCGCCTCCGCCATCAGCGACATCGGCGGCATCTACGCGCAGAACGCGCACGGCCTGCCGCCGTACGAGCGTGCCGTCAACGAGGGAGCGCTCGCGGTTGACCGCGGTGTGGTGCTCTCCGCCGACGACCTGCAGCGCCGCGCGCTCATCTCCAGCCTGATGTGCAACTTCTGGGTCACCGTCCCCGCGGGCTTCGACCGGGAGCTCTCGCGCCTCGCCGAGCTGCAGCGCGAGGGCCTGGTCGAGCTGCGCGGCCGCGAGGTCGAGGTCACCCCGCTCGGGCGCATCTTCATCCGCAACGTCGCCACCGTATTCGACGCCTATCTCGAGCAACACCAGCAGATTTTTTCCAGAGCAGTCTAGGGCAACAAGCGAGGATGCGTCTCCTCTCTGCCTCCTCTCGCCGTCAAGGCGGGGGTGGCAAGGGCCGCAGCAGTTTCCTGCGGCAGCGGCCCAGGGGACGCAATTGCTGCGCTGGGTCTCGCAGCGCCGGTAAAATCTAACGCAGGCTCATCGGGCCGAGCAGGTGATGCACAGCCGCGCCTCTGGAATCGCGCGCAGCCGCTGCCGGCCGATGCCGTGGCCGCAGCGCTCGCATTCACCGTACGTGCCCGCTTCGATTCGAGCCAGCGCAGCGTCGATCTGCGCGACATCGCGACGGTGCGCTTCCGAAAGCCCCTGCAGCACGACCGAGGTAGAGCGAATGCTCGTCTCGTCGCGTTGCTCGTGCGCGGCCTGCGTCTGGATCTCGCTCGCCGCCGCGGTTTCCTTGCCGACCAGGCGCAGGAGCGTGACGCGCCGATCCCGCAGCTGCCGCCTCGCTTCGCTGAAGATCGCGTTCATGATGAGCTTGCCTCGAAGGTACCCGGAATTGCAGCGAACGTGCCACGAAGGTCAGCGGGCCATCTCCACCAGAGCGCGCAGCGCATCGGTCGTCGTAAACACGCCCACCACACGGCCGCACTCGACCACGATGGCCGAGCCGTATTTCTGGCCCTGCATTTCGTGCGCGACTTGGGCCAGGGATGCGCCGGGACCCACAGAGTATGGACGTGCCGTCATCGCCTCGGAGACCGGCTCCCGGAATGGATCGACGGTGTGGAGTGTCTCGAGCAGGTGCAGATCCCTCTCGGACACGATCCCCACCAAGCGCTGGTTTTCATCGAGCACGGGCAGATGACGAATGTGATGCCTGCGCATGATTGCGTGCGCCGCCACCAGGGTCTCGCCCTCCTGGATGCACAGGGGATCGCGGGTCATGTATTCCGAAACCGTGATCATCGATTTCTCAATCGGGGTTAGCAGGCGGCGAAGGTTTCTGCTGGAGGCGAGAGCACCGCAGCGAGCGCCTGCAACGCGTCGGTCGTGGTGAAGATGCCGATGACTCGCGGGCCATCAAGGACGATGGCCGCCCCGACCTTGCAACGCGCCATCTCTTCCACGACTTCATCGAGCGGAGCTCCGCGCTCGACGGAATAGGCGGCGGTCATCGCGTCGCGCACGGGGTCTCCGGCGCGGTCGATGTTGGCGACCGTCTCGAGGCGATACAGCCCGCGCTCGGAGACGATGCCAACCAGCTTGTCTCCGTCGAGGACCGGAAGGTGGCGAGTCCCGCTGCTCTTCATCAGCCGCCACGCATCGATCACGGTGGCATTCGCCTGGATACATTGCGGGCTCTTGGTCATGAAGGCCTCGATCGGCTGGATCTTCATCGGCGCGGACCTCCTCTGCCCATCGAGAGCACGAACCGTGCCCACCGGTGCGACCCGGAGCCGCTCGCTCTCGCACGCAAACAGTGCGCGGTGAGCGCGCCCGCTCGCCGGGGGAGCGGGTTTGCGCGAGCGCGGGCGCGCGGCTTGCAGTATTGAACAGCTGTGCCCGAGAGCCTGTTCGAAGAGCTGAAGCGCTACGTAGGATTCGACGCCCACGACGAGGCCGCGCTGCGCGCGCTGCATCCCGTCATCCAACCGTACTTCGTCCCCATCGCGGAGAGGTTTTACCAGCGCATCCTCGAACACGAGGGCGCCCGCAAAGTGCTGATCGAAGGCGAGACCATGGTCGGCCGCCTGAAGGTCACGCTGGTCGCGTGGATGGAGAAGCTGCTCACCGGACCGTGGGACGAGGCCTACTTCGAGCTGCGCTCGCGCATCGGCCGCGTGCACGTCCGCATCAACATGCCGCAGCACTACATGTTCGGGGCCATGAACGTGATGCGGAGCGAACTGGATGGAGAGGTCGACCGCGCCTTCCTCACCGACCCGGCGAGGCTCGCGGCCGTGCGGCACGCGCTCAACAAGATCATCGACCTCGAGCTCGCCATCATGCTGCACACCTACCGCGAGGACCTGCTCTCGGCGCAGGCCCGCAGCGAGCGGCTCTCCACCTTCGGCCAGCTGGTCGGCTCGATCGGCCACGAGCTGCGCAATCCGCTCGGCGTCATCGAGACCTCGCTCTTCATCCTCAGGGGCAGGGTCAGGGACGACGAGCGCGGCCAGAAGCACGTCGAGCGCATCGGCGAGCAGCTCGGCGTCGCGAACAGCATCATCACCGACCTGCTCGACATGATCCGCGACAAGCCCCTCGCGCGGCAGCGCCTCGCGCTGGCCGAGGTGCTCGAAAAGGCGGTGCGCATGGTGAAGAAACCGGTGCGCTTCCGCCTCGAGCTCGACGGGCTCAACGAGGCCCCCGAGGTGGAGGGTGATGCGGGCCAACTTCGCCAGGTCTTCGTCAACCTGCTCGACAATGCCATCCATGCAGCAGGCGAGAATGGCCGCGTCGCCGTCGTCGCTCGCGACAACGGCAGTCTCGTCGACGTGGCCGTCGAGGACAGCGGGCCAGGGGTCGATGAGGCGACACGGCGCCGCTTGTTCGAGCCGCTCATCACCACCAAGGCCAAGGGCGTCGGACTGGGGCTGGCACTGGTCAAGCGCATCGTCGAGCGCCACGGCGGCACCATCGCGTACGAGCCGCAGGGCTCCGGGGCCCGCTTCGTCGTGCGGCTCCCGAAGGCGGGCTAGAGATGCGCCGCTACCTGGTCGTCGACGACAACACCGCCTTCGCGGAGAACGTGGCCGAGATCCTCCGCGACACGGGCGCCGAGGTGCTCACCGCGATGGGCGGGGCGCGCGCGCTGGAGCTCGCGGTTGCAAAGCGATTCGACGCGCTGATCACCGACATGCGCATGCCCGTGATGAGCGGGGCCGCGCTCGTCCACGAGATCCGGCGCGCCGATCCGGGCCTGCCGGCCATCGTGTTAACCGCCTACACCAGCGAGGGCGACCTCGCAGCGGCGCGCTTCGAAGGCCTGCTCGCGGTGCTGCCCAAGCCGGCGCCGATCGAGCTGCTCCTCGAGCTGCTCGCGGTGGCGCGGCGCGACGGGCTGGTGGCGCTGGTCGAGGACGACCTCGCGCTGAGCGACAATCTCGCCGAGGCGCTGCGCGGGCGCGGCTTCTCCGCGGTGATGGCGCACTCGGTGACCGAGTCCGATCGGCTCGGCGGCGTCCGGCCATTTGCCGCGCTGGTCGATCTGCGCATGCCGGGCGGTCCCGACGGCGAGGCGCTGCGAAGGCTCACGCGCCGCTTCCCACAGCTGCCGATGTTCATCATCACCGCGCACGCGGACAGGGCGCCGGGCCCCGACGTCTTCGTCAAGCCTTTCGACACCGCGCGCGTGCTGATGGCGCTCGAGTCCGCCTACGAGAACCGGCTATGAAGCGACGCCCCCGGGTCCTGGTGGTCGACGACAACGCAGACCTGCTGGCGAACCTCGCGGAGATTCTCGAGGGAGAAGGCTACGAGGTGCTGTCGGCGCGCACGGCGCAGGAGGCGATCGAGCGCGCGCGCGGTGGATTCGAGGTGGGCCTCGTCGACCTGCGGCTCCCGGATCAATCGGGAACGTCGCTCGCGACGCGCCTGCGCGAGGCCGCGCCCGAGGGTGAGATCGTGCTGCTCACGGGGTTCGCGAGCCTGGAGACCGCGATCGCCGCAGTGCGCGCCGGCGCGTTTGCGTATCTGGTGAAGCCCTGCCAGACGCCCGAGATCCTGCTCACCATCGAGCAGGCGCTCCTCCGCGTGCGGCTGCACAGCGAGAAGCGCGATCTGGCGCGGCGCACGCTGGTGGCCGAGAAGCTCGCGGCGGTCGGCACGATGACTGCCGGGCTCTCGCACGAGATCAGAAACCCGCTCAACGCGGCTGGACTCCAGCTGGTCGTGCTCGAGCGTGGCATTCGCAAGCTCCCACCCGAGCGGCAGGCCATGCTGCTCGCGCCGCTGGGCTTCGTGCGCGACGAGATCAGACGGCTCGAGCATTTGCTCGAGGACTTCCTTCAGTTCGCGCGGCCGCGCGAGATGACCGGAAGGCCGGTCGCGCTGGCGGAGCCGATCGAAGCGGTGCTGGGCTTGCTCGCCAGCGACGCCGAGCGCCGCAACATCGTGTTCGAGAAAGACCTCGAGCTGGGCCTGATGGTCTCGGGCGACTCGGAGCGGCTTCGCCAGGTCCTGATGAACCTGGCGCTGAACGCACTCGAGGCGACGCCCGCCGGGGGACGCGTGCGCGTCTCCGCTCACGGCGAACGCGAGGAGGTGGTCTTCTCGGTCGAGGACAGCGGACCCGGCATCGTCGAAGATGCGCGCGGACGCATCTTCGAGCCCTTCTTCACCACCAAGCCGAGCGGTTCCGGCCTGGGCCTGCCGATCGTGCACGCCATCATCACCCAGCACGGCGGCACCATCGCGGCCGATCGCTCGCCGTTGGGCGGCGCGCGCTTCGAGATCAGGATGCCTCTTCCGCGAACTCCTTGAGCCGGTACTGAATCTTCCGCACGGAGATGCCGAGCATCTCCCCCGCTTTCGTCGTCGAGCCGCCGACCAGCTCGAGCGTGCGGAGGATCGCTTCGCGTTCGATCTGCTTCAGGGTGGCACCAGGGATCAGGCTCGAGGCATCGCGCGTCGTCGGCCGGGGTCCGCGCAGCGAAGGCGGCAGATCGTCGGCGGTCAGATCGGTGCCCTTGGCGAGGACCACCGCGCGCTCGATCGCATTTTCCAGCTCGCGGACGTTGCCCGGCCAGTCATGCGCGAGCAGCGCGTTCATGGTGCCGGGCGCGAGGCCCTTCAGCTCCTTGCCGTAGCTCTTTCCGTACTTCTCGACGAAGAGACTGACCAGCGCGGGGATGTCGCCCTTGCGGCGGCGCAGCGGCGGCAGCGTCACCGAGACCACGTTGAGCCGGTAGTAGAGGTCCTCGCGAAAGCGCCCCTCCTTCACCTCCGCGGCGAGATCGCGGTTGGTCGCCGCCACCACGCGCACGTCGACCTTGATGGTCTGCGTGCCGCCGACGCGCTCGAACTCGCGCTGCTGCAGGGCGCGCAAGAGCTTCACCTGCATCGAGGGGGGCATCTCACCGATCTCGTCGAGGAAGAGCGT
>JAYWBT010000039.1:0-2246 GCA_043781235.1 Deltaproteobacteria bacterium
CAGCAGCGCCTGCCCCAGCGTGTTGTTGAGCTTGTGCGCGCCGGTGTGGAGCAGGTCCTCGCGCTTGAGATAGACCCGGCCCGCGATGCCGAAGGCGCGGGCGAGCCGGTCGGCGCGGAAGAGCGGCGTGGGGCGGCCGGCGTAGGTCCCGAGCAGCAGGGAGAGCTCGGCGCGGTACCCTTGGTCGGCGCGGGCGGCGGTCCACGCCTGCGCCAGCTCGTCGAGCGCGGGAATGAGCGTCTCCGGCACGAAGCGCCCGCCGTACTCGCCGAAGCGGCCGCGCGCGTCGGGCGGCGCCTCGATCGGCTCTGAAAGAATCGGCAGCATTTCTTTCATTTGAAATCAGCTCCCCTGACGGCCCGGACGAAGGCGCGCACCCGCGCCGGGTCCTTGTAGCCGTGTGCATTTTCAATCCCGGAAGCGACGTCGACGCCGGCGGGCTGCGCCTCGGCGATGGCCTGCGCGACGTTCTCGGGCAGGAGGCCGCCGGCGATGAAGAGCGGCGCATCGAAACGTGCCCGCGCGTCTGCGGCCAGCGACCAGGCGAAGCTCTTGCCCGAGCCGCCGGCCGGCCCATCGAGCAGGATGCGGGCGGCGCCCGGCCGCGCCTCCAGCGACTCGACGCCGGAGACTTGCAGGGCAGCGTAGAAGGGAATGCCCTCGCGCGACGCAGCCGGGGAGAGCTGGGCGGCGGGCCAGGCGCCGTGCAACTGCGCCGCCTGCAGCCCGGCCTCGCGGACGATGCGCAGCACCTCGTCGAGCGGCATGTCGAGGAAGACTCCGACCAGCGGCACCGCTTTCGGCAGCGCCGCGCGGATCGCCTGCGCGGTCTCGAGGCTGACGCGCCGCTGGCTGCGCTCCGCGAAGATGACGCCGATTTCGTCGGCCCCGGCTTCCGCGCAGAGGAGCGCGTCGTCCACCGTGCGCACGCCGCAGAGCTTGATGCGCAGAGCGCTCATGCCTGCACCAGCGCGCGCGCCGCGCCCTCTGGGTCCGCCGAGGAAGAGAGCGCCTCGCCGACCAGCACCATGGCCGCGCCTTCCCATCGGTACCGCCGCACGTCCACCGCGCTGCGCACGCCGCTCTCCGCCACCAGCGGCGCAATCCCGCGCGCCCGCGGGGCCAGCCGCGCGAAGGTGCCCGGGTCGACCTCCAGCGTCTTCAAGTTGCGCGCGTTGATGCCGAGCAGGTCGGGCGCACAGAGCGCGGCCGCCTCGAGCTCGCTCTCCTCGTGGACCTCGAAGAGCACCGTCAGCCGCAGCTCGCGGGCCAGCGCGCGCAGGTCGCGCAGCAGCGGCGCTTCGGCGGCAGCGGCGATGAGCAGCACCGCGTCGGCGCCATGGGCCCGGGCTTCGCGGATCTGGAATTCGTTGACGAGAAAATCCTTGCGCAGGACCGGCAGGCCGACCGCCGTCCGCACCGCCACCAAATCCTGAAGGCATCCGCCGAAATGCACCCGGTCGGTCAGCACCGAGACCGCCGCCGCGCCGCCGCGCTGGTAGGCCTGCGAGAGCAGCGCCGGATCGAGCCCGGGGTTGATGGCGCCGCGCGAGGGACTGGCGCGCTTGACCTCGGCGATGAGGCCTTGGCGCGGGAAGGGCCGCACCGGGTCCGCCCGCTCCGGCAGCGGCGACTTCTCGCGCTCCCGCGCGTCGGCCACCGCCTGCTCGACCAGCCGCTGCAAGTGGCTCACGGCCCGGCCTTTCGCGCCCGGGACACGCGCACCAGCATCTCCAGCCGGTCGAGCGCCGCGCCGGAGTCGATGGCCTGCTCGGCGAGCCGCACCCCTTCCGGGATGGTCTCGCAGACTCCGGCCGCCGCCAGCGCCGCGCCGGCGTTGAGCACCACCGCGCTGCGCCGCGGGCCGGGCTCGCCCTGCAGCACGCCACGCAGCAGGGCCGCGTTGACCGCCGCGTCTCCGCCCCGCAGCTCCGACAGCGGCGCCCGCAAAAGGCCCGCCTCCTCCGGCGAGAACTCGAACCTGCGCACGTTGCCGCCACGCACTTCACAGATCAGCGTCGGCCCGCTCGGAGAGACCTCGTCGAGGCCGTCCTCCCCGTAGACGACGAAGGCACGATCGCAGCCCAGGTCCGCGAGCGTCCGCGCCAGCACCGGCACCAGCGATCCCGCATAGACGCCGAGCAGCTGCCGCCGGGCTCCGGCGGGGTTGGCGAGCGGCCCGGCCAGGTTGAAGATCGTGCGCAGCTCCAGCTCCTTGCGGACCGGCGCGACGTGCTTCATTCCGG
>JAYWBT010000040.1:0-7018 GCA_043781235.1 Deltaproteobacteria bacterium
CTCCTCGGCGGCACCGAGGGGCTGAGCGGCCTCACCCCCTTTCCCAGCCGCCTGGTCGAGCTCTACCTGGTGACGGTCGCGGTGCTGGTGGTGACCGCCGTCTTCCGCCGGATCAGCGCCAGCGACTACGGCCTGCTCTTCCACGCCATCCGCGAGAACGAGAGGGCGGTGGTGGCGGCCGGCTTCAACATCCAGTGGAAGAAGGCACAGGCGGTGTTCATCGCCGCGCTTCCGGCGGCCTTCGCCGGCGCCTTCGTCACCCACCGCTACCAGTTCGTCGGCATGCCCGCCTTCGCCCTGGAGTACTCGACGCTTCCCCTGACCGCGGCGGTGGTGGGCGGCGCCGGGAGCTCCTTCGGCGCGCTGGTGGGCAGCTTCATCCTGGTGCCGATGTCCGAGGCGCTGCGCGAGTTCGGCTCGCTGCGGGTGGTGGTCTACTCGGTGATGCTGCTGGTCTTCACCGTCGTCCTCCCCGAGGGCATCTTCCGCTTCGCCGCCCGCAAATACTCGCAGCGCGAGCGACGGGTCCCGATCGCGGGCGCCCATGGCTGACCCGATCCTCCGCGTCGAGGGACTGTCCAAGAGCTTCGGCAAGGTGGTGGCCGTGGACCAGGTCAGCTTCGAGCTTGCCCGCGGCGGTGCGCTAGGGGTGATCGGGCCCAACGGCTCGGGGAAGAGCACGCTGGTCAACCTGCTCACCGGCTTCGTCTCGCCCAGCGGCGGGCGGGTGGAGTTCAAGGGCGGGGAGATCACCGGTCTCGCGCCGCACCGGATCGTGAACCTGGGCATCGCCCGCAGCTTCCAGATGGCCCGGCCCTTCTACCAGCTGCCGGTCTACCGCAACGTAGTGATCGCGGTCTGCTCCCCGCGCTCGCGCCGCCGGATGAGCGCTGAGTTCGGCGATCGCGACGAGGCGGCGATCCACCTGCTCGAGGACGTCGGCTTCGAGCGCGACTCGCCGGTGCCGTGGAAGAAGGCGGGCGATCTGCCTCATGGCTACCTCAAGCGGCTGGAGCTGGCCCGCTGCCTGGCGCTGGACCCGGAGGTGATCATCCTCGATGAGCTGTTCTCCGGCATGAGCCTCTCCGAGATCGCCTCGGTGCTGCCGCTCTTGCAGCAGCTCCGCCGCGAAGGCCGGACGCTGATCATGGTCGAGCACCGGCTGCGCGAGCTGTTCAGGGTGGTCGACTCGGTGCTGGTGCTCCAGTTCGGCCGCAAGATCGCCGAGGGCGCGCCGCGGGAGGTGATGCAGCAGAAGGAAGTGGCCGAGGCCTACCTGGGCGCCGAGGTCGTCGCCGATGCTTGAGTGCAAAGGCCTCAAGGTCTTCTACGAAAACGCGCTGGCGGTGAACGACCTCAGCCTGCAGGTGGCGGAGGGCGAGCTGGTCGGCGTCATCGGCCCCAACAGCGCCGGCAAGACGACCCTGCTCAACACCATCGCCGGCCTCACCACCCACCTGCTCAAGCGCGAGCGGCACAAGGGGGGAATGCGGATCACCATCGCCGGCAGCTTGCGCTTCGCCGGCGAGGAGATCGGCGCCCTCTCGCCGCGGGCGCGGGCGGAGAGGGGGATCATCCTCTGCCGCGAGCGCCACCCGGTGTTCCGCGACAACACGGTAGAGGAGAACCTTCGGCTCGGCGGCTATCTGCGACCGCGGCGGGAAATCGCCGGCAGCCTGGAGGAGGTCTACCAGCTGTTCCCCGCGCTCGTTCCCCTCCGCGGCCGCCGGGCCGGGATGCTCTCGGGCGGCGAGCAGGAGATGGTGGCGATCGGCATCGCGCTGGTCGCGCGGCCCAGGCTGCTGTTGATGGACGAGCCGCTGCTCGGCCTCTCCCCGCGGATGCAGGCAGAGGTCGTGCGCGGCGTGCGCGAGATCAGCAAGCGCGGAGTCACCATCCTGCTCTCCGAGCAGTACGCCCGGCCGGTGCTGCCGTTCATCGATCGCGGCTACGTGATCGAGAACGGCAACCTGGTGGTGAGCGGGACCGGGCAGGAGCTGCTGGACAACCCCGAGGTGAAGTCGGCCTACTTCGGCGTCTGAGGCGAGGCAAGAGATGAGCGGGCAGGCCACGTCGATCGGCGAAGTCTTCCGCCAGGTGGCGGCGCGGGTCCCCGCCCGCACCGCGCTGATCTTCCTCGGCGAGCGCTACAGCTATGCCTGGCTCGACGGCGCGTCCGACGCCATCGCTACCGCGCTGTCACGGCGAGGCGTGGCTGCGGGCGGCCGGGCACTGATCTATGCCTCCCACTGCCCACAGTGGGTGATCGCCTGGCTGGCGCTGCAGAAGCTGGGCGCGGTGGCGGTGCCGGTGACCCACTTCTACGGCGCCGCCGACCTGGGCGCGGTGGCGAGCGACAGCGGCGCCGAGACCATCTTCTGCATGGACACCGGCTTCGGCCACCTCGACAAGATCCGCGCCGGGACCTCGCTGCGGCGGGTGGTGGTGCTCGCGGTTGCTGAGCTGCTCCCGGCCTGGAAGCGCGGGCTCGGCCACCTGCTCGACCGAATCCCCAGCGGCAAGATGCGCCCCGGCCTCGGGGTGGAGCGCTTCCGCGACCTGTTGCGCGAGCAAGGTACGCCGCCCGCGCCCGAGGTTCCCGGAGACGCCACGGCCGAAATGCTCTACACGGGCGGGACCACCGGCTCGCCCAAGGGAGTGCCGATCTCGCACGCGCTCTTCCTCGAGTGCTGCGGCGAGCAGCGCCGCGCCAGCCTCCCCGCGGTCCCCGCCGGCGAGGACGTGGTCCTGCAGGGCGCGCCCCTCTACCACATCCTCGGCCAGGTGGTCGGACTGGGCGCATTGCTGGCTGGCGAGACGGTGGTGTTGCTGCCGAAGATGAACCTCGACGCGGTCCTCGACCACGTCGATCGCTACCAGGCCACCACCATCCTCGGCACGCCCACTTTCTATCGCAACCTGCTCGAGCACGACCGCATCGACGACTATCGCCTGAACAGCTTGCGCTTCGCCTTCAGCGGCGGCGATGCCTTGCCGGCCGAGACCTCAGCCCGCTGGCGCCGGCTGACCGGCAACCCGCTCTACCAGGGCTACGGCGCGACCGAGACTTGTGGCGGCGTCTTCCTCACCGCCGCCGGCACCGCCGCGCCCGAGGGGACGGTCGGCAGGCTCTGCACCCACCAGCGCGCGCTGGTGGTCGATGCGGAGACGCTGGAGCCGGTTTTGCCGGGGCAGCCCGGCGAGTTGCTGGTCTCCAGCCGCCATATGGTCTCCGCCTACTGGAACAAGCCGGACGAGAGCAGCCGCTGCTTCGTCGAGCTGCAGGGCCAGCGCTGGTACCGCACTTTCGACGTGGTCCGCATCGATGCCGGCGGCTGGGTCTTCTTCCACGACCGCTCGGTCGACGTGATCAAGCACAAGGGCTACCGGGTGGCAGCCTCGAAGATCGACAACGCGCTGCAGGAGCACCGCGCGGTGGTGGCCTGCTGCACCATCGGCGTCCCCGACCCCGCGGCGGGCGAGCGGATCAAGTCCTTCGTGGTGCTCCGCGCGGGGGCCGAGGGGGTCAACTCGATGGAGCTGATTCGCTGGTGCCGCGAGCGGCTCGCCACCTACGAGGTGCCGCAGTACATCGAGTTCCGCGACATGCTGCCCCGCTCCAAGGTGGGCAAGATCCTCCGCCGCGAGCTGCGCGCGGAGGAGAAGCGCAAAGCCGAGGAGACCTGAGGGCACCACCGGCCGTGGAAGCGCCTTACGGCTGCCGAGTAGCACTACCGTTGAAGTGCAGCGGCCACTGCGCCGATGAGGAGCACCACGACCGACGTCGCAAGCCCCGCAAACAGGGTGCCGGTCGCGTCGGCGACGGCGCCCGCGAGAAGCGGCCCGAACGGCTGGCCCGCCCCGAAGACGACGGTATAAGTGGCGAGCCCCGCGCCCCACGCGGCTCGGGGCAGTCGCGCCCGCGCGAGCGCCGTCACGGCCGACGGAGGGATGAAGAAGGCTCCGCCGAAGAGCGCGGCCGAGGCGATCATGGCCCCAAGCGAGGTGCTGACAAGGGGGATGGCCGCGCCGATCGCGCAGGTGCTGAGCGCCGCTGCGAGCGGCCGCCCGCCGTGCCAGCGCGCGAGGGGACCCCGCCAGGGGAGGGGCGAAAGCATGATGGCGATGCCGAGTACGCTCCAAACGATAGAGACTTCCAGCGGGCTCGCGCCCCGGTCGCGCATCCACGCGACGATGAACGTCATGTAGACGATCGCGCCGAGCGCGAAGCAGAGATAGGCGAAGAGCGACGCAAAGAGGGTGCGCTTCTTCCACTGCTCGCGCTCCGCGCTGCGCGGAAGCTCGGGCACGCGCGCCGCGGCGGCAAGGCAGGGCACGCACAAGAGCCCTGCGACCACGCCGGTAGCGATCCACGCCTCGTCCCAGGCCGGCGCGCCGCGCGCCTGCAGTAGCCACGGCACGAAGAGCCCGGGCACGACGATGCCGATGCCGCCGCCGCTGAAGTAAACGGCGATACCGGACGCCGCCCTCGCGGGATGATGCGCATAGAGCTCGGCGGCGAGTGCGCCCCCGCCAATGAGCGCAAGCGCGCCGCCTGCGCCGGCAATGAAACGCATTAATAGGAGCGACGCGAATCCGCGAAAGAGTCCAGAGGCGACAATCGACGCCGCAGTCGAAAGCATTCCCCAGACGAGCAGCCGGTGGGGGCCCGTGCGCGCGACCCATCGCAGCGTCGCGACCGCGCCGACAAAATAGCCTAGCGCGTTGATGGTGTTCACCCAGCCTGCCTGCGTATACGACCACGCCAGGTCGGTGCGCATCGCCGGGAGGATGAGCGCGTAGGCGAAACGGCCGAGGCCGTTCGAGACCGCCGGCGCAAGCGAGAGGCCGACGGCGATCCAGAGCGACGGCGGCTTTTCGGCGGGGAGCGCGACCACGACTCGGCACTGTAAGCTCGAACCGATACGCATGCCCCATAACCGGTGGTATGGCACAGCTTTCCGCGTCCGCAAACATGCTCGTGTGGCGGAAATGTTTGGGGGCGTTCGCCGTATCTCCGGTCAGGCCCCTACAAGGGAGGGAACATGAGCTCGGCCCACAACCCAGGGAGAGTCGCCGGCTTCCTGTACCTGCTCCTCGGCGTCCTCGCCCCTTTCCGCCTCATCTATATCCCCAGCACTCTGTTCGTGCGTGGGAACGCGACCGCGACGGTCAACAACATCGCCGCTCACGAGTTACTCTTCCGTCTCGGCATCGTCAGCGACCTGCTCTGCGGGACCATCTTGATCTTCCTCGTGCTGGCTCTGTACCGGTTGCTCAAGGGAGTGGACCAGAACCACGCGGTGCTGATGGTGATCCTGGGGGGCGTGCTGCCAGCAAGGCCGTCGTGAGGCGATCGGCCTCGAAGAGGTGCGCAAGATCCCTGGATTCCACGACGAGCCCCTCGAGGGCAAGCGCAAAGGCCAACGCTTCATACGGCTCAACCGCGCGTATCGCGCGGTCTACGTCGTTAGCAAGGGTGCGGTCGATTTCGTGTCGGTCGAGGAAATCAACAAGCACGAGTATTGAGGAGAACAAGATGGTCAAGGAGAAGAAGAGCGCAGCGGTGAAGTATCTGGAGAAGCTCCGAGGCGGACCGCTCCCGTTCGGTGCCTTGGTGCGATCCATCCGTGATTGCGACGAACACACGCTGGAAGGTCTCGCAAAGCGCTTTCGTGTCTCGCGCTCCCACCTGTGCGACATCGAGAAGGGGCGCCGCGGCGTGAGCGCCGAGCGCGCGGCACGCTGGGCACGCATTCTCGGTTATCCCGAGGCTCTTTTCGTCAAGCTCGCGATCCAGGCGGAACTCGACGCAGCGGGGATCAAGCTGAAGATTGACGTGAAGGCGGCCTGATCCTCCCGGAGTGGATCACAAAGTCCTGCATTCGGCCGAGAACCGCGGGCTGCCCATCACGCGTTCCACTTCCCCTCAACGATGCGGACGTCCAGGTGAGCCCCTTCTTCACAGCGTGAAGCACCACCATCTCGCCGCCCATCACCACGACGTAGAACACCCGCTGCTGCCACGCCTTGATCTCCCACAGCTTGCCTTTGATCTGCCGCGTCCTGACCCAACTGCGTGCAGGCCGGAAAGCTCGATCGCCTTCAGTGCGTCGGCCACTGCGGCGCGCTCGTTCGAGTTCAGGTCCACAAGGTTGGTAGAACAGCGCTGATCGGTCCTACGGTCGAGCCTTTCGATCTCCGCGCCGCGCTGGCACAATGCGCGCCGTGGACGGCGCGCGAACCATTACCCGGACCGGCGCCCGCCGAGGGAAGCGGGAGGCGGGCAAGCCGTACCTCTTCCTCGTCTTCCAGTGCGACCGGCCCCGGGCCTCCGGCGCACGCTTCTGCCTCGACGGCGCGGACGAAGTCGCAATTGGCCGCGCGCGGACGCTCTCGGTCAAGCCCGACGGCCGCGCCCTGCGCATCGGCCTTCCCGACGCGCGCATGTCGTCGGCTCACCTGAAATTGCAGCGCGTCCTCGGCACCTGGGTTGCGGAAGATCTCGGCTCCAAGAACGGCACGCAGCTCGACGGCCGCCGCATCGCGCGCGAGATGCTCGCCGACCGCGCGCTGCTCGAGCTCGGACATACTTTCATGATCTTTCGCGACGCGTTGCCCGGCCCGAGCGAGCCCCTATTGCTCGACGGCAGCGAGCTCGAGCCCGCGGCACCGGGACTGGACACTCTGCTCCCGACGCTGGCGATCGAGCTCGATCGGCTCGAGACCGTCGCGCGCTCGCGCATCCCCGTGCTGCTGCACGGAGAGTCCGGCACGGGCAAGGAGCTGCTCGCCGCCGCGATTCATCGCCTCTCGGGCCGCCCAGGCGCGTTTCAGGCGGTGAACTGCGGCGCCATCGCGCCCTCGCTGGTCGAGTCCGAGCTGTTCGGCCACCGCCGTGGCGCCTTTTCGGGCGCGGACGACGACCACTCCGGCATCATCCGCGGCGCCGACCGCGGCACGCTCCTGCTCGACGAGATCGGCGATCTCCCGCTGCCCGCGCAGACCGCGATGCTGC
>JAYWBT010000041.1:0-7015 GCA_043781235.1 Deltaproteobacteria bacterium
GCCGGCCCACACCTCGGGCTGCTTGAGGACGTTGCCGTTGAAGGGCGCGAGCGCGAGCTCCCCGAGCGAATCTTGTGGAACGTAGAGCAGCCGCTGCGCCCGCTGGGCGATGAGATTTGCCTGGAAGCCCTGGTAGAGCCAGAGGTCGCTGAGCGCGAGCAGCGGGATGGCCGCGCCCGGATAGCTGACGTCGTGCTTGATGGCGACGCCGATGCCGGTGCCGAGCTCGGCGGCGGCGAGGCCCATCAGCGCCACGCCCTCGGCGGTCCTGCCGTCGCAGAGCTGGCCGAGGCCTGGCACGAGCGCGCCCGCGATCGCGCTGCAGCCGGTGCCGGGCGGCTTCTCGGCAGCCTCCAGCTCGCGCTCGAAGGGAGGCTCTTCGGCGGTGCGCCGCGCGGTGCGGATCGCCGGCCCGCAGGCCAGCGACGAGAGCGCCGCCGCAAGCAGCGCGAGGGCCAGCAGCCGCCGCCTCCCGCGAGCTGCTCGCAGGGTCAGGGCCGGCTCGATCGGCAGGACGCGCTGGTTGCCGACCTCGGCCATCCGCCCTTGCCTCGCACGGGCCGACCCGGCGCGCAAGAATCGGGGTGCACGCTGGCCGCGGCTCGTCTACGGTTGCGGCAGTGTC
Source organism: Deltaproteobacteria bacterium (assembly GCA_043781235.1). Lineage (GTDB taxonomy): Bacteria > Myxococcota > Myxococcia > Myxococcales > 40CM-4-68-19 > JANYKT01. The sequence continues at coordinate 626 of JAYWBT010000041.1, forward strand.
CGTCCCACCCTGGCCCCCAATCGAGCCGCGCGCCGCCCGCGTCGACCTGCCCGACCCGCTCGACGCCGAGGGCGAGGTCGTCGCCGTCAGCCGCACGCTCTCGCCGGGCCTCGTCCTGCAAGCGTACCGCAAGGGCATCTTCCCCTGGCCGGTCCGCGACCAGCTCGTGCCCTGGGTCTCGCCCGACCCGCGCTGCCACTTCCCGCTCGAGAAGGCGGGGGCGTGGCCGCGCTCGGTGCGCCGCGATCTCAAGGGCGGCTTTCTGGTCTCGTTCGACCGCGCCTTCCCGGAGGTGATGGCCGCCTGCGGCGACGAGCGCGACGAGGGCACCTGGATCACCGGCGATCTGCGCAAGACCTACCTCGAGCTGCACCGGCTCGGCTGGGCCCACTCGACCGAGGTGTGGAACGAGCGCGGCGAGCTGGTGGGCGGGCTCTACGGCGTCGCGGTCTCTGGCCTGTTCGCGGGCGAGTCGATGTTCCACCGCGACACCGGCGCCTCGAAGGTCGCGTTCGCGCGGACGGCGGAGCGGCTGGCCCTGCGCGGCTTCAAGGTCTTCGACGTGCAGGTCAGGACCGACCACCTGGCGTCGCTCGGCTGCGAGGAGATTCCGCGCGGGCGCTACCTCGAGCTGTTGCGGCCGGCGATGGCGCTCAACGCGCGCTTCTCCGATTGAGCCGCTACTCGAGGCCCCGGCCGTGGAGGTCCTCTTCGGAGAGCCCCAGCAGGTGCCCGACCTCGTGCAGCACCGTGATCCGGATCTGCTCCACCAGCTCGTCCCGCGACCGCGCGCTGCGCTCGAGGTTGCGCTGGAACAAGAAGATCTGCGGCGGCAGCTCGCCGCTGGCGGCCTGATCCCGGAGGCTGGGGCCGCGGAACATGCCCAGGCTCATCGGCGAGAGCGGGTGGTCGGCGGCGGCGTCGCGCAGATCGTGATCGTCGGGCAGGTCCTTCACGCTCACCAGCGTCGCCGTCACCTGCTCGCGGATCTCGTCGGGAAGCTGCTCGACCGCCTCGCGGATGGCGGCGTCGAACTCCTCGGAGGTGAGCCGCGCCGGCGCGGGGAACTCGTCGGGCGCGATCCGCTGCGCCTTGGCGAGGCGCCGCTCGGCCTCGGCCGGGTCGCCGGTGCGCTCGAGGACCAGCCCGAGCAGGTGGTTCGCCCAGGGGTCGTCGGGCGTGAGCTTGAGCGCCGCTTCGAGCGCGGCCTTGGCCTCCGGCACGCGCAAGAGCTCGAAGAGCGCGTGGCCCCGCTCGGCCAGCAGATCGGGCCTCTGGCCAAGCTCGCCCGCGGCCGCGTCGAGCGCCTCGAGCGCGCCCTCCGGATCGCCGAGCGTGTTCAGCGCCATCGCCTCGACGACCGCCAGCTCCGCCGCCAGCTCCTCGTCGTCCTCCGACTCGGCGATCTCGCGGCCCCGTTGCGCGAGCTCGAGGGCCTCCTCGATCTTCTCGAGGTCCTCGCCGCGCATCGTCAATAGAAATTCCGCCACGTCGAGGAGCAGCTCGGGGTCGTCGGCCTCGAGCTCGAGCGCTCGGCGAAAAGCCTCCTCCGCGTCGTCTCTGCGCTCGAGATCGACGAGGGCCGCGGCCCTGCAGCGGTGCGCCATCGACAGCCCTGCATCAAGCGCCGCGGCCTCGTCGGCGAGCTGGAGCGCCGTCTTGGCATCGCTCCGGTCGAGCGCCGCGAGGGCCTCGACGACGAGCTCTTCGGGATCTTTGGGCACAGGGCAGTCTAGCGCGGGCGCGGCGTCCGGTGGGGGCCTACGCCCACCACGCAGCCTTGCTCGGGATGATCCAGCGCACGCCGCCGCGCGGATCCGGCACGTCGCCGCGGTAGCGTGGGATGACGTGCAGGTGCGCGTGCGCGATCGTCTGGCCCGCGGCCTCGCCGACGTTGACGCCGACGTTGTAGCCGTCGGGCTGGTGGCGCTCAGAGAGCAGGACCTTGACGCGCGAGGCGACGGCGATGACCGCGCCCATCTCTTCCTCGGTGAGCGCGAAGAAGTCGGCCTCGTGGCGGCGCGGCACGACCAGCGTGTGCCCGAGCGTGAGGGGCCAGGCGTCCCCCATGGCGACGGCGTGGCCCGTCTCGACCAGCAGCTTGCGCTGGCCGATCGCCTCGCAGAGCGGGCACTGCATCAGGGGCCGTCGTAGCGGACGAGCACGGCGGTGATGTTGTCGACGCCACCGTTGGCGTTGGCGGTGTCGATCAGCTTCTTGGCCGCGACCTCGAGGCTCGGCAGCGAGCGCGCGATGATCGACTCCATCACGTTGTCCTCGATCATGCCGGACAGGCCGTCGGAGCAGAGCAGGTAGACGTCGCCCGCCTCGAGCTCGTAGGCGTGGATCTCGACGTCGATCTTGTCGATCTGGCCGAGGGCGCGAAGGATGATGTTCTTCTGCGGGAAGTTCTTCGCCTCCTCCTCGTTGATCTTGCCCATGCGCAGGTACTCCTCGACCAGGGAGTGGTCGATGGTGACCCGCGTGAGCTTGGTGCCGCGGAAGCGGTAGACCCGGCTGTCGCCCGTGTGCGCGACCAGCGCGGTCGGCGTGCCCTTGCGGTCGAGGAAGTGGGCCGACACGCAGGTGGTGCCCATGCTCTTCTTGCGGGCGTCCTGGTTGGCCGTCTCGATGATGCGCGCGTTGGCCAGCTTGATCGAGGTGACGAGCCGGTTCTCGTCGTAGCTGAGCTCGCGGCTGTCGCGGAAGGGCCAGGTGGCGTCCGGGTCCTTGCCGGTCATCTCGTAGAACTCTTTGAGCTCCTGGACGGCGATGCCGCTGGCCACCTCGCCGGCCGCGTGCCCGCCCATGCCGTCGAAGACGGCCCAAAGGTTCTGCTCGGGGAACGCGAGGAAGTTGTCCTCGTTGTTGTCCCGCTTCATGCCGACGTCGGTGCGAGCGGCGTGGCTCAAGCGCATCGGTCCGTCTCCAAGGTCAAAACAGGCGAGCGTGCGACACGACTCGTCTAGGCCGGTGGGTGGGGCTGCGTCAACCGTCAGGCGGATGATCCGCGCCAGGAGCGGGTTTGCGGGCGAGGGGTTTTTACGGGGTCGCGCCGAGGTGCGGCCCGCGGCCACCCCGGCTGGCCGGTGCTCTACGGCAGGCGGTACGAGACCGACGCAGAGACCGGCACCAGGTCGGGGCCGGCCTGCGCCGAGAGCTGGAAATAGACGAAATACGCATAATGGGCCGCGTCGACCTTCTTATGGTGGATCTCGTCGGTCGCCACCGTGCGGACCTGGCGTGACGCGCCCTCGGTCTTCACCGTCGCCAGCGGCTGGTCGTCGGATCTGTAGAGGTACGCGGAGGCGTCGACCTCGGCCGACGCATCGTAAGCAGCGAACGAGAATGAGGTCACGATCGCGCCGTCGGGCAAGGCGATGGGAACCACCAGGTAATCGTCATCGCCGGCGGTTTGATATCGGCCGACGCCGCCCGGAACGCCGATCGGCGCGGTCACCGTGGTCGAGCGCCGCGGGATGCCGGTGAGCGCGGAGACCGACGCGATCCCTTTCGGCAGCCGTTGGCAACTGACGGTGCCGTCCTCGGCGATGACGCGGATGGCGGACCCCGGCGCGCAGATGCCGGTGATGCGCGCCTGCTTGCCCTCGAGCGCCTCGGCGGTGCGGACGATCTCTTCCGAATGTGCCTCGAGCGCCTTGCCGATCTCGACCGGCAGCTTCTCCATCGGCAGCCGGCCGGCGATCTGCGACGCCTCGATCGAGGGAGGCCGCGGCAAGGCGGGATCGACCACAGCGAGGCGAGGAGCCTCGGCGGGCGTCGCGGGACGCAGGATGAGGACCGCCGCCACGGTCGCGACCGACGCGGCGGCGACCAGCAGCAGCCTGCGCCCGGACGTCACCCGCCGCTATCTACCACGCTGCCCTTCACGCCTTCTTCTTGGCAGCCTTCTTTTTAACAGCCGTCTTCTTCGCAGCGGTCTTCTTGACCGGCGCCTTGGCGACCGCCGCATCGCTCTTCACCGGCGCTCTGGTTGCCGGGGCCTCGCTCCTGGCCGCGGGCCTCGCCTGGGGCGCCCCCGTCGCCACCTTGGCCGGAGCGATCGCGCGGTAGCTCTCCTCCATCCACTCCAGCAAGAGAGGCACCGGCACGTCCTGCTTGGGCTCGAACTGCGCCGTGATCCAGCCGCTCTTGCCCAGGCCATAGCCAGTCGGCGACACCCAGGGAAACGTGGTCAGCGCCACTTCGCCGGTCCGGTCGAGCTTGAGTGAGCAGCCAAAGCCGGTCTCGGCCCGTCCGATGAAAACGAAGATCTTCTTGCCGACCTTCACCACCGTCTCGCCCCAGGGGTGGTCCTCCCACGCGCCGGGATACGAGAGGGCCTTCGTCAGCATCGTCTTGCGGGCCGCGTCGTGTTGCCTGCTCACGAGCTCATCCTTTTCTGGCGTCGCGCGGCGGTCACCAGATCAGCCGGCCGGCAGCGGTCATTCGTGCAGTTCGACCTGCAACTTAACCAGAATGAGCGGTCGGCGCCCGGCCTATCTGCTGCCGCGCCGTCACCGCAGCAGCAGCCAGAGGATCGCGATCACGAGGAACACGCCTCCCGCGACCAGCGCCGCGATCGCGGGCGAGCCGCCGCCGTGCGCCACTTCCGACGCGGGCGCCGCTGCTGCAGGCCGCGGCTTCTGCGGTGCCGCTTCGGACGGCGGCGCCGACTTCGGCCTGGCGGCCTTGCCGTTCGTGGGGGCCTTCGCTGCGCCGGCGGGCGGCGGCGCGCTGACCGGCCGAGGCTTCGCGGCGGCGGGCGCGCTGGCAGCGGCGGAAGCCGAGAGCTCCGACGAGGCCCAGTCGGCCAGGTCCGCGGCATGGAACGCGCCCGAGAGCCCTGCCTCGAACAGCTCCTTCGCGAGGTGCGCTTGGTGGACCTGCTCGCCGAGCGGCAGCTCGTCGGTCATGGTGCGGTTGGGATCGAAAGGCACCGCCGCTGGGGCAGGCTTCTTCGCGGCGCGCGGCGCTGCTGCGGGGGCGCGCGGCTGCGGCAGCGGCTTCGCCGCGCGCGAGACCAGCTTCACCTCTACTTGTGGTTTTGGTGCTGCACCCGGCGCGGGCTTGGCCCTGGAGGTCGCCGGCGCCGTGGGCGAGAGCGGGTCGACGTAGCCGACCACGCCCGGCGTGTAGACGGGTCCGTCGAGCTGCAGCGTCAGCTTGGCGGGGTCCGGCGCCTCTCTGCCCGCGTAGAGGTCGGCCAATCTGAAATGCGAGGTGTCGAACTCGCTCAGCTTCGAGCCACCGCCGCCGGAACTTTTTGTCGGAGCGGCGTCGTGCCCGTCCAGGTCCGAGAGGCGGAAGTGCCCGGTGTCGAACTCGCGCATGCCCTTGCCGGCCTCTTGCTTCTTGGGCTTGCTCTCGAGGGGCCTCACCTCCCCCTTGGCACCGCGCGGCTGGAGCGCGCCCGGCGGCAGAGGCGGCGGCACTGGCGCCGGCGCGTCCTGCGTGGCAAAGAGCCCGGCGAGCTCGCCCACCTTGCCAGCCGGGACCCAGCCCGCCATGCCTTCGCGCCAGACGTAGCTCTCGCCATCGAGGTCGCCGCTCGCGAGCTCGATGCCGACCTCGGCCCGGCTCAGCGGACCTTCCTGCTTGCCGTCGATCATGACGAACCACACGGCAGCTTCACGGGCCACGGGGCGATTGTACGGAGAGCTGGGGGGAAAATGGAAGGGCAGCGCGCAAAGACCTCTATCGATGCCCCTGCGCCTCGGGCGTCCGCTCCGGGTCGAAGGCCGGCGCGTCGCGGGCCGGCGCGACCGTGATCACGACCGACTTCGAGGCGGGCGTGTTGCTCGTGTGCGCGACCTGCCGCGCGGGCACGAGGGCGTTCGCCTCCGGGAAGTAGGTGCAGGCGCAGCCCGGCGGAATGTCGTAGGGCACGACCACGAAGCGGCGCGCCGTGCGGGTCTCGCCGCGGAAGTGACTGGTCAAGTCGACGATCTGTTTGTCTTTCAATCCCAACGATTGGAGGTCGTCGCGGTTCATTAGAATTACGCGGCGCTCGTCGGCGAGCCCGCGGTAGCGATCCTCGAGGCCGTAGATGGTGGTGTTGTACTGGTCGTGGCTGCGCACCGTCATCATCAGCAATTGCCCGGGCTCGAGCTGCCGATTCGGCAGGGGATGCACCGTGAAGCGCGCCTTGCCGCCCGCGGTGGGGAAGGTGCCCTCGCGCGGACCGTTCGGCAGGTAGAAGCCGCCCGGCTTGCGGACGCGCTGGTTGTACTGCTGCGCGCCGGGAATCACTTTTTCAATCAAATCGCGGATTGCATCGTAATCGCGCGCCAGGGAGGCCCAGGCAATGCGGCTTTGCCCGCCCAACGTCGACTGCGCGAGGCGCGCCACGATCTGCGGCTCCGACAGGAGATCGCCGCTCGCGGGCTG
>JAYWBT010000042.1:0-7006 GCA_043781235.1 Deltaproteobacteria bacterium
GTGCTGGTGCGCGAGCCGGCTCAGTCGTTATCGAAAACGGTGATCGAATCGATCACTCCTGGGGCGCCGCGTCGGGTGCCCCGGCGGCTACTCGCGGCCATCGGGCTCTTCGCGCTCGGCAACTCGACCGACGCTTTGTTGCTCTTGAGGGCGCAGGCGCTGGGCGTCCCCACCGTTCAGCTCCCGCTGCTGTGGATGCTGCTGCACGCGGTGCGCTCGCTCTGCTCCTGGCCGCTGGGCCGCGCCGCCGACCGGCTGGGACGCCAGGGCGCGCTCGCCGCCGGCTGGGTCTGGTACGCGGTCTGCTACGCAGGCTTCGCGCTGGCGAGCCGTCCGCTGCACGCATTGATGCTCTTCGCGGCATACGGCCTCGTCGCCGGACTCACCGAAGGAAGCGAGCGGGCACTGGTGGCCGCGGCGGTAGGGCCGAAGGCGCGCGGGCGGGCGCTCGGCCTCTATAACCTCGCCTCGGGCGCAGGCCTGCTGGTCGCCTCGGTGCTGGCGGGTGTGCTTTGGGATCGCGTGTCGCCTTCCGCCGCGCTCGGGCTGGGCGCGGCCATGGCGACGCTCGCCGCTGCCTTGCTGGCAGCGCCCCTGCCGGCCGGGCCCAGGGAAGGTTCCGCGAGCTGAGGGTTTCGTCGCCCGCGGGACATGCCCACCCTTACCCGAGGAGGTGGCGATGACGGTGAGGGACGGGAACGTCGTCTTGCTCGACTATCTAGTCCGGCTGGGGTCGGGACGGGTGGTGGAGACGAGCAAGGGGAAACCCATCGAGTACCTTCACGGGACCGGGCAGATCCTGCCGGCGCTGGAGCGCGCACTCGAGGGCTTGCGCGAGGGCGAGCAGGCCTCGTTCAGCATCCCGCCCGAGGATGCGTACGGCGCGCGCAACGAGGACAACCTCGTCTCGCTGCCGAGGACCGTCTTCCCGCCGGACGCCGAGCTGAAGCCGGGCGTGTCGCTCCTCGCTCGCGCGTCGGGAGGGGAGAGCTATCCCATCACCGTGCGCGCAGTGCAGGGCGAGTTCGTGGTGGTGGACCTGAACCACCCGCTGGCGGGCGAGCGGCTTTATTTCGAGGTCGCGGTCCGCAGTGTGCGCCCGGCGGGGAACCAGGAGCTCTTCGCGGGGAAGGCGACGCCCGTCGAGGTTGTTTGAACCCTTTTTTGCTCCAGCCGGCTCGGACCTCCTGGTAGATGCGACGGCCCCCGCGGCCCACTCGCGTTTGCCGAGGAGCTTGCCATGGCGCGGGTCATCGTTCTCGGGGCGGGCGTGGCTGGACACACTGCGGCACTGGAGCTCCGCCGGAAGTTGGGACGCGAGCACGAGGTCCTGGTGGTAACGCCGAATCGTCTCTGGAATTGGATTCCATCCAATATCTGGGTCGGCGTGGGCCTGATGACGAAAGAGGACGTCACTTTCGAGCTGGCGCCGGTCTACGCGCGGATGGGGGTCCGCTACGAGCAGGCCCGTGTTGTAGAGCTGCACCCCGAAGGGTCGGCCAAAGCACCGCATCCGTTCGTGACCGTCGAGCGGACCGATCCGGAGCGGAAAGGCTTCCGCGAAGAGTTGCAGTACGACTATCTGATCAACGCCACAGGGCCGAAGCTCAACTTCGGCGCGACGCCTGGGCTCGGGCCGGAGGGCAACAGTTTATCGGTCTGCACCTTCGACCACGCGGCCGAGACGGCGAAGAAGCTCGCGGCCTCGATCGTTCTCATGAAGGCCGGCGAGCAGCTCACCTTCGTGGTCGGGACCGGCCACGGGACCTGCACCTGCCAGGGCGCGGCGTTCGAGTACACGTTCAACCTCGAGTTCGAGATCAGGAAAGCCGGGGTCCGCGACCGCGCGCGCATCGTTTACCTCACCAACGAGGCCGAGCTCGGCGACTTCGGCGTCGACGGGATGCAGCTCCGGGCCAATGGCTTCGTGATTCCCGGAAAGCTCTTCACCGAGTCTCTCTTCGCGGAGCGTGGCGTCGAGTGGATCACCGGAGTCCACGTGCAGAAGGTCGACCCTGGCGTGGTCCACTACGAGACGCTGGACGGAGAATCGCACCAACTGCCTTTCGACTTCGCGATGTTGCTGCCGCCGTTCCGTGGGGCGGATCTGCGCGCCTTCGGCGAGAGCGGCGGCGACATCACGAGCGAGCTCTTCGCCCCAAACGGGTTCATGAAGGTCGACGCGGACTACCGCGCGAAGCCCTACGAAGAGTGGCGTGCCGAGGACTGGCCGAAGACCTACCAGTCTCCGAAGTACCGGAACGTCTTCGCGGCCGGCATCGCCTTCGCGCCTCCCCACGCGATCTCACGGCCTCGCAAGAGCAAGAACGGCACCGTCATCTCGCCATCTCCGCCGCGCACCGGGATGCCGTCCGGGATCATCGGACGCACGGTTGCCCATAGCATCGTCGATATGATCGAGTCCGGGGCCCAGCTGCCGACAAAGAGCGCCTCGCTCGCCACGATGGGGGCCGCGTGCGTCGCCTCCGCAGGGGCGCACTTCTGGCGGGGCACCGCCGCGTCGATGACGATGTACCCGGTGGTGCCCGACTACCAACGCTTTCCCGTTTACGGTCGCGACCTCCGCTACACGACCGGCGAGATCGGCTCCGCGGGACACTGGATCAAGTCGATCCTGCACTTTCTTTTTCTGTACAAAGCAAAGGCGCGGCCTGGCTGGTGGTTCATTCCGGAGTGAGGGTGGCGCATGACCAATGACATGGTGAAGTTCGCGATGAAGCCGTCCGGCTGGGTCGTCTTCTTCCGGACGTTTTTTCCGTACCAAGTGTACCGCTTCTTCTGGGTCAACGGGCGGATGCTGGCGATGATCTGGAAATCGCATTCGCACGGGGGAAAACGCGCGACACTTGGCAACCAGGTGCAAATCGTCGGGCCACCCCCGCAGGTAATCGACCTTCAGCGGCCGAAGGGATCGGTACTCTGATCACTGCTCTGGCTGCCCCTATTGCGGCCTGACAGACGGCGGTCAGCGCGCGAGGAGCTCGAGCCAGCGAGACGACTCCAATGCTCGTCCGGGCGGAGCGCCCGCGGACAGCGCGGTGAAGGCGGCGCGCGCCAAAGCGTCGTCGCCCAGATGCCACGCCGCGATGCCTTGCATTCGCAGCGCCTCCTGGCGGAAGAGCGACCCCGGCAGCGGGCGCGAGAGGGCCGCGCGCGCGTAGCCGGCGCACTCTGCCCAGGCGGCATGGTTCTGCAGCTGCTTCGCGAGCAGGTAGGCGAAGACGCCGTCGGCCGGGCGCGCGAGGTCGAGGTCGCGGAGAGCGAGCCACACCGCGGGGCCGGTGTCGCCGTCGGCGAGCAGCGGGCGCAGCGCGGGCCAGCTCTGCGGATCGGCCAGCGCGCGGCGGCGCAACTGCAGCGCGCGCTCGCCTGGCTCCGCCTGGGGTAGCGCAGCCGCTTCGTCGAAGCGCGCCGCCGCCGCGGAGAGGTCGCTCGCTTTCCACGCCGCGTCTCCCGCCTCGGTCAGCAGCTGCGCGCGCAGTGGGCGCGACAGCTTGGGGTGCCGCAGCGCGCGCTCCTGCGTGGCGCGTGCAGCCGCAAGCTGTCCCGCGGCGAGCTGCGCCCGGCCCAACTGCGCGAGCGGCGCGGGATCGTCGGGCTCGAGCGCGCTGCAGCGGGACCACAGCTCTTCGGCGCGCGCGGGGTCGCCGCGCTGCCCGGCGGCCACAGCGTCCCGCTCGAGCCCGGCTACCTCGTGCGCGCACGGCTTGCGCATGATGGCGGGAGCGAAGAAGCGCTGCGACGCGAGCGCCACCGCGCGCGGCGAGGCCGGCAGCGCGTCGAGAAAACGCCCATACGCCTCGGCGAGCACCTGCAGATCTCCGAGCGCCGCGCGGCCCGCGTACACCTCGCGCAAATACCCGGGGCCGCGCGTCTCCCAGAGAAAGCGCACCAAGGACCCCGCGGTGGTGTACGCGCGAGGCCCCGACTCCGCGTAGAAGAGCCCGGGTGTAAAGAGCCGCGTCACGTCGGGCATCAGCTTCAGCTCGCGCAGCGCGCGCGCCTCCTCGTGCACGGTGAGCTCGCCCGGTGGCCAGTCCGCGGCCACGGCGATGCCTTCGATGAGCGCCATCTGCGGCACCAGCCCGGGCACGCCCCACGGACCGCGCGCCACCTCGGCCAGCACCGCGTGCACCAGTTCGTGCCGGAGGATCGGGTGCGGCGCGGGCGCGTCGTTGCTGTGGATCTGCCGCAGCCAGGGCTTGGTGAAGCTGGTGTCCGCGGCCCCGATCAGGCGGCGCTTCTCAGACGGACTTCTATATAGATATATGTCTATCTTAGGCGCCGCCGCGTTGACCTCGAGGCCGGCGAAGGCGCGAACCGCGCGATAGGACGCCTCTGCGTCGCGCGCCAGCAGCGATCGCTCCGCCTCCTTCTTCTCGCGCGGAAAGTGGAGCACCAGGTGTGCGGTTTGCAAAAGGCCGCCCAGTTCGCGGTCGATCTGCGGAGAGCTCGCCTCCCAGTGGAAGCGCTCCGCGTGCAGCGAGAGGAAGAGGCCGGCCCCGCCCGCCGCCAGCGCGAGCAGGAGCCCGCGGCCGCGCGTGCCGCCCGCGAGCAGCGCGACCCCGCAAGCCGCGAGCGTGTACAACAACGTCCCGGCGCGAAAGATCCAGAGCGCCGGCGTCGCCGCGATGGCCTCGTCGTAGATGGGCCCCGGGAACATCCCGCCGAGGTGGTGGAAGGCAAAGATCTGCGGCCCGCGCCACACCGGCCACAGCGTCACCGCGAGCGAAGCGGCAAAGACCAGCGCCACCAGCCAGGGGGCGCGCCGCGGCGCCAGATACCCGCAGGCCACGCCCAGAGCCGCCGCGAGCAGCGCCGACGGCACCGCGAGCGCGGCGTAGAGCCAGAGGCCGGCGAGCGGATCGCACGCTGGCCTGCGCAGGCCGTTGAGCAATAGAACCGCGACCGGCAGCGCCAGCGCGAAGAGCGCGAACGGGAGCGCGCGGGCGAGGGCGCGCGAGGGAGCACGCTCGAGGCGCGCGGCCGCGATGCCGGGCGCCGCGCCGAACAGCCCCGCATAGAGCGCGACCAACTCCGCCGCTTCGTAACCGAGGTGATCGGCAAGCGGAAGGAACGCCGCCGCCACCGAGAGCAGCGCGAGGCCCGCGAGGTACGCGCGCGGCCCACGGCGTTCCAGAAGCCGGTTTCCCGAGCCCTCGCGCCCGAGCAGCCTTGCTCCCGAGTCCTTCGTCCTGTCATTCTGCAAGGCGATGGCGCGCTCCGAAGAGATCAACCCCGAGGATCTGCGCACGAACATCCGCGCGCCCGTGCGGCTCCGCGTCGACTACGAGCGGATGAACTCGTTCTTTTCCGATTACACCAGGAACATCTCCAAGGGCGGCACCTTCATCAAGACCGCCCGGCCGCTGCCCATCGGCACCCGCTTCCTCTTCGCGCTGGTGGTCCCGGCGCTCTCCGAGCCGGTGCAGCTCGACGGCGAGGTCACCTGGATCCTCCCCGCCGAGGCCGCCGTGCCGCGGGGCGAGGACCCGGGCATGGGCATCCGCTTCCTCTTCAGGGACGCCCAGGCGCGGCGCGACTTCGAGGAGCTGGTGGAGCGCATGATGGAGGAGAGCCTGGGGTTCGACGTCGCGCAGGGTTTGCTCCAGCGCAAGTGAGCTACTCCGGCACGTCGATGAACACCGCGCGCGTTCCGGGTCCGACTCCGTGTGCCGCCGCCTCGCCGCCCGACACCTCGAGCATATAGCGCGAGGGCTTCCCCACCGTCCGCGACGTGTCGGTCCGCGGCGCGGCTCGCTCGACCACGCCCACCACCCCCCGGTCCTCTCCGAGGAAGATCATGTCCAGGCCGATGAGGGTGTTGTGCATCCAGAACACGTGCTCGCTGGTCTCGTCGAAGATGAAGATCATCCCGCGGTTGGCCGGGAGGTCGCGGCGGAACATCAGCCCGCGCGCGCGGTCCTGATCGGCGTGCGCGATCTCGACGCGCACGATCCAGGGGCCGCGCGGTGTCTCGAATCGGATTGCGGCAGCGGGCAATGCGCTCACGCCCGCATCTTTCGCCTCACGGGCTGCGCCGTGGCAAGAGATTGTCAGGAGCAAGGCGAAGACAGACCAGAAGCGGCGCATGGGCCGTCTCTTAGCTCACTTCGCGCTGCGGACGCAGTAGTACGAGCTGGTCAACTGGCCGAACAGCGCCTGGTATCGATCGGGCGCAAGGCGCGCCTTCATCACCGCGAGGTACGCATCGTTGAGGGTCAGCTGTCCACAGGAGAGGCCCGACGGGCAGGTGGCGCCAGGGCCGGTGCAGGCCTGCGAGCAATACGGCCCGCCGGAGCCGGGCGTGGCGAGGCAGGTGAAGGACTCGCACTCGCTCGATCCCAGGTAGAGGTACTCGCGGCCGGGCTGCGGCTTCACCTCCGCGCCGTTGGCGTCCTGTAGATGACAGGGCGAGCCGAGGTCGCTCCGCGCGCACCCGCCGCCGCCGCCGGCTAAGGCAGCGGCAGCGGCAACAGCAATGGCAACCTCGCGGGCAACTGTCCACGAGTGGATGCGAGCTGGTGCTGCCTTCGCCGTTAGACGTCTGTACATGACGCCGCAAAGTTGGTGCTCGGTGCGGCAAGTGCAAGGGGTTGCCTGGCTGGCAATGGGAACACATGTTCCGCTCGCCATGCGCCTCCTGCCGCTCTGCGCCACCTTGCTCATCGCCACCGCCTCGCTCGGGGAGGAGAAGCCTGCCGCGGCGGACGAGATCCACGCCGTGCAGCGCCGTCCCCTCCGGGAAGCGAAGCGGCTGGAGCTTTTCCCTTACGGCTCGGTGAGCATCGCCGACCCGTACCTCCAGCGCTGGGGGGGAGGCCTGCGCGCGATGTGGCACCTGCGCGAAGGGCTGTCGCTCGGCCTCGACGGCAACGGCTTCGGCACCTGGCAGACGGAGGAGCTGGTGATCGCCAAGCGCGAGCTGCACGCGCGCATCATTGACTCGCGCCAGCGCGCCTCGCTCGCGGGCGTGGCAGCCATC